>NZ_JBIVLB010000004.1:150734-553573 GCF_044751045.1 Streptomyces sp. NPDC088745
CCCGCCCCCCCCGGGGGGCCGGGCGGGTGGCGGCCCGCCGGGGCGCCCCGCCCGGGGGGGGGGGGGGGCGCCCCCCCGGGGGGGGGGGGGGGGGGGGGGGGGGGGGGTCCCCTCCCCGCCCCGGCCCCTCCCGCAGGCGCTCGCCGCGCGGCCGCCGGTTCCGTGCGGGTTCGCGGCGGCCGGCCGCGCCCACGCGGCGGAGCCGCACATCGACACAGCCCCGCGCCCCTGACGGGGCGCGGACCGTCCCCTGGGAGAGACGTGAACGACGAGACCTTGAAGACCGAACTTCTCGGGGTCGCCCTGGAGGTGGCCCGGCGGGCCGGGGAGCTGCTGCGCGACGGGCGGCCGGACGACCTCGGGGTGGCGGCGACCAAGTCCAGCTCCGTGGACGTCGTCACCGAGATGGACCTCGCCGCCGAGAAACTGATCACCGGGCTGCTCGCCGAGTGGCGGCCCGAGGACGGCGTGCTGGGGGAGGAGGGCGCCGCGACCGAGGGCAGCAGCGGGGTGCGGTGGGTCGTCGACCCGCTCGACGGCACCGTCAACTACCTGTACGGGCTGCCCACCTGGGCCGTCTCCGTCGCCGCCGAGTACCGGGGCGAGACCCTGGTCGGCGTCGTCGAGGCGCCGATGCGCCGGGAGACGTACCGGGCGGTGCTCGGCGGCGGCGCGTACTGCGACGGGCCCGCCGGGGTGGAGCGGAAGCTCTCCGTCCGCCCTTCCCCTGCCCTGGATCAGGCGCTGATCGGCACCGGCTTCGGCTACCTCGCCGAGCGCCGCAAGCGACAGGCGGAGATCGCCGGGCGGCTGATCCCGGGCTTCCGGGACATCCGGCGCGGCGGGTCCGCGGCCGTCGACCTGTGCGACGTCGCCGCCGGACGCCTCGACGGCTACTACGAGCGCGGGCTCAACCCCTGGGACTACGCGGCCGGTGACCTGATCGCCCGGGAGGCGGGCGCCCTGACCGGCGGCCGCCCCGGCGTCCCGGCCTCCCCGGAACTGACGGTCGCCGCGTCCCCGGGCGTCTTCGCCCCGCTCCGGGCCCTGCTGGAGGATCTGGGCGCCTGGCACGACTGACGCGCCGCCCGGCATGACGGAGGGGCCCGTCCCGGTGACGTACCGGAACGGGCCCCTCCGTCCATGGGCGTACCGCCTACGCGGCCATGTCGATCTCCACGCCGTGTTCGGCGGCGAGCTGGTGCAGGTCGTTGAGCTCTTCCTGCTCGACGTCCACGAGGAAGTCGTCGCCGGCCTCCCGGGCCCGGAAGAGGTCCGACTCGGTGTCCTTTATCCGCTTCAGAAGACTGGTGGTGAAAGCGTCCATGGGTGCGCCCCCTCGTCATGGGTCGGTGGCACGGGGGTGTGCCGAGGGTGGTTCGATCACACGCACCCCCGTCGGCATCGGCGCATCCCCTCTGGACCGTCCCGGGGGACTGAGCGGGCTGTGGCGCGCCACATACGGGGCGTGATCGCGGGTGTTTAGACGTCCTCCCCAGAGCCGGCGGAGGAGAAACCTCAACTTCCCCGGGAATCATGGACGTCGCGGCCGCGCCGGGGCGTCCGCCACCGTGCCGGGAGTCCCCCGCAAGCCGTCTTACAGCCGGTTTACGGCCGAAACGGGCAGGATGGGGGTCCACACACCCCTGCCCGCGGGACGTATCCGCGGGCACCACAGGAAGGACCCGACGTGCGCGTACTCGTCGTCGAGGACGAGCAGCTGCTCGCCGATGCGGTGGCCACCGGACTGCGCCGGGAGGCCATGGCCGTCGACGTCGTGTACGACGGCGCCGCCGCCCTGGAGCGGATCGGCGTCAACGACTACGACGTCGTGGTCCTGGACCGCGACCTCCCGCTCGTGCACGGCGACGACGTCTGCCGCAAGATCGTCGAGCTGGGCATGCCCACCCGCGTCCTGATGCTCACCGCCTCCGGCGACGTCAGCGACCGCGTGGAAGGCCTGGAGATCGGCGCCGACGACTACCTGCCCAAGCCCTTCGCGTTCACCGAGCTGACCGCCCGCGTGCGCGCCCTGGGGCGTCGTACCACCGTCGCGCTGCCGCCCGTGCTGGAGCGCTCCGGCATCAAGCTCGACCCCAACCGGCGCGAGGTCTTCCGCGACGGCCGGGAGATCCAGCTCGCGCCCAAGGAGTTCGCGGTCCTCGAGGTGCTGATGCGCAGCGAGGGCGCGGTGGTCTCCGCGGAGCAGCTCCTGGAGAAGGCGTGGGACGAGAACACCGACCCCTTCACCAACGTCGTACGGGTCACCGTCATGACCCTGCGCCGCAAGCTCGGCGAGCCCCCCGTCATCGTCACGGTGCCCGGCTCGGGCTACCGGATCTGAGGCGGCGGTGAAGACCACACCCGCCCCACCAGCAGCACCGCCCAAACCCTCCTGGGACCCCCGCCAGCCCGAACCCGCCTTCCCGTGGATCCGCTCCACGATCCGCATACGGCTCACGCTGCTCTACGGCGGCATGTTCCTGATCGCGGGCATCCTGCTGCTGTCGATCATCTACCTGCTGACCGCGCAGGCGCTGCGGGACGGCACGGCCTACCCGGACTTCCAGATCTCGGGTCCGGCCGACCTCACCAGCCACCAGTGCCCGTCCATCGAGCGGGCGCAGAACAACGACCAACTGAACACGCTGCTGCGGGACTGCATGAGCAACCAGCGGCAGAACGCGCTCAACGACCTCCTCAACCGCTCCCTGCTCGCCCTGGTCGGCCTCAGCGTCATCGCCTTCGCCTTCGGGTACGCGATGGCCGGCCGCGTGCTGTCGCCGCTGGGCCGCATCACCCGCACCGCCCGCCGTGTGGCCGGTACGGACCTGACCCGGCGGATCGAGATGGACGGCCCGGACGACGAGCTGAAGGAGCTGGCGGACACCTTCGACGAGATGCTGGACCGGCTGGAGCGCGCCTTCACCGCCCAGCAGCGCTTCGTCGCCAACGCCTCCCACGAGCTGCGCACGCCCCTCGCGATCAACCGGACCCTCCTGGAGGTCCACCTCTCGGACCCCGGGGCCCCGGTGGAGCTCCAGCAGCTCGGCAAGACCCTGCTGGCCACCAACGAGCGCAGCGAGCAGTTGGTGGAGGGCCTGCTGCTGCTGGCCCGCAGCGACAACCAGATCGTCGAGCGCAAGCCCGTCGACATCGCCGAGGTCGCCGCCCGGGCCCTCGACCAGGCCCGCGGCGAGGCCCAGGACAAGGGCGTGGAACTGCGCGGGGAGCGCATGCCCGCGGTGGTCCAGGGCAACGGTGTGCTGCTGGAGCGGATCGCGCTGAACCTCGTCCAGAACGCGGTGCGCTACAACGTGGCCGACAATGGCTGGGTCGAGGTGACGACGGATGTCCAGCACGGACAGGCGGTGCTGGTGGTGTCGAACACGGGTCCAGTGGTTCCCGCGTACGAGATCGACAACCTCTTCGAGCCGTTCAGGAGGCTGCGCACGGAGCGCACGGGCAGCGACAAGGGCGTAGGCCTGGGGCTGTCCATCGCGCGCAGCGTCGCGAGGGCCCACGGAGGCCGTATCATCGCGGAGCCTCGCGAGGGCGGCGGCCTCGTCATGCGCGTGACACTTCCGGTCTGAGTTCCTTCGGGCACGGGGGACGCGACGTCTGGTGAAGCCGTCAATGTGTTCGCTTTAAGCGGAATTTTCGGGATGGAAACCCGGGGGTTCCGTGTGTGATCGATCACAGGTCGCACTTTCCCGCCACTCACTCTCCGTGATCAACAGCCCCTTCGTAAACCGGGAAAAGTCCGGGTTTCCGGGGGGTGGGATCACGGGAAGTACACGAGATGGCGCACGGGCGGTGCGACATGCGGACCGTGTACGGTCCCGATCGCCATCCCGGACGATCACTCCACGGAGTGCGTCAGAGGTGTCGATTGAGTAACAGACCTTGATGTGAGGCAAAATCTCCGCCTCAGGTCGGGCACAAGTCCGGCCTCTCACGCGTTACCGCGCTGGAGACACCGCAACCACCCAGAGGGGGAGAGCGACATGGCAACGGATTACGACACCCCACGTAAGACCGATGACGACCTCAACGAGGACAGCATCGAAGAACTCAAGGCGCGGCGGAACGACAAGTCGAACACGACCGTCGACGTCGACGAGTTCGAGCAGGCTGAAGGCCTGGAGCTGCCCGGCGCGGACCTTTCCAACGAGGAACTGTCCGTCCGCGTGCTGCCCCGTCAGGCCGACGAGTTCACCTGCATGAGCTGCTTCCTGGTCCACCACCGCAGTCAGCTGGCCCGCGAGAAGAACGGCCAGCCGATCTGCCGCGACTGCGACTAGGACGGGGCCGGCCGTGACTGGCGCGACACCGTTCAGGAAGCGGCCTTTCCGGCGCAAGAAGGCGTCGGAGGCACAACCGGGCGGCACCGGCCCGACGGACGCCACGCAGGCGTCCGCCGAGTCCTCCGCCCTCGTGCCGTCCTCCGCCGGGGAATCCCCCGACGCGGACGGCGCACCCGGAGAAGCCGCCGGCGTACAGAGCGGCGGGCAGGACCTCGCGGTCCCGCCCGGCGGTTCGAAGGGGTCCGTGACCGGGACCCGGCGCCTGGCGGCTCTCAAAAAGGGCGTTCCCACGCTCAAGAAGGGCGTCCCCGCCCTCCGGCAGGGCGTCCGCAAGGGCGGCGAAGGCGCGAAGGCCGCCCTCGCCCACCTCACCGACCGCGTCATCGACAGCGCCCCGCGTGTGCCCGTGCGCGACCTCGCGACCCTGCGCAAGCAGTTCCCGGGGCTCACCCCCGAGCAGCTCGCCGACAAGCTCGTCGCGGGCGCCGCCAACGGCACCTCCACCGTGGGCGCGGGCGTCGGCGCGGCCGCCATGATGCCCGTGCCGCCCGCCATGCCGGCGGAGCTGGCCGCCGAGATCACCGGCGTCGCCGCGATCGAGCTCAAGCTCATCGCGGAACTCCACGAGGTCTACGGACAGCGCCCGCCCGGCAACCTCAAGCAGCGCACCATCGCCTACCTGGGCTCCTGGGCCGAGGAGCGCGGCGTCGACGTCACCAAGCCCACCACGCTGAACGCGGCGCTCGGCGGACAGATGAAGCGCGAGCTGCGCCAGCAGATCATGAAGCGCATGGTGCGCAACCTGCCGAACCTGATGCCGTTCATGGTCGGCGCCGCCGTCGGAGCGGTCATGAACCGCCGCGACACCAAGAAGCTCGCCGAGCACATCCGCAAGGACCTGCGCACCCGCCAGGTCCCCTGGGACGCGCTGCCCGAGCTGCCGCCCCTGGACCACGCGCGCGAGCTGCGGGAGCTGGAGGCGGACCGCAAGGAGCCGGAGGACTAGCTCGCGGTGCGGGCGGCCGCCAGCACGTCCGCCAGGGCCTGCGGGTGACGGGTGGAGAGGTAGGCGTACGGAGTCGGATCGTCCGGATCGGTGACCGGAATCCGTACCGCCGTCGGAATGTAGCTGCGCAGCAGCATGAAGGCGCGCAGGTCCGCCTTGTGCGTGCGCCAGGCACGCGCCTCCTCGGCGTCCAGGACCTCGGCGTCGCCCAGCGCGGACACCGGGATCCGGGCGTCGCCCGCCACCAGCGAGCCCGCCACCACCCTGATCCGCACCGATCCGTAACTGCTGACCAGGGCGCCCGTCAGCAGGATGCCGGCGACCACCGCGCCCAGCATCGGCAACGTGCCCAGCGGCAGCAGCATCAGCCCGCACGCGATGCCCACCAGCACGGTGATGAACCACCAGGAGCGGGGCGCGGTCAGGCGTTCTTCGTAGGACTGCATACCGCTTAGCTTGGCACGGCGCGACCTGCGTATCCGTACGCGGGTAAGGTCTGCGCCTGTGAGTACTGACAACCCCCGGGAGGCCGCTCCCGGACGCCCGGCCGCCTCCCCGGCCCTGACGCCCCCGGCCGACGCCACGGCCCCCCTCCGCCACCCCGACGCCCCGGCCCCCGGCGAGCTGCTCGGCGCGCACTACGGGCACTGCTTCGGGTGCGGCGAGGGCCAGCCGCACGGGCTGCACCTGGCGGCGCGCGCGGGCGAGGGTCCCGGCGTGCGGGTCAGCGCGGAATTCACCGTCAAGCCCGCCCACCAGGGCGCCCCCGGCCTCGCGCACGGCGGCGTACTGGCCACCGCGCTGGACGAGACGCTCGGGTCGTTGCAGTGGCTGCTGCGGGTCATCGCGGTGACGGGACGGCTGGAGACCGATTTCGTACGTCCCGTACCGGTCGGCACGGTCCTGCACCTGGACGCCGAGGTGACCGCCGTGCACGGCCGCAAGATCTACTCCACGGCGACCGGACGGATCGGCGGCCCGGACGGGCCCGTCGCGGTCCGCGCGGACGCCCTCTTCATCGAAGTCAAGGTCGACCACTTCATCGACAACGGCCGTCCGGAGGAGATCCGGGCGGCCATGGCCGACCCCGATCAGATCAGGCGCGCCCGCGCCTTCGAGGTGAACCCGTGAGCCGTAACCCCGTGGACGTGCTGATCCGGCGCGTGGACCCGGAAGTTCCCCTTCCGGAATACGGACACCCCGGCGACGCCGGGGCCGACCTGGTCACCACCGAAGCCTGTGACCTGGCCCCCGGCGAGCGGGCCGTGCTGCCCACCGGTGTCTCCGTCGCGCTGCCCGACGGGTACGCCGCGTTCGTGCACCCCCGCTCCGGGCTCGCCGCCCGCTGCGGTCTGGCGCTCGTGAATGCCCCGGGGACGGTGGACGCCGGGTACCGTGGGGAGATCAAGGTGATCGTGGTCAACCTGGACCCGCGCGAGAGCGTGCGGTTCGAGCGCTTCGACCGGATCGCCCAACTGGTCGTCCAGCAGGTCGAGAAGGTCCGCTTCCACGAGGTCGCGGAACTCCCCGGCTCGGCGCGGGCCGAAGGGGGCTTCGGGTCCACCGGCGGTCACGCCGCGGTGGGCGCCCGGGCGGGCGGCCCGGCGGGCGGCACGGGTGACACGGGTGCCTCCATGGACGGGAACTCCTACGCTTCGGTCGTTGCCGACCGGGAAGGACAGTGACGTGTTCGGACGTCGCAAGAAGAGCGAATCCGCCGAGGACGAGGCGGGCGTGACCGAGCAGGTCGCCGAAGAGGTCGAGGCCGAAGAGGACGGGGCGGGCGAGGGGCGGCGCGTCAACCTGCCGCCGGCCCCCCGTCCCGACGGCCCCTGGGACGTCTCCGAGGTCTCCTCGCCCGGCGAGGGCCGGGTCGACCTGGGCGGCATCTTCGTGCCCGGCGTCGAGGGCATGGAACTGCGCGTCGAGGTCGCGGGCGACGCGATCGTGGCCGCGACCGTCGTCCTGCGCGACAGCGCCGTGCAGTTGCAGGCCTTCGCCGCGCCCAAGAAGGAGGGTATCTGGGGCGAGGTCCGCGAGGAGATCGCCACCGGCATCACCTCCCAGGGCGGCCACATCGACGAGGTCGAGGGCCCGCTCGGCTGGGAGCTGCGCGCGCAGGTCCCCGTCCAGCTCCCGGACGGCAACAGCGGTGTGCAGTTGGTGCGTTTCGTCGGCGTCGACGGGCCCCGCTGGTTCCTGCGCGGAGTGATCTCCGGGCAGGGCGCGGTGCAGCCCGAGGCCGCGGGCGTGCTGGAGCAGATCTTCCTGGACACCGTGGTCGTCCGGGGCGAGGGGCCGATGGCTCCCCGCGACCCGATCGTCCTGAAGCTGCCCGACGACGCGCAGATGGTCGCCGAGGGCGTCCAGCAGGAGGAGCAGGCGGAGTCCCGCTTCTCCGGCGGCATGGGGCAGTTGCAGCGGGGGCCGGAGATCACCGAGGTGCGCTGAGCCTTCCTTTCGTCCGTACGGCCGGTGGCCCGCATTCCCGCAAGGGGTGCGGGCCACCGGCCGTTCAGCCGCCATGATCGGCGGCGGCGCGCCCGGGCTCCTGCTGCCCAGGCTGCTCGGCGACGCCCCTGGACCTGCGGGGCTTCACCGGCGGCCCGCTCGACCCCGTACCGCGCATCGACCACGCGGCCACCGCCGTCCTGGGCGGCGGGTTCCTGCTGCTGGTCGCGGCGGCCGTGGCCGTGGAGACCGCGCTCACCGGACGCCGCAAGCTGGGCGCCGTACTGCGACTGGGAGAACAGACGTGACCGGTACGCCCGGTGAGCTGTTCGCCGTGCTCGACCGGGTGGGGCGCCTGCAACTGCCGCGCGAGCACATCGAGCGGTACGGGCTGCGCGGCCGGGTGCGCCTGAGCTCCGAGACCGACCACGTCGGGGTGTGGGCGGACCGCACGAAACCACCTTCCGATCAAGGAGATTGAGCGGCGGCGGGGCCGCTGTCGGACCCATGGGCGACAATGGGCGCACGGACAGCAGTACGAGTGTCAGCGGTAGGTACGAGCGGGGGACGCGGACGATGACCGACAGCACACAGACCACGACCGGTACGGGGGCGGGCACGGCACTGGCGGAGGACCCCATGGTCCGCGTGCGGGACGTGCACCGGTCCTTCGGCTCCGGAGCCGCCGCCGTGCACGCCCTGCGCGGCGTCTCCTTCGACGTCCCGCGCGGTGAACTGGTCGCGCTCAAGGGCCGGTCGGGCTCCGGCAAGACCACTCTGCTCAACCTCGTCGGCGGCCTCGACAAGGCGGACGGCGGCAGCATCGTCGTCGACGGCACCGACATCGGCTCCCTCGGCGAGAACGGCCTCCTGGAGATGCGCCGCGACCGCGTCGGCTTCGTCTTCCAGTCCTTCGGCCTGATCCCCATCCTCAGCGCCGCCGAGAACGTCGGGGTGCCGCTGCGGCTGCGCAAGACCGACCCCAAGGAGCGCGAGGAGCGGGTGGCGCTGCTGCTCTCCCTGGTCGGGCTCGCCGACCACGCCGCGCAGCGCCCCACCGAGCTCTCCGGCGGCCAGCAGCAGCGCGTCGCCATCGCCCGCGCGCTCGCCAACCGGCCCGCCCTGCTGATCGCCGACGAGCCCACCGGCCAGCTCGACGCGGAGACCGGCCTCGCGGTCATGGAGCTCCTGCGGGCGGTGGTCCGCAGCGAGAGGGTGACGGCGCTGGTGGCCACCCACGACGCCCAGCTGCTCGGCTTCGCGGACCGGGTGCTGGAGCTGCGTGACGGCCGCATGATCGAGACCGACTGAACGGAACGGGCTGTGCCGCGTCGCGGGCCCTCTTCACGGCGGGCCCCGAGGCACTTCCGCCACGTCACGGGCGCTCTCAGGGGCGGCCCCCGCAGCTGCTTCGCCGTGTCCCGGGCCCTCCCGCAGTCGGCCCCGCAACTCCTGTGCCGTGAGCGCGGGCCCGCGCTCACGGTGGGCCCCGAGCGCACCACCGGCCCCCGTGTCCGGGCAACCACCGGCCCGGGCTTTGACGTCCCCGGTGCCGCCCCCCCCGGTGGCGGCCGGTCATGCTCCTTCCGGTGGCCGCCGGTCCCGGGTCCTGGCAGCCGCCGGTCCTGCCTCTTCGGCGGTCGCCGGTCCCGGGCTTCGGCGTTCCGGGCCCCGCCCCCTCGGCGGCAGCCGGTCCTGGGTCTTGACGGCCATCGGTTCCTCGATGGCAGCCGGCCCCGGGGCTTGACGGCCACCGGTCCCGCTTCCCCCCCGGATGGCCGCCGGTCCCGGACTTACGCGTCCGCCGGTCCCGCCCCTCGGTGTGCACCGGGTTTTCCCCTGCTGGCCGCCGGGCCCCTGATCCGGCCTTCGGCGGGCCCGCTCCCGTAGCCGTCGTCGCGCCTCCCGGCTCGGCCGGGTCGGCTCCCAGCCCCCGCCCGCACCCCCCCACCTCGCTCCCCGCCCCCCAGCGGCCCCGCATCAGAATCCCGTCAAAGCACCCCTCCCGCCTGCACCCTGTCCGAAACGCCCCCTTCGCTGGCCTTAAGGTCGACAGCAGCGCACGCAGCCGCGACGGGGTTCACCGAGCCGCTCGCCCCAGCGCGCACCGCTGCTTTCGGAAGACAATGAGGCCATGGGACGCGGGACACTCCGGATCTACCTCGGTGCGGCACCGGGCGTCGGCAAGACCTACGCCATGCTCTCCGAGGCCCACCGACGCGTGGAGCGCGGCACCGACTGCGTCGTCGCCTTCGTCGAGCACCACGGCCGCCCCCGCACCGAGGTCATGCTGCACGGCCTCGAAGAGGTGCCCCGCCGCACGATCGAGTACCGCGGCGCCCGCTTCACCGAGATGGACGTCGACGCCGTCCTGGCACGCGACCCCGCCGTCGCCCTCGTCGACGAACTGCCGCACACCAACGTCCCCGGCTCCCGCCACGCCAAGCGCTGGCAGGACGTCGAAGTCCTCCTGCAGGCCGGCATCGACGTCATATCGACCGTCAACATCCAGCATCTGGAGTCGCTGGGCGACGTCGTGGAGTCGATAACCGGCGTGCGCCAGCGCGAGACCGTCCCCGACGAGGTGGTCCGCCGGGCCGACCAGATCGAACTGGTCGACATGTCGCCGCAGGCACTGCGCCGCCGCATGGCGCACGGCAACATCTACCAGTCCGACAAGATCGACGCCTCCCTCTCCAACTACTTCCGCCCCGGCAACCTCACCGCCCTGCGCGAGCTGGCCCTCCTGTGGGTCGCCGACCGGGTCGACGAGTACCTCCAGCAGTACCGGGGCGAGCACAACATCCGCTCCACCTGGCAGGCCCGCGAACGCATCGTCGTCGGCCTCACCGGCGGCCCCGAGGGCCGCACCCTCATACGCCGGGCGTCCCGGATGGCCGCCAAGGGCTCCGGCAGCGAGATCCTCGCCGTCTACGTCGCCCGCAGCGACGGCCTCACCGCCGCCTCCCCCAAGGAGCTGGCCGTCCAGCGCACCCTCGTCGAGGACCTGGGCGGCAGCTTCCACCACGTCATAGGCGACGACATACCCAGCTCCCTGCTGGAGTTCGCCCGGGGCGTCAACGCCACCCAGATCGTGCTCGGCTCCTCCCGCCGCAAGACCTGGCAGTACATCCTGGGCCCCGGCGTCGGCCAGACCGTCGCCCGCGAGTCCGGCCCCGACCTCGACGTCCACATCGTCACCCACGAGGAGGCCGCCAAGGGCCGCGGCCTGCCCGTCGCCCGCGGCGCCCGGCTCGGCGGCACCCGCATCCTCGCGGGCTGGCTGGTCGGCGTGATCGGCCCGGTCCTGATGACCTTCCTGCTCAACAGCATCAGCAACGCCCCCGGCCTCGCCAACGACGTCCTGCTCTACCTCTTCCTCACCGTCGTCGCCGCCCTCCTCGGCGGCCTGCTGCCCGCCCTCGCCGCGGCCGCCGCCGGCTCCCTGCTCCTGAACTACTTCTTCACCCCGCCCACCCGCACCCTCACCATCGACGACCCCAAGAACATCGTCGCCATCATCATCTTCTTCGCGGTCGGCGTCTCCGTGGCCTCCGTCGTCGACCTGGCGGCGCGCCGCACCCACCAGGCCGCCCGGCTGCGCGCCGAGTCGGAGATCCTGTCCTTCCTCGCGGGCAGCGTCCTGCGCGGCGAGACCACCCTCGACGCCCTCCTGGAGCGGGTCCGGGAGACCTTCGCGATGGAGTCCGTGGCCCTGCTGGAGCGGGCCGGCGACGTCGAGCCGTGGACCTGCGCGGGCAGCCTGGGCCCGAATCCGGCCGAACGCCCCGAGGACGCCGACGTGGACATGCCGGTCGGCGACCACATGGCGCTCGCCCTGTCGGGGCGCCCGCTGCCCGCCGAGGACCGCCGCGTCCTCGCCGCGTTCGCCGCCCAGGCCGCCGTCGTACTGGACCGCCAGCGCCTGGTCGGCGAGGCCGAGGAGGCCCGCCGGCTGGCCGAGGGCAACCGGATACGCACCGCCCTCCTCGCCGCCGTCAGCCACGACCTGCGCACCCCCCTCGCCTCCATCAAGGCCGCCGTCACCTCCCTGCGCAGCGACGACGTGTCCTGGTCCGACGACGACGAGGCGGAACTCCTCGCCGGCATCGAGGAGGGCGCCGACCGGCTCGACCACCTCGTCGGCAACCTCCTGGACATGTCCCGCCTGCAGACCGGCACCGTCACCCCGCTCATCCGCGTCACCGACCTGGACGAGGTCATCCCCATGGCGCTGGTCGGCGTCCCCGACGACAGCGTCCAGCTCGACATCCCCGAAACCCTCCCGATGGTCGCCGTCGACCGGGGCCTCCTGGAGCGGGCCGCCGCGAACATCGTCGAGAACGCCGTCAAGTACAGCCCGCCGGGCGTCCCCGTCGCCGTCGCCGCCAGCGCGCTCGGCGACCGCGTCGAGGTCCGCGTCACCGACCGCGGCCCCGGCGTCCCCGACGACAGCAAGGGCCGCATCTTCGAACCCTTCCAGCGGTACGGGGACGCCCCCCGCGGCGCGGGAGTCGGCCTCGGCCTCGCGGTCGCCCGGGGCTTCGTCGAGGCCATGGGCGGCACCCTCACCGCCGAGGACACCCCCGGCGGCGGCATGACCATGGTGCTCACCCTCAAGGTCGCGCCCGGCCAAGCCCCGGTCCGCCCGGACTTCCCGGCGCAGGTCCTGTCATGACCGCAACCCCGCACCACTCCCCGAATGACCCGACAGCAGTGAGGAAGAACCCATGACCCGGGTGCTCGTGGTCGACGACGAGCCGCAGATCGTCCGCGCGCTCGTGATCAACCTGAAGGCGCGCAAGTACGAGGTCGACGCGGCCGCCGACGGGGCCGCCGCCCTCCAGCTCGCCGCCGCCCGCCACCCCGACGTGGTGGTGCTCGACCTCGGCCTGCCCGACATGGACGGCGTCGACGTCATCAAGGGGCTGCGCGGCTGGACCCGGGTGCCGATCCTGGTGCTCTCCGCCCGGCACACCTCCGACGAGAAGGTCGAGGCCCTCGACGCGGGCGCCGACGACTACGTCACCAAGCCCTTCGGCATGGACGAGCTGCTGGCCCGCCTGCGCGCCGCCGTCCGCAGGGCGGAACCCGTCGGCGCCGCCGAGGAGGGCGACGTCATCATCGAGACGGAGGGCTTCACCGTCGACCTCGCCGCGAAGAAGGTGCACCGGGAGGGCCGCGACGTACGCCTCACGCCCACCGAGTGGCACCTCCTGGAAGTGCTGGTGCGCAACACCGGCCGGCTGGTCAGCCAGAAGCAGCTCCTCCAGGAGGTCTGGGGCCCCTCGTACGGCACCGAGACCAACTACCTGCGGGTCTACATGGCCCAGCTCCGCCGCAAGCTGGAGGCGGACCCGGCGCATCCGCGGCACTTCATCACCGAACCGGGCATGGGGTACCGCTTCGAGCGGTAGCCACGGGACCTCGTGCCCGGCGCGGCCGGGCCCGGCGGCCCGGGGAAGATCGTGACTACGGCGGGTGACCCCGCGGGCCCCGACCCCGGTACGCTTCCGGTATGAGTGCCGTACCTCGTCCCGAGAAGCAGACCGGGCGGTTCCGCAGGATGCTCGACCGGCTGTCCAGCTCCCAGGAGGACCTGCACTGCACGGAGCTCCAGGAGGACACCCACGCCGTCGGCTGCACCCCCATATCGGCCTGCGACGACCGGCAGGTCGTCAAGGTGACCGGTACGCTGCGCACGGTCACCCTGCGTCCGCGCGCCGGTGTGCCCGCCCTGGAGGCGGAGCTGTTCGACGGCACCGCGCCCCTGGACGTGGTCTGGCTGGGCCGCCGCTCCATCGCGGGCATAGAGCCCGGCCGCAAGCTCATCGCCTCCGGCCGGATCTCCATGAGCCACGGCCGCCGCGTGCTCTTCAACCCCAAATACGAACTCCGACCGCTCGGACAGGAGTAGCCGGTGACGTCCTTCGACAAGCCGACCGCACCCCGCCATCCCGACCCCGCCGCACAGCCGTACGTGGTCCCCGAGGACGCGCCCCGGCAGGAGCCCGCGGACCGGGCCGTCACCGAGGCGGCCCTCTTCGACGCCTTCGGCGGCGTGCGCGGCATGGTGGAGACGGTCCTGCCCGGCCTGTTGTTCGTGACCATCTTCACGATCAACAAGAACCTCCAGGTCTCGGCGATCGCGGCCGCCGCGGTCTCGCTGCTGCTGGTCGTCGTCCGGCTGGTCCGCAAGGACACCGTGAAGCACGCCTTCAGCGGCGTCTTCGGGGTCGCCTTCGGCATCGCCTTCGCGCTGATCACGGGCAACGCCAAGGACTTCATGCTGCCCGGCATGCTCTACACGCTGGGCCTCTCGCTGGCGTACCTGATCTCGGCCGCGGCGGGCTTCCCCCTGATCGGCCTGATGCTGGGCCCGGTCTTCAAGGAGAACCTCTCCTGGCGCACCCGCAACCCCGGCCGCAAGAAGGCGTACACCAAGGCCAGTTACGCCTGGGGCGTCATCCTGCTCACCAAGTGCGCGATCCTCTTCCCGCTGTACTGGTGGGCCGACACCACCAAGTTCGGCTGGGTGGCCATCGCGCTGAAGATCCCGCCGTTCCTGCTGGCGGTCTGGCTGACCTGGATCTTCCTGGCGAAGGCCCCGGCGCCCATCGACGTGTTCGCGGAGATGGAGGCCGAGGAGAAGGCCGAGGAGGCCCGGAAGGCGGCCGCCACGACCCAGCGCCGCGAGGCCTGAGGCCCCGGGACACCCCGAAGGGGGCGCCCCGCACCGGTGGGTGCGGGGCGCCCCCTTCGGCGTACGCCGAGAACGCGACGTACGGGACCGGCCCCCGGCCCCTCGGTCGCGCCCTGGACGCGAAGAGCGCCGGGTACGACCGGCCCTCAGCCCTTCGGCGCGCCCTCCCGGCGCACCGAGAGCAGGTCCTCCAACTGCTCCTCGCGTGCCTGGGCCGCCACGAAGAGCAGCTCGTCACCCGGCTCCAGGGTCTCCTCCGGCGTCGGCGTGAGCACCCGCGTGCCGCGGATGATCGTCACCAGCGAGGTGTCCACCGGCCACTCCACCTCGGAGATCTGGGTGCCCGCCAGCGCCGACTCCGGCGGCAGCGTCAGCTCGACCAGGTTGGCGTCGCCGTGGCTGAAGCGCATCAGCCGTACGAGATCGCCGACGCTCACCGCCTCCTCGACCAGGGCCGACATCAGACGGGGCGTGGACACGGCCACGTCCACGCCCCAGGACTCGTTGAACAGCCACTCGTTCTTCGGGTTGTTCACCCGGGCCACCACCCGCGGCACCCCGTACTCGGTCTTGGCGAGCAGGGAGACGACCAGGTTGACCTTGTCGTCGCCGGTCGCCGCGATGACGACGTTGCAGCGCTGGAGCGCCGCCTCGTCCAGTGAGGTGATCTCACAGGCGTCGGCCAGCAGCCACTCCGCCATCGGCACCCGCTCCACCGAGATGGCGGTGGGCGCCTTGTCGACGAGCAGCACCTCGTGCCCGTTCTCCAGCAGCTCGCCCGCGATGGAACGCCCCACCGCGCCGGCCCCGGCAATCGCGACCCTCATCAGTGACCTTCCTCGGGGCCGAGCGAGCAGGCCGCCTCGACCTTCTCGATCTCGTCCGTGCGCATCATCACGTGCACGAGGTCGCCCTCCTGCAACACCGTCTGGGAAGTCGGCAGCACCGCTTCGCCCAGCCGGGTGAGGAACGCGACGCGCACGCCGGTCTCCTCCTGCAACTTGCTGATCTTGTGCCCGATCCAGGCGGGGGAGGTGTGCACCTCGGCGAGCTGCACACCGCCGCTCGGGTCCCGCCACAGCGGCTCCGCGCCCGAGGGCAGCAGCCTGCGCAGCATCTGGTCGGCGGTCCACCGGACCGTGGCGACCGTCGGGATGCCCAGCCGCTGGTAGACCTCGGCCCGGCGCGGGTCGTAGATGCGGGCCGCGACGTTCTCGATGGCGAACATCTCGCGGGCGACCCGCGCCGCGATGATGTTCGAGTTGTCGCCGCTGCTGACGGCCGCGAACGCGCCGGCGTCCTCGATGCCCGCCTCGCGGAGGGTGTCCTGGTCGAAACCGACCCCGGTGACCCGGCGGCCGCCGAACCCGGAACCCAGACGGCGGAAGGCCGTGGGGTCCTGGTCGATCACGGCGACCGTGTGCCCCTGCTGCTCCAGAGTCTGCGCGAGAGCGGCTCCCACTCGCCCGCAGCCCATGATGACGACGTGCACGTCCGTCCTTCCGCCCGTTAAGAGTCCATCAATTGTTTCGTGTGTTTTTCGTCCGGCTCACAAGAGTCGCAGACAGCCGCCAAAGCTACACACGCGCGGTGTGCCGCGGGGACCCCCGGTCAGAGCCGGGTCGCCGATGTTCAAGGTCCGGTAAAGGAGCTTTGGGAGATTCCGGGGGGCCCGGCGATGGCGGGTGGGCCACGTCCGTTCGACCCCTTACGATCCTCGACGTGTCCAAACTGACCGACGTGCCCAAACGGATCCTGATCGGCCGGGCCCTGCGCAGCGACAAGCTGGGAGAAACGCTCCTCCCCAAGCGCATCGCACTTCCCGTCTTCGCCTCAGACCCCCTCTCCTCCGTGGCCTACGCGCCCGGGGAAGTCCTGCTCGTGCTCTCCATCGCGGGTGTCTCGGCGTACCACTTCAGCCCGTGGATCGCACTCGCGGTCGTCGTCCTGATGTTCACGGTCGTCGCCTCCTACCGGCAGAACGTCCACGCGTACCCGAGCGGCGGCGGCGACTACGAGGTCGCCAACACCAACCTCGGCCCCAAGGCCGGCCTGACCGTCGCCAGCGCGCTGCTGGTCGACTACGTGCTGACCGTCGCGGTGTCGATCTCCTCGGGCATCGAGAACCTCGGCTCGGCCGTCCCGTTCGTCGTCGAGCACAAGGTGCTCTGCGCGGTCGCGGTCATCGTCCTGCTGACCGTGCTCAACCTGCGCGGGATGAAGGAGTCCGGGAAGCTCTTCGCGATCCCGACGTACGTCTTCGTGGTCGGCGTCTTCATCATGCTGGCCTGGGGCGCCTACCGCGCCGTCACCGGCGACGACCTGAACGCCCCCACCGCCGACCTCCAGATCAAGCCCGAACACCCGGGCCTGGCCGGCTTCGCCCTGGTCTTCCTCCTCCTGCGCGCCTTCTCCTCCGGCTGCGCCGCCCTCACCGGCGTCGAGGCGATCTCCAACGGCGTCCCCGCCTTTCGCAAGCCCAAGTCGAAGAACGCCGCTACCACGCTCGCCCTGATGGGCGGCCTGGCTGTCGTCATGTTCTGCGGCATCATCGCGCTCGCCATGGAATCCGGCGTCCGCATGGCCGAGAACCCGGCCGTGGACCTGGTGCGCGACGGCGTTCCGGTCGGCGACTCCTACGTCCAGAACCCGGTGATCTCCCAGGTCGCCGCCGCGGTCTTCGGGCAGGGCACCTTCTTCTTCGTCCTGCTGGCCGCCGCCACCGCGCTGGTCCTCTTCCTGGCCGCCAACACGGCGTACAACGGCTTCCCGCTCCTCGGCTCGATCCTCGCCCAGGACCGCTGGCTGCCCCGCCAGCTCCACACCCGCGGCGACCGCCTCGCGTTCTCCAACGGCATCGTGCTCCTCGCGGGCGCGGCGATCCTCCTGGTCGTGATCTACGGCGCGGACTCCACGAAGCTGATCCAGCTCTACATCGTCGGCGTCTTCGTCTCCTTCACGCTGAGCCAGGTCGGCATGGTCCGGCACTGGAACCGCCACCTGAAGACGGAGCGCAAGCCCGCCGAGCGCCGCCGCATGATCCGCTCCCGCGCGATCAACGCCTTCGGCGCGTCCTTCACGGGCCTGGTCCTGGTCGTCGTCCTCGCCACCAAGTTCACCCACGGCGCCTGGGTCGCCCTGCTCGGCATGGTGATCTTCTACGGAACGATGACCGCGATCCGCAAGCACTACGACCGGGTCGCCGAGGAGATCGCCGCCGCCGACGGCCCCTCCGACGACAGCCTGCGCCCCTCCCGCGTCCACTCCATCGTCCTGGTCTCCAAGGTCCACAAGCCGACTCTGCGCGCCCTCGCCTACGCCAAGCTCATGCGCAGCGACCGCCTGGAAGCCCTGTCCATCAGCGTGGATCCGGCGGAGACGAAGGCCCTGCGCGAGGAGTGGGAACGCCGCAACATCAACGTCCCGCTCAAGATCCTCGACTCCCCGTACCGCGAGATCACGCGCCCGATCATCGAGTACGTGAAGGGCCTGCGCCGGGAGAGCCCGCGCGACGTGGTCTCCGTCTACATCCCGGAGTACGTCGTCGGCCACTGGTACGAGCACCTGCTCCACAACCAGTCCGCCCTGCGCCTGAAGGGCCGCCTGCTCTTCACCCCCGGCGTCATGGTGACCTCCGTCCCCTACCAGCTCGAATCCTCCGAGGCGGCCAAGCGGCGCGCCAAGAAGCGGGCGAACTGGAACGCGCCGGGCGCGGTGCGCCGCGGGCCGGTGGACCGGCGCCCCAGGGAATCCAGCAAGAGCTGAACCCGCTCCCCGTACTGAGGTCCGCCTTGGTCGTGCGGCCGGACGGCACCCACGTAGACTGGTGGGCTGTTGTCCGGCCGCTTTCCGTAACCGGCCCGCGTCCCACCCCTTTGATCCTCTGGAGCCACCCCGCCATGCAGTCCGAATCCAAGGCATCAAAGGGCGCCGACGCCCCGACGCAGACTCCCCGCGCCTCCCTCGTCGGTACGGAGTACGAGGTCGAGATCGGCCCCGTCGCGCACGGCGGCCACTGCATCGCCCGCACCGCGGAGGGCCAGGTCCTCTTCGTACGCCACACCCTCCCCGGCGAGAAGGTGATCGCCCGCGTCACCGACGGCGAGGAGGGCGCCCGCTTCCTGCGCGCCGACGCCGTGACGGTCCTCGACCCGTCCAAGGACCGCATCGAGGCCCCCTGCCCCTTCTCCGGCCCCGGCAAGTGCGGCGGCTGCGACTGGCAGCACGCCAAGCCGGGCGCCCAGCGCCGCCTGAAGGGCGACGTCGTCGCCGAGCAGCTCCTGCGCCTCGCGGGCCTCACCCCCGAGGACGCGGGCTGGGACGGCACGGTCATGCCCGCCGAGGGCGACAAGCTGCCGGCCGGCGAGGTCCCGCAGTGGCGCACCCGCGTCCAGTACGCGATCGACGCCGAGGGAACGGCCGGCCTGCGCAAGCACCGCTCCCACGACATCCAGCCGGTGGACCACTGCATGATCGCTTCCGCCGGGGTCTCCGAACTCGGCATCGAGAAGCGGCAGTGGCCCGGCATGGCCTCCGTCGAGGCCGTCGCCGCCACCGGCTCGAACGACCGCCAGGTGATCCTCACCCCCGCCCCCGGCGGCCGCCTCCCCCTCGTCGAACTCGACAAGCCGGTCTCGGTGCTCCGCGTCCACGAGAAGGACGGCAGCGTCCACAAGGTCCACGGCCGCGCCTTCGTCCGCGAGCGCGCCGACGGCCGCACCTACCGCGTCGGCATGGGCGGCTTCTGGCAGATCCACCCGCAGGCCGCCGACACCCTGATGCGCGCGGTCATGCAGGGCCTGATGCCCCGCAAGGGCGAGACCGCCCTCGACCTCTACTGCGGCGTGGGCCTCTTCGCGGGCTCGGTCGCCGAACGCGTCGGCGACCAGGGCGCGGTCCTGGGCATCGAATCGGGCAAGCGCGCGGTGGAGGACGCCCGCCACAACCTCGCCTCGATGCCGAACGTCCGCATCGAACAGGGCAAGGTCGAATCGGTCCTCCCGCGCACGGGCATCACCGAAACCGACCTGATCGTCCTGGACCCGCCCCGCGCGGGCGCCGGCAAGCAGACGGTGAAGCACCTCTCGACGCTGGGGGCGAGGAGGATCGCCTACGTCGCCTGCGACCCGGCCGCCCTGGCCCGCGACCTGGCGTACTTCGCCGAGGGCGGTTACAAGGTGCGGACGCTGCGGGTGTTCGATCTGTTTCCGATGACCTCGCACGTAGAGTGTGTGGCAATTCTTGAACCGGCCACAAAGGGCGTCTGAGCTGCGGTTTCTTCGAGATCTCGGAGATCTCGGCCGGGTCGACCGACCTTATTTTTGAAGTGAAACAGTTCGAGACGTGATGGCTTCGCCCTATGGCTCTGGCCTGGGCTTTTCCGGTGGGGAGGCAGATTGTTGCCTGGTCTGCGGAAGGGGTGCCCTGGAAGTTCTGACGCTGGAGCGACGCTCGTTCTGATGGCCTGTCTGGGTGGGGCAAGGCACACAGCGAGCGCACCCCAGTCGCCGCACGTTGAGGGTCGGATCCGGAACGGGGCGACCTGCCCTGTTTCCGGGCCTCGCTTCGGATGTCTCGGGATCGTGGGGCAGACCCGATGGCAGGGGAGCTCGACCGTTCTTCGACCGCAGGGTTCGGCGCACCGCGCTCTGCGTCGGCTACCGGTCGCAGCCGCTCAGAGCAGCCGGCTGGATTAGGGGCGTACGTCTTGCGACAGGACGGCCTGTGCGCCGTCGAAGTCAGAGAGCCTCACTGCGAGCGTGGCTACCGCCAGGCGCGGGGGGAGAGCTGCCGAGAATTTCAGCCCACGCACTGCACGCTGGTCGACATCCGGCAGGACAAGTGCCGGCCCGGACCTGGCGGCATCGATGGCACTGTTCCAGGCGTCCGGGGTCAGATCTTCTCGTAGACGGAGGTAGCAGTCAGACGGACGTTGAACCGGATCGGCGACAGAGGCCAATGTCGCGCCCAGCGTCGCATTGGCGCGATATCCCGCCCATGTCCACCAGCGGACGTCCTTGCCTTGTCGGGCCACCAGCGTTCCGTCGGGGTGGACGAGTTGGGGTGCATCCTCCTCGCGCCACTCCTGGAGGCAGACATCTGCCCGCCGGGTGAGGGAGACAGGAGGTTCGGCGCCCAGGAGGACATCCCGCATGGCTCGAGTCAGGGGATACGACAGGCCAACGAGCGCACCCCCCGACCACTTGGCGACTCCGCCGCTTTCGACCGGTTCGACGAACGCTCGTTTACGGCTCCAGTCGATGAACGTCACCTGCCAACTTCGTCCGGCCAGCAACAGCCTTCGTGGCCCTGGGCGTTCCTCGGTGAGCACGGAGGGGTCCATACTGCCGATCTCGGTCCGTCCCGACAGGACGGTGAACTGGGGCGGTGCGGTGAAGGAAGCCGTCAACTCGATGAAGTGCCGCCGCCCGAAACGGTGCTCGGCCTCGGGACCCATGAAGAGCATGCCGTCGTCGGTGTCCAGGAAGCCTTGCTCCGTCAGGTGCCGCAGGATGGGAGTGGCCGAACGGTCGAAGGGGGCGAGGCCGTTCCACTGCTCGGGCCAGAGCTGGTCGCCCAGCTTGTGTTCCTGCAGGGTGACGGCCAGCAGTTGTTGGGCTACGAGGTGACGCGGTTCGGGCGGCGGGACGACCGGCTCCACCCAGTTGCGGCTCCATAGGAGCAACAGCCCGGCGGCCTGCAGCAGGGCGTCTTTGTGCGTGGTCAGGAACAGGCAGTTGCGCGAGCTGCCCGTTCGTCGCCCGGTGCGTCCGACCCGTTGGAGGAACGATGCGACGGTGCCCGGCGCATCGATCTGGATGACGCGGTCCAGGTCGCCGACGTCGATGCCGAGTTCCAAGGTCGAGGTGGCGACGATGACGCAGTCCCGTGCCTCGGCGAATGCCTGCTCGGAGCGCGCCCGTTCGTCGGCGGAGAGCGAAGCGTGCGACAGGAAGACCGTGACGTCACGAGCCCGCAGCGCGGCGCCGAGCTCCTCGACCTGGCGGCGGGAATCGCAGAAGACCAACCGCTTCTCGCCCTTGTGCAGAGCCGCGATGACTTTGGCCGCATTGGAGAGCGAGCCCACGTAGTCGAGTTCGATGTCACCGGGCGGGCGTGCGGTGTTTTCCGTGGGCGGCACGGTGCCTGTCGCGACACTCGTGGGTCCGGGAGAGACGACTCGTCCGGGGCGTCGGCCGGCTCCTGCTCCCTGGAGCCAGGTCAGCAGTTCCTGCGGATTCCCGACGGTCGCGGACAGCCCGATGCGCTGAATCGGCCGCCCTGTGATCCGCTGCAGGCGTTCGAGTACTGCGAGGAGGTGCCAGCCCCGGTCGTCGCCCGCGAAAGCATGGACCTCATCGACGACGACCGCGCGTACCTCGCCCAACAGATGTGCGTGATCCGTTTTCACGCCGATCAGCATGGCTTCGAGCGACTCGGGTGTCGTCAGCAGGATGTCGGGTCTGTCGGTACGGATGCGCTGGCGCTGGGATTCCTTGGTGTCTCCGTGCCACAGGGCTGCACTTCGGCCAAGCCACTGGGCGTACCCGTCGACACGGGTCACCAGGTTGTTGAGGAGAGCCTTGAGAGGGCATAGATAGAGGACCGAAGTCCCGCTCCAGCCTTGGCCGGCCATGGCTGACAGGACGGGCAGACAGGCTGCTTCCGTTTTACCGCCTGCGGTGGGCGCCAGCAGGACGGTGTCCTCACCGTCCATCACCGGGGCGATCGCCGCCCGTTGCAAGGGCCGCAGATCGGGCCAGCCGAGCGTGTTCACCACGTGATGCAGGATGACGGGATCGAGCCGGTCGACGGGATCCGCGGCCGCTGCCATCACAACTCCAGGTCAACGGCGTCGGCCGTCGACGATCCGGCGAGATTTCGCTCGATGTCGGTGAGTTCGCCACTGCCCACTGTCAGGCGGTAATGCAGGCGCGGGTCGAAGTCAGCGAACTGGTCGATGCGGTCCAGTACATCGCCGACCAGCTTCTTCAGGAAGAGACGCGGTGCAACGCCGACCTTGCCGCCGAGAGCTCCGCCCACCGCGCGGGCGAGGTCGGCGATGTACGTGTCATCGGCCAGCGAGGTGATCCGGGCGGGTGCGTCGGCCCCCGATGCGTACAGATCCCGGATGGTCACTCCGAGCCCGGTCAGCGACTCCAGGGTGAACCCGGACAGCCGGAGCTGCACCGCCCGGGGGTTGTCGAAGCGGAGATCGGTAGTGAAGTCCGTCGCGAGGCGCTGCGCGAGCGGGGGCAGGCGCTGGACGCCCTGCTGACCGTCGAAGAAGGCGGGCGTTCCCGTGATCACCAGGTAGAGACCGGGGAACCGTCCGGAGTGAACCTCGTCGATCAGCTGTCGCAGCGCGTTGAGCGCCTTGTCACGGGCATCCGATCGAACTCGCTGCAGAGTCTCCACTTCGTCCAGTACGACGAACAGGCCTCGGTGCCCCGAGTCCCGTAGCACGGTGAGCAGCCCCTGCAGGAAGCCGAGGGCTCCGAAGTGGTCTAGATCGCCGCGAACCCCGGCGGACCGGCGTGCAGAAGCTGCCACATGGGGCTGGCCGCTGAGCCAGGAGAGAACGGCGGCTGCCGTCGGCTCGTCGCCCTCGGCGAGCGCCGACCGGTATCCCCGCAGCGCCGCGGCGAATGACGGTGCGTGCCGGGACACTTCGGTCAGCCGGGCGGCCAGCAGCTGCTCGACCGCACCGCTCAGATTGTCCTCGTCCGCTCCAGAGGCGAGGGCATCCTCCTCGAGGGCGTAGAACCAGGCGTCCACCACGGGACGGAGCGCGCTGGGCGGGAAACTGGGCGTGGACAGCCGCTCGGTGAGGCGTCGGTAAAGCGAGGTCGCGGACAATCCGGCCCGGGTCGACGAGCGGAGCAAGAAGGTGTCCGACGGCGCCGGCGGCCTGGTGGAGACCGCTGTGAGTTTTCCGCTGTGGGTGGATCCGTTGGCCCATGGTGGAACCCCGATGAACCGCGCCCTTCAGTACGCCGAGAGCCTCGTCGCGGGATGGACCGAGCGATACCCGGCCAGCTTCCCGCCCATCGTCATCAACCTGACGGACGGCGAGTCCACCGACGGTGACCCCACTTCAGCAGCCGAGGCCATCACCTCGCACGCCACCGCCGACGGAGCGGCCCTGCTGTTCAACCTGCACGTGTCGGCCGCGGGCGGGACCCCCACAGCCTTCCCCGACACGGCCGATGGCCTCCCCGACAGCTACGCCCAGACACTGTTCGCGATGTCGAGCCCACTTCCCAGTCACATGCGCTCGTACGCTGCGTCGCAAGGCCAGCGAGTCAGCGAGACCACTCGAGGCTTCGTCTATAACGCGGACATCACCTCGGTCGTGCAGTTCCTGGACATCGGCACCCGGGCCACTGAACTGCGGTGACGACTCCCACCTCATGCGTGTACGTCACGCACCTTGTGGCTCCCAAGCACGGCAGCACGGAGGCGGAATGCGAAGACGCCGTCACCGTGCTGCCGGCACGCCCGCACGACCACATGCTTCGGGAGCCACTCACCGCGGGCGTCTGCGACGAGGCGACGGAGAGCGCACTGGTTAAGGACTGGGCCCGGCTGCTCTCCCGTTCCGTGGCCGCACACGCATTGGCGTCGCCGGACCTGCTGGCAGGTGGTACCGCCTTCGAGGAGTTCGCCTCGGAGACAGTGTCACAGTGGGAGCCCTGGCTCGGAGAGTACACACAGGCGCGTCATGAGGAAGGCCGCCCGTTGAAGTGGTACGAGCACACCAAGATCGCAGAGGGTGCCTACGCGACCCTCCTCGCCGTACGCGTCAACCCGGACGCCGATTCCCACTCCAGATCGGCAGAACCGAGCTGGCGATGGCGTGCTGCCGCGCTGGGGGACAGCTGTCTGTTCCATCTGCGCGACGACCGGCTGGCGCAGGCGTTTCCGGTGGAGTCCGTCGAGGAGTTCGGTACGACCCCCGACCTCTTCGGCAGCCGTAACCACGATGTGGCGTTGCTGGCCCGCCGCTCGCGCTTCACCGAAGGCCGGTGCGGGCCCGGTGACAGGTTGCTGCTGATGACGGACGCACTCGCCGCGTGGCTTATGGCCGCTCAAGACCAGGAAGACGCTGTGAAGCAGCTGCTGGAGTTCGCGGGTCCCGAGGATCTGGACGGGTTCAACCAGTGGCTGAACGGACTGCGGGACCGTGGACAATTGCGCAACGACGACGTGGCGCTCGTACGGATCGATTTCGAGGGGCGATGAACGCAGGTCCGGTCACTGGTCCGCAGCGGCAGTTTCCGAGCGGTGCCGAGTACGCAGAGGCGCTGCAGCACACACAGCTGTGCTTCCAGCATCCCGAACTCGTAGGTGCACGGCCGGAGCTCACCAAACTCGGACTACCTCGTGCCATCTCGGGCGCCTTCGCGAGCGTCTTCTCGGTGACCTCGGTCGAATCCGGCAAACGGTATGCAATCAAGTGCTTCACTCGGAATGTCCCGGACCAGGAACGCCGCTATCAGGCCATCAGCGCGCGGCTCGCCCGCCTGGACCCGAGGGAGCTGTCGCAGCCGTGGAATCTCGGATTCGAGTACCTTGCCGACGCCATCAGCGTGGGGCCGGATCGTTATCCGGTACTGAAGATGGAATGGGCTGAAGCCGTCACGTTGTCCTCGTGGCTCGACGACAACCATGCCCGCCCATCGGCTGTCGATCGTCTGGCTGACCGATTCGAAGCACTGACCCGTGATCTCGATCTTCTCGAGATAGCTCACGGAGACCTGCAGCACGGCAATCTGCTCGTCGCGAGCGATGACACGCTGCGTCTGGTCGACTACGACGGCATGTACGTCCCGGAACTGGCCGGCATGAGTGGCACCGAACGGGGACACCGCAATTACCAGTCACCCATGCGGGGGAACGATGACTTCGGGGCGGAGCTCGACCGGTTCTCCGCATGGGTAATCTTTCTGTCGCTCAAAGCGATCGCTTCCGACCCCGCCCTGTGGGGTCGCCTTCACGAGCCGAGCGGAGAGTTCCTGCTGCTCACCGAGGACGACTTCAAGAGTCCTGGTGGCTCGATGAGACTGCAGACGCTGCTGACCCATCCTGATCGGACGGTGAGTGGACTCGCCGACCAGCTGCGGTCCTTGGCTGCCCAACCGTTGGATGTCCTGCCTCCACTCACTCTGGCCGTGCCGAAGCAACGCGCCACCACGACGACCTCGGCGCCAACCGCTACGGGCAGTCCTTCTGCGTCCCCTGCTGGAGGCGGACTGCCGGGTTGGATGATGACTGGACACGTCTCTCCGGAAGTCGTGCCGACGCCTCCCCAACCCTCAGAGGCTGCTCCGGACGGATTCCACACCCGGACGCTGCTGGATGTTGCCGCGGCCGTCCTCTGTCCTCTGTCCTCTCATGATGATCGCGACCGTCGTCATGTGCGTCGCGGGATTTTCGGTGTCGCCGGTCGAAGCGGGGGTACCTGGGTTCGTTGCCGTGGCGTTCGCCTTGTTTGCCCGGAGCCGCCGTGTCGAGAGGACACAGCTACGGGCCACGCTGAGCAAGTTGGCAGATGAACTTGCGCGGCTAGATGACCCGGTCAAAGCAGCGGAGAAACTGCACAAGGAGCGGGCGAAGTTCGACGCGGCGGAAGCCAAGCGGGCCTCTGCTCTGCCCAAGGCCCAGGACAAACTCACCGCGAACTACCACGCCGACCTCAAGGAAGCCGAAAAGCGCAAGGTCCGCAAGGAGCGCGACATCGACAGGCAGATTGACGGCCTTGCGGAAGCGCTTCGAGAGGGCCTGGCCCAGGCGCTCGCCAACAAACAGGCAACGTATGTGCGGGACCAGCTCGGCCGACAGCTGATCGCTCAGTCTCCGCCTCCGGGCATCGGGCCGAAGCTCGCCGCGCGTCTGGCGGCGGTGGGTATCCGGACCGCGGCGGACTTCAAGGGCTACCGACCCGTGCAGAACACGCACTACAACAGCACGGGTGCGGTCCTCGTGCTGAGTAGCGGTCGTGTCGTCGACGTCAACGGCATCGGCGAAGCCAAGGCAATTGCTCTTGATATCTGGCGAAAGCGTGTGGTTGCTTCCGTGGAAGCACGGCAACCGACCTCCCTCGGTAAATCGGAGCGTCAGCCGATCGAGGAGGACATCGCCCGCCGCAGGGCTCAGCTCGTTGATTGGCGCAAGGGCGTGGAGACGGAGACAGAGGCGCTGCGTGTGAAGGCGCGGAAGCAGAGGGAGGAGGGGCTGGGCCGGCTCAACCGCGAGAACTCCCTTGCAGGTGATCGAGCCCGGCAGCAGCGTCAGGAGTTCGGTCGGCGCGCGACGGCGCTCCAGCAGAACAGTGTGCTCCACGCGGCGTTGAGCGACGCAGATGACGCGGCCAGGCTTCAACAGCGCGGGTTGTCGCTCGGATCCTATTTGCGATTCCTCTACATCGATCGTTGACAATACGAGCCTGGGCCGATGTCAGCAACGTAATCGTGCACTCAACTCCTTCGCACTGGTACTGGCCTGCTGAGTACCGGAATCTTTCTCGCGCATCCGCGCTACGCAGACCTACCTTCCGTTAGCTGGTTGGTATCGCGCCGGACCGGACGGTGGCCAAACTTCTCATCAGCGCTACTTCTCATCAGCGTTTCCGGCAGTACCTCTCGTGCCCGGTGAACATGATCTCCAGAGCATCTCGGACGGGGGACGCAGTTATGACGGGTCCGGAGGCGTACTGCCGTCTTGCATCGCCACGGAATATCAAACGGCGGTTCCTTGCCCTACCAGGCAGCCAGATACGCTCATCTGCGACTTCTGGATCGGACTTCGAGTCCGCCTATACGCCATTTGTGTGCAGGTCACTGGCCCGTGCGGAGAACACCTGCCGCCGGTGCCCGGAATGGCACTGCCTCCACCGGAGCCTGCGACAACGGGGCATGGGTTCGTTCTCGTACGAGAGCTCGCGAAGAGTCGGTGTCAGCAAACCGGACGCGGGGACGATCGGTGACCGTTTGGGTGTAAGCCGCTCATAGAGCCCCAGACGACTCGTACTCCACCCACCGGACCATCGCACGCAGCTCTTCCCGGCCGCTTTCGATGACCTGGAGCCAGTGGCCTGCCGATATGCCCGGCGGTAGCGGCACGTCGCTGATCAGGTCGAAGACGGTGTAGTCGCGGCCCAACCAGTTACGGAGGGCGTGCCAGTGCTCGGAGCGTTCGGAGCTGAGCCCAGGGTGCCGGGGGGTTGTTTCGTACGGGGTGGGGTCGGTGCCGGTGCCGGCCAGCAGCCCTGAGCGGCGGACCAGACAGGGGAAGCAAACGCCGCAGTTGACGTACGGCACCGGTCGGCGCTGACGGGGTGGAGCTCCGCAGCTCATGCTCTGTGCCATGACGGTCAGGGGGAGCCCCGCGCGGACAGCCGCGCGGCACACTTCGCCCTTGGTGAGGTGCGCGAGGGGGTTCTCAACTGTGACGGAGCCGCCGACCGTACGGATGACTTCATTGAGCAGGTACAGGGTACGCGGGTGCACCGACCTGGTGGAGAGAGCGGCGGAACGGGCGGCGCTCAGGGGTGGGTTGAGGGCAAGCTGGCCGTTCTCCGGAACCTGGACCGCGTCAACTCGGTTTGCGGCTGCTGCCCGGACGGCGGTGGCCGCGTAGAGCAGGCCCCGGGGGCGGGAGGAACGCTCGGCCACTTTCCCGTGCACGCTGCTATTGGTCTGGGCGAGGGTTAGCCGGCGCAGTTCACGCCCTGACTGTCGGGCGAGAGCCTCGACGCCTGCGGACACGTTTCTCAGTACGTGCTCAACCTTCTTCTCCGAGAACGACACAAGCAGGAGAACGCCGTCGTCGGCACCGGTTTGAGCCGCGCGCCGAGCGGCCCAGCTGAGGGAGTCCAGACCGCCGGAGAAGAGGGCGACCTCTCGGGCGCACCACTCTTCGTCCACTGGGAAGGGCTCCTGTCGAGGCGCGGAGCGCAGCGGGCGCAGAGAGATCTCCCACAGGTCACCGGTCAGGGTGCGCAGCAGGGGCGACAACGGCCCGTCTGTTGCCGCAGCCCAGCGATCTGGGTCTGAGACGGGCACCGAGAGGCGTAACCGGCGGGTCCAGCGGTCCTCCGTCGCCTCGCGGGATGCCAGTTTGTCCGCCAGGAAGACGGCTCGGGACAGTCGCAGCAGGTCGTCAGCCCAGGCAGGGGCTGGTCCGCGTAGGGAGTGATGGCCGGTGATCCTTCCTTCGGTTTCCTGGAAACCGGCTGTGCCGATCGGGTGCCAAGCGGGGTCGGGTGGCTGCTCGTAGCTCGGGTCGAGCCACCAGAAGGAGCGCTGAGGTCGTGCCAGCGTCATACCGGAGGCTCCTCGTCGATCGCGGTGGCGGCGGCAGTCTCGTCGGTACTGGATGTGGCGGAGGCCAGACCGAGAACCTTGCCTACGGTGTCGGGAACGAGGAGCCGGGCCACTGCGAGCAGGGGTGGAGCGATGACAGGAGGATCGCCGGTGGCCCCGGTGGTCCCTCCGGGCGACAGTTCGCCGCTCGGCACCAGGCCAGCTGGCCCTTCCTCTACACCGGTTTCAGTGGCTTCCTCACAGGGATTGGGGACGAGAGAGAGGACCAGGTCGGTGACCTTGTCCGGTATCCCTCCCTCAGGCGCAACAGACGACAGGCCCGGAACCATCAGGTCGATCTGTTCGGCGATCACCGCGCGCAGGAATTCCGAGACCAGGTCGGCGAAGAACCACCGGTAGAGGAGGCAAAGTAGGTCGCCCGTCAGTCCGCTGCCACCCGGCACAGTCGAGTAGGGACCGGAGGGGGCGCCCAGCGCCTCGCGCATTCCGGGCTGTTCGAGGATCCGCCGGGCCGAGGCCACGGCCGCGCGGCGCAGGGCCGCATCCACCACGGTAGTGCCGTCGCCCGCGACCCGTTCGGTGAACTCCCCTACGAAGGCATCGGCAGGATCGGGCCACTGAGGCCCCTCCGTACCCTCCCAGCGATCTGCCGGGGCCTCATTCCGGCTCGAGATTCCATCTTCGTACGAGACCTGACCTCTGTCTTGGGGCTGCTTGCCGACCCGCGCTTCCGGCGGACGCCGGTGCAGGCCGACGGGTCCGTCCTCCGCAAGCACTCGCAGAGTGTCGGTGAGACGCAGCCCGGCGGCGGTGGCTGCCTCCCGCAGCCCAAACGCGTCCCTATCCGCACGGCAGGCGTTCTGCAGAGCACCGATCGCGGACGCAGCCATGACCACCGGGTCAGATTGGTCGGGATCCCAGCGGGAGAGCTTTGTGGTTACCCCGGGCCAGCGTGGACCTTTCCAACGCGTAGACGTACCCATCCTGCCGCCTCCCCCGAATCGGCCTACTGCTGACTCGTGTCTTCCAGTGCAGCAGCCGTTGGTGCTCGCAGCCAGGGCATGGATCAGCCATCGTCCGGAAGGCGCTCACGTCGGTCGAAGCCTCACGCCGAGGCTGTGCGAGATGTCGACAAGAGCTGTGGTGCGCCGTCTGCCTCGACAACATGGCCACCTGTAGGCACTCAGTGCGTCAGTGACATCCGGCGCTGGCATACGGCGGAACGCGTGATGTGCCCGCGATCAATGCGGAACACCTGAATACCACATGGTCGGGTGATATCTGAACTGGCTTGCCCTGTGGGGCGGGTGGGAATGATGCCGCTGTGCCGAAGCCTTGTCCGGATGGGTTCCCGGAGGATGCGCCTGCTTCGTAGCGCTCGAAGGTGGGAGTGGATCTGTATCTGCGCAAGCTGGCGTCTGGCAAGTGGCAGGCGACCGTCCGGAACCGGAAGGGGGAGCGATTCAGTGAATCGTTCCCCCTCAAGGCGCAGGCGCGAGCCTGGGGCCTGGAGGTGGAGACCGGTTTCACTCGCGGAGGTGTGCGGGATCCGCGGTCCGGCGCGATGCCCTTCTCTGCGTGGCATGAGCGGTGGTGGGGCGCACGTGTTGCCGAGCCGGACACCCTGCGGGGCAATGCGGGCAGCATTAGAAACCATGTCTTGCCCTACTGGGCGGACTGGGAGATGCGGGCCATCACCCGCATGGGCATTCAGAGCTGGGTCCGGGCCTTGATTGAGAAGGATGCAGGAGCCGCAACCATCAGGCGGGCCTACAGTCTGACGTTGTCGATCATGTGCTCGGCCGTCAACGAAGAGGTGATTGCGGTGAGCCCGTGCCGCAACATCAGCCTGCCGGAGATCGCGGCCAAGCCGCCGCAGTGGTTCACGCTCGATCAGGCGCAGAGCATCCTTGACGAGCTCCCCCTCGCCTGGCGGGCCATGTGTCTGATCGGCTTCTATACGGGTCTTCGGTGGGGCGAGCTTTCAGGGCTGCACCGACATCGGATCGACCTGCGCCGCTCCCGCCTGTTCGTGGTGGAGGTCAACACCAAGAGCGGCATCAAGGCGTACCCGAAGAGTTGCAAGAGCCGTCGGGAGGTTCCGCTCCCGCCGAACGGTCTGGAGGCGCTGGAGCGCCACATTCACCTGCTCGACCCGGGTGAGCTGGTCTTCACCACTCTGACCAAAGGACGTGCTGGGCGTCGTCTCGACGGCGGCAACTGGCGAACCCACACCTGGTGGCCGGCCGTCGGCAGTGCCACCTTCGAAGACATGGACGGACGGCAACTACTCGTTCCGCACTACCCGCCGCACTCCATGCGTCACACGTGTGCTTCGTGGCTTGTGCAGAAAGGGGTGTTGCTCTACGAGGTTCAGCACCTCCTGGGCCACGAGAGCTTCCAGACCACACAGCGCTACGCACACCTTCAGCCGGACGCGCACAAAGCCGTCCTCGACGCCTGGCAGCGACTGGAGACCCCCTTGGTCGTTGCTGTGTAACGGAGACGCCGGCCGCCTCGCCATGGCTGGGGGTGTGACGTACTGGCCGCGGTCACAGCGCTCCGCGGCCGTGATACTGGCGTTCGGCACCCACCAACGGCCTTGGCCGTCGAGCAACCGCCGAAGAGGCTATGCGTGACGCTCATTTGACGCTCACGCCCCGAAAATCCACCGCTCAAAGGCCAGAGGAACCTCCTGACCTGCGGTTTCTTCACCGACATGAAATCGCACATGCTTCCGATGACGCATCACGTGGAGTGCGTGGCGATTCTGGAGCCTGCCGAGAAGGGGCGCTGAGCTGACATTTTGCATTTCAGGTAGTCAGCTCGACCTGTTTTCGCTCGCGGACTGCGTCGACTGAGGTCCGCTTGTGCAGAACGCCCTGAGCTGCAGGTCCAAGGGCCGACGTGGGCCTCGCGGCGATATGGCGATGCGCAATGCAGAATTTTTGACGCTCGGATATCGGAAACCTCAACCTCAGACTTCTCCGGCCGTGGGCCGCAGACCGGGGCTGTCGGCGCGGAGCAAGGGTTCCGGTTCGGGGTGCCGACTGCACCTCACCAGCGGCAGCGCGTGCTGCTACCTCGTCGCACGCACCTCGGACCCGAGACCGCGACCCGACCGGGCCACGAAAGACGGCGTCGTGGTCCGAGGTCTCGAGTGGCTGGTATCACCTTGCCGCTCAGATGCCAGTCCGGTTTCATTCCTGCATGGCGATGACGCTTCGGCTCCCCGACGACCTTGACGCGAAGCTCACCGAGCGGGCTCGTCGGGAGGGCCGCAGCAAGCAGGAACTTGCCATTGAGGCCATCCGTGACGCTCAGGACCGGGCCGAGCTGAAGGTCGATGATGTGCTCGCCGAGCTGATGAACAGCGAGGCGGAGATCTTGGACTACCTGAAGTGACGGACCTGCGCTATTCGCAGGTCGACGAGATTCTGGTTGTCGCCCGCACGGTCAACGGTACCGAGCACAGTGTGCGTGACATGGGCCTTGTGGTGTCGGCGATCGAGCGGCCCCGGACGAACGTGTTCGGGGCCGAGCTGTATCCCACGCTGTACGAGAAGACGGCGGCACTGCTGCACTGCTGCACTGCTGCACTCGGTCGCCCGCAACCATGCGCTGATCGACGCCAACAAGCGCACCGCCTGGCTCGCGATGCGTGTCTTCCTGCGGTTCAACGGCGTCAGCGCCAGTACCGTCCCGCCACCTGTGTCCGTGGCCGGCTCGTTCGTCGAGGAAGTCGCGCAGGACAACGTCGATGTACCGGCTATTGCCAAGCGTCTGTCGGCCTGGTTCCCCGTTTCCTGACGTTAGACGTCGTGGGCACGGGGCGGAATGAGGTTCTGGGAGCGGTGCTGGCTTCTGGCAGTCCGCCGGGGGACTGACCCGTTCGTTCAGCGGGTGGATTCGTCTGCTTCCGCGAGATGGGGCAGCGGGTCCGCTCGGCGCGAAAACGGCGTCCCACGCGCCCTCCCGTTTGGGTGGCAGGCAAAGTCCGCGTTGGCTACGGCGGTCTCTTCCCAACTAATACCCGCTCCTGCTTTTCCAGCGGTCACGGAACGCGTTGTCCGTGCCCCTCGCGCGCCCTCCGTGCGCACTGAGCCAGGCCTTTCGCCTCCAACAAGCTGTGTCTGCGGTATCCACTGTCCACGTCCACAGCTTGGAGGGGAGACAAGGCGCCGAAGGAATGGATACGGGCTTTCGTGGCGGACTTTGGATCCGAGTGCAGGGAGCGTCTGCGGGTCAGCGACACGGAGGCGTCCATCAGCCTGCCGGTGGCGAAGCTGGTGGAAACATTCGGGGCGCACTGGAAGCTGAGTCCTGGCCTTCATCCTGAGTGCCCCTTGCCCGAGGCCCGGGTGTGACCTGACTACGCGGTGGAGACAATCGGGGCGCACCACCGCTTCCTTGAACTGAAGGCGCCGGGGCATGACGTCACGTCCGATGGCTTCACGAAACGGGACCGGGAGCAGTGGGAGCTGATGCGCGGACCGCGGTGGCCCGGTAGCAGTTCGATTCCTGCGGGCACAACTCGGGCGCGCAGGTGCGCCCGGGCGAGGGCTCGTGTGACGGTGACGCGGTCGGGGTTCTCGTCGGTGGCCGCGGCAGCGTCGAAGGCCGGGATGCCGCCCACTCCGTGCTCCGCGTCGTCGAAGTTGTCCAACCCTGGTCTTCGGTGTGGGAGACGCCGTGTAGACGTCACTTCCCTCCAGTCCTGCCGGTCGGAGAAGATTGGGTAGGTGCCAGTCCTTCGTGCCCACGACGACGAGGACCTTCGGGGTCATCCCCTCAAGGGCGGTCGTGGCGAGCGGTGCGTAGGGCTGGGTCGCCGGGCCGTTCAGATCCGCCCCCCCGGCTGGGCGCGGCCATTATGACGCAGGCGCCGAAGCGTGCGTCGACGGCTTGCCGGCAGGTTCGGGACTGACGGACGTGCTTGCCGTAGCTCGGGTCGGTGATCGCCGGCGGGTTCACGAACTGGCCGACGCGCGCGGGCTGTCGGCCGCCGAACCGCTTGGCGGAGAAGGAGGGTATCCCTTCGTTTCCCCGATTGCCGAGCAGCCGTGGAGAACCGTGCGGCGCACGTCGGCGGCGAACGGCCCGTCGTAGGAGGCAGGGCCGTGCGGCTCCGTGGTCGGTGCCACGGAGCCGCACGGTGATTACTGTCAGAAGCCGACGTTCGGATCGTCCGTGTCCTCTTCCGGGTCCACGCTGTACAGCGGGCGGTCCTCGATCCCCAGGGCGCGCATCAGCTCGTTGGTCGGAATCCTGTACCTACGTCCGATGCGGAGGACGGGGCAGGGGAACTCGTGCTCGCGAATCAGCCGGTACGCGGTCGTTGAGCCGATTCCGAGCGCTCGGGCCGCCGTGCGCAGGTCCACTGCGACGGGCAGGTCGAACATCTCCGTGAAACTGAGGCGGCCCTCTGCCGGGTCCTTCACCCTCGCCTCCCCGCAGGGCGGACCGGCCGGGTGTCCGGGCGGCGCCCGGGCCGTCGCCTCTTCCTGGGACTGTGACCCGCCGAACGGTCCTGCGACCCGTCGTCGGTGTCAATGAAGATTCCCTGTCGGCGCAGATGCTCCGGGCGCACCCGAAAACGCAGCGGTGCACACAGCCCGTCCGGGCCGTCCGGACGGTCGACTCGTACGTCCAGGCTCTCCGTCGCCGGAGCGTCCGCCTCCTCGCCGGACGCAGTGAGAGCGTGCTCCTCAGTGATGCGTTCGATCTGGGTGGAGGGAAGCTCCCGCAGCCCTTCCCGGGCGAGATGCCACGCCCTGGCGCGCGCCGCGTGCAGCAGGGAGGAGTCGGTGAGGCAGCTCGCGCCGTCCCGATCCGCCAACTTCTCCAGGAGAGCCAGGACCATCTCGGCCTCCACGTCCGACCGGTCGGCCCGCAGGCGCGTGCAGACCCGGTGGACCGTCCCGGCCAACCGGGGCAGGGCCAGCCAGATCGCCAGGAGTTTCCCCGTGCTGTCTGGAGTCAGGTCGCTCTGCGCCGTGCGGATGACCTCCTTCCAGACCGCGGTGGCGAACTGCGGGTCGGAGCTGGGGCCGTACAAGGCTTCGTGCGTCTCGGCGGCGGTCAACCGGACCGGATCAGCCTCATCGGTGTCCGTGGGGACGAGCACGAAGACCGCATCACTGGTCCGGGGATCGTTGAAGTGCCGCCTCACCGAGGCGAACACGCTGCTGGGCGGTGTATACATCAGGAAATGTCATCTCTTCGGACTGCAGAAACCTGAGTCCGGAGGTGCTGGAGATACCGAGATGCTGGACGAGGTGGGTCCTGTGGTGGAGACGTACCGCCTCATATCTGCGTCAAGCGGAGATGAGTCCCACCAGCCTCACTTTGATGCGTGAGCATGCGGTAGTGGTCTTCTCGACCAGGTAACGCCGCCTTTGACCACGAGCATGTAAGCGCGGCAGCCAGGCCGCGACCTCGCCGGTGACGAAGTTCGTGAGGCTGGTGGGTGCCCGTACAGAACGGGCACCCACGAACTGTTGCGCTCAGGCGGTCTCGGAGGACGAGGTGTCCGGCGCCTCGGTGGGCGGGGTCGCCGGGGTGGTGTCCTCGGTCCGGACGGCCGCCCGCCGGCGGCGGCTCGGCGGCCAGTCGGGGGACTGGCGCAGACGGGCTGCCCGGCGGTTGCGCTGACGGTTGTTCATCGGGTTCGCGGTTCCTCTCGGATGAGTCGATGGATGACTAAGCCGCCGTTTCGTGCTTCTGCGAGCGGCTGGTGCCATCGTGCCCGGGGGTGAAGCGGGGCCGCAGAGCGAAAACTGAGGGATAACTGAGTCCCCGGGGGGCGTGAAGAAGCAAGCGCGTGTGAAGCGGCAGAGTGCGGCGCACAGATGAAGGAGCGCCGACGAGGGGCCGGATCACTGACTGCGGCGTGGTGAGGGGGAGGGCGATGGAGGGGTACGTGCTGGGCCCGGTGCGAGCCGAAGGGGACGGCGGCAGGAGGGTGGTCGAAGGGTCGAAGGTGGCAGCCCTGTTCGCGCTCCTGGTGACCTCGCCAGACTGCCGATGTAAGAGGAAGGACATAGCCGAAGTCCTCTGGGAGGGCGTCGAGGACGTCGATGGTCTGGTTAACCGCGTCGTCGCCGACCTGCGGAAGCGGCTGGGCCAGGAGTCCGTGCCCCATAGCGGCAAGTCGGGTTACTGCACGCTCCGCGTGCCGGTGGGAGATGTCGACCTGCTCCGTTTTCGCGAAAAGGTGAAGCAGGCTGAGGGACAGACCTGCAAAGCGCAGTTCGAACTGCTCGGCGTGGCCTTGGAGGAGTGGGACGGCGAGGACGAACCGTTGCACGGACTGTCCGAGGCCGGCTTCCACTTGCGTCGGGAAGAGCTACGGGCCGAGTTGATGGCCGCCGTGTACGCGCGGCTGGACGCAGCCTACAGGTCCAGGGAGGTCAAGTGGCTGCGCGAGGAGACGGAGAAATGGTTCGAGCGCGCGCCGAAATTGCCCCAGATCTTCCGGTTCTACTTGCTCGCCCACGCAGACCTGCCGGAGTCCCAACGTGAGCGGCTCATCGAGAAGTGGGAGAAGCGCAACGGAAAAGCGGATGTCGATGTACAGAGCGCCATCGATCAGGTCCGGGGAGAGGGCCGCCGGCCGGGCGGGGCGCTCCTGCCTCCCGTTCCCGACCAGTTGCCCGGCGGCAGGCGCAAGCCGATCGGGCAGGACGAGCTGATCGGTGACCTCTGCGAGGCCGTGTGCGAGGAACAGGACGCCGGCGATCTGGCGCTGGTCCTGATCAGCGGCATGGCGGGTGTCGGGAAGACCACGGTGGCCGAGAACCTCGCCGGTCGGCTGCGGGAGCGGTTTCCCGACGGTGTGCTGTACGGCGAACTGAACGGATTCGCCGACGGAGACGTGCGGCCCACCGAACCGGACGAGATCCTGGACGGCTTTCTGGCCGCGCTGCCGCCCTACACCACGGTGACCGGAACGGAGAGCAAGAGCAACGCGCTGCGGTCGGCGCTGGCCCACCGATCGGTGCTCATCGTCCTCGACGACGCGCTCAGCGCCCAGCAGGTGCTGCCGCTGCTTCCCGGAGACGGTACCTGCGCCGTGATCGTCACCAGTCGTAACGACCTCTTGCGGCTGCAGTCCGAGAGGAAAGTGCTGTTCCGCAAGATGGAGCCGCTGCACGAGGCGGACGCCTTGGAGGTACTACAGGAGAAAGTGTCGGCCGAGGACCGGGCCAAGCACGCCGTGCCCTTCAGCAAGCTGGTTCACCTCTGTGGTCGGCTGCCCGTTGGCCCTCGTGGTGGTGGCCCGGCTCTTGGAGCTCGGTGCGCGTCCGCTGCACACCCTCCCTGCCCTGGTGCGGGAGATGGAGAAGGAGTTGGAGCGGGCGAAGCTGGACACCCTGGACCTGCCCGAGCACGAGCTGTCGGTCCGCGCCGCGCTCAACTGCTCTGTGCGCGTGCTGAATGAGGAAGCCCGGCTGCTGCTGTGGCAGCTCGCCGTCCACCCCGGGCCCAGCGCTTCCTGGGAGGCGGTGATGGATCTGGGACGGGCAGTGGACGAAGGGACGCGTACCGACCGGGCCCTGGTGGACCTCGTGGCGGCGAACCTGGTGGAACATCACGGCGACCGCTACGGGCTGCACGACCTCGTGCGGGCCTTCGCCCTTCGGCATGTGCGACCGGTGCCGGACGGAGACAGCGCGGAGACCGAGCGGGCGACCGTACGACAGGTGCTGGAACACCAGATGCACAACGTCCGCGCCTGCGACCGGGTGCTCGACCGCGAACGCACCCTGCCCACCGGCGAGCCCGGAGCGGTCAGGATCACCGACCCCGCGGACCTCGCGGAGGCGATGACATTCCTGGACGAGGAGTACGCCACCGTCCAGCGAGGCATTCACTTGGCGATCAAATGGCATATCGACCGGTACGTATGGCTGCTTCCGATGGCCCTGGTCATCTACCAGTGGCGCCGCCGCCTGCTCGATGATGCGCGGCAGAACCTCCGGTACGCCGCCGAGGCGGCGGAAACCGTCGCCGGTCCGGTCGATCGTGCCATGGTCCACCGGTCGCTGGCAGGAACCCACTGGCGGCTCGGTGAGTACGACTTGGCGGTGGGCGCCCTGCGCCGAGCCGTCCGGCTCAGCGAGGAGGACCGCAGCGCGGAAGGCCGACTGAGTCTGGCCCATACGCTGCACCGGCTCGGGCTCACCCTGCGCAAGCAGGACGACCTGACGGGAGCGGACGAAGTGCTCGGCCGTGCACTGGAATTGTGCCGGGAGGTGTCCGACCGGGTCGGGGAAGCGGCTGTTCTGAACGTCCTTGGCGCGATCCACCTCGACCGGGGTGAGCACGAGCGGGCGCTCCGTCGGTGCGCCGACGCCTTGGGCGTGGTGGAGCGCACGACGGAGCGCAGCGGCCTGGCCGATGTGTTGTTCACCCTGGCCAAGGTGCACCTGGCCCGTACCGAACGGGATGAGGCCATCACCCTGTACCGGCAGGCCTCCGACATCTACCGCGAACAGGAGAACCGGCCCAACGAGGAGAAGGTACGGATGCTGTTCGCTGATGTCCTGGTGTCCGCCGGCGACACCGACGCGGCGGTGCGGGAGTTGGAGAGAGTCATCGTGCTGCGTGAGCTGATGGACGGTAAGGGGGTGCGGGAGGTCCGGGAGCGGCTGGAAGGGCTGAGGTGACCCGCTCGGCCGGCGGCCGTCGGCTCACCGTCAAAGCTGGGGCGAATGAGTGCGGTAGTACTCGGTCGGGTCCGGGCGCAGGGGCTTCGGTGGCCGTTGCGAGCCGAGCTGAGGTAGGTAGCAGCGGAGCCGATCGAACACTTCACGGACATCTGCGGGGCGCTCCGCCGCTTTCCACCGGACCATCCACAGCGCCAGGGAGGCGTACTCCGGGGGTAGTTTGGCGAGCCGGTCGCCCGACAGCACCGGGGTGCCCTCTTCCGCCCGCTCGTCCTGTCCGCCGTAGGGCAGGCGCATCACGGTCATCTCCAGCAGGATGCAGCCGAGTGCGAAAATGTCCGCTTGCCGTGTCAGACCTGACGGGCACGCGTCAGACTGCTCGGGGGAGGCCCAGCCGCGCGTGCCGCGTGCGTATTCCGTCCTCTGATCCGCCACGACCGCGTGGCCCATGTCAATGAGCCGGAGACGGCCGTCCGGCTGCACGATGACGTTCTCGGGCTTGAGATCGCAGTGCACCAGATTCCGGTCGTGGACTTCTGCCAGAATTTCGCACAGTTGGCCGATGACGGCCGCAATGGTTCCAGGGTCCTTAACGGGCAGGGCCGCCGACAGGACCTTCTGCAATTGGTGCCCTTCGACAAATTCCATGACCAGGCACCGGCGTCGCCGATGTGTGCCCGTGGCGATGACTTCGGGAATCGCCTGGATTCCCGTCAGCATCATCATGCGTGATCCCTCTTCGAGGAGTTCATCACCGGCCCAGTGGAAATCGCTCTCTGGCCCGAGGTCCCGGGCCTTCTGAAGCTTCAATGCCACCTTCTGCCCGCTTTTGCGGTCACGCCCGAGGAAAAGGTCGCCTTGGCCGCCGTCGCCGACCATGGCCAGCACTTCGTAGCGGCTCTCCACATCGCCGACCTCTTCGATCTCCCTCATGGCCGTCCACCTTTCCTCCGTACGGAAATGGAGCATGAAATGTCACAGCCGTGGCTGCCCCCCGACGGGGTGACCCGCACGTCCGACGTCATCACGGTATCCGCCGGAATGTTCAAGGGAGGAGAGTTCCGATGCCCCGCCGCTGACGCTCTCAAGACCCGCGGTTACCACACCAGCGATCCCGTACCGCGGCGCCGTGAGCGGTTGGAGCACTTCGCTCTGGGTCCCTTCATGGCTGCCTGCGACATCCGTTCGGGGCCTGCCGGCCGCCCGCCCCGGACACGTACCGGGCCCTTGCACGACGGTCTGCGGACCTGGTCGGAGCACGGCGTGACGTTGTACGAGGCGGCCTTCCCCCTCGACCCGGAACGCCCCCTGCACGAGGTGCCCGAGCCGTGGACGTACCGCTACCGGCCGCCCGGTCCCGACCCGCGCGACGCCCAGGAGTACCGCCTCACCGTGTGGGGCCGCTGCCTGGCCTCTCCCGACGGTGCCTACCGCGAGCTTCGTCTGCCCGTGCACCGCCTACGGGACCTGCCGCCCGACGGGTTCATCGCGGCCGTCGCCCTGGTACTGGCCGAGGGTGCCCCCGGACCACCGCCGGAGCACGTACGGATCGTGGAGTTCGCGCTCTTCGACGGCCGCACGCGGGAACTCTTCGCGGGAAGCCGGGAAGAGGCGCGCGCCCGGTACCGCGAACACGGCCCCGCTGCCCTGGCCGGCGTACTGGACGGACGGGAATACCGTCCGGGATCCGCCTGTGGCGGATGCCCCTACCTGTCGGTGTGCCCGGCCCTACGCACCGCGCCCGGACTGCTGGGCATCAAGGCGCACGACCGGCCCCGCCGCACCTGGTCGGTCACCAACGGGCGGGCCTACCGAGCCTGCCCTGCGCGTGACCACATGCGCCGGCTGCACCTGCCCACGGCGGATTCCGTCGAACGCGAGGTGACGGCCGAGCGCGGCCGGGCGCTGCACGCCTACCTCGCCGAACGGCACGCCCACGGATCGCCTCGGCCCTGCACGGTCGAAGTCCCCGAGGAATGGGTACCGGAGGGATTCGGCCTGCCCGCACACGAACGCGCACTCGGCGCCCTGCTGTTGCGGCGGCACGCCGCGGTCTGTCCGCTGCGACATGTCGGGGACGGTACGGATGTGCGGCCCGAGCCCCGGGTGGTGCGGCACGACACAGCCGCCGACGTGGTGGTCCTGGCCGCGCCCGACCTGCTCTACCGGGATGCCGGGTCATGGGTGTGGCGCGAGACCAAGACCTCCTTCACCGATCGGCGGTCCGACCGCCCCCTGCTGGAGCGTTATCCGCAATTGGCCCTGGCCGTCGTGCTGATCGCCCGCGGTGACCTGGGCGGTGATCCGTTCCGCGCGAGGGTCGAGCTGGAGGTGCTGCGCCCCGGCGGCGCCGACCTGGAGATCATCGACCCCTTCGCCCCGGCCAATCGAGTCACCGCCGAGAAGGTACTGCGGGCGATGGTGGCCGACTGGCACGGGGATGACCAGTACGCGGCCCGGCCCGGACGCTCCTGCGAGCGGTGCGAAGTGGCCCGCTGGTGCGCGGCGTCGTCCGTCAGCGAGACCGCGGCATGAGGGCGGGGTCGGCCGGCCGGGCCGAGCGGTCGGACGCCGGCGAGGCGCCCGAGGGCGTGGGCAGCGACCTCTTCGGCGAGCTCGCCCGCATGGTGGCGGCTCTCTCCGAGGTGCAGGGGCTCCGCTCCTTCACCCTGCCCTATCCCGGCCTTGCCCAGCGGGCGCTGGATCACACGGTGATGCGCTGCCTCGATGCGGGGGAGGTGCCGCCGAGGAGTCTTCCGGAGCTGTGGGAGTGGTGCCGAACCAGACCGTCCGACGACCCGCTCTTCGCGGTTCCCTCCTCCCTGGTCTCACCGGGGACCACGCTGGTGCACCGGGTTGGCCGGATGCCGACCCGGTCGTGTCTCGAGGTGGCCTCGCAGGGACCGGGCGGGGGTCTGGCGGGACACGCCCGCGCGCTCCTCGGGGACCTGCACGCGCGGAGCGGAACGGAGGAGTGCTACCAGCAGTGCAGGGCGTTCCTGGCGCGTCACCCGGTCGTCCACCAGCAGGACCGCTTCGCGCCGGGTTGGAACAGGGCGGTCTGGAGCCGGGTCAAGAACCTCTACGGTCCGTTGCCCGAGTTCCTGCTCGTCGACGGAAACTTCCTGTACTGCCCCTCGTGCAGACTCCCCGCGCTGCCCCGGGACAGGGCTGTGCCCGTACCCGGACCGTCCGGCACCGGTGCGGAAGTCTGGTGCGAGGCGGAGGACTGCCCGCGCGACGCCCCTCTGCGGCTCATCCGTGAGCCGGACCAGGCGTGGATCCTGCAGCGCTCGCTGCGGTGGTACCTCGTACTGCCGCATCGCACCCACGAAGCCGCCCGGGAGGCACTGGAGCACGCCGAAGTCGCGTACGAGACCCTGGCCGGTCCTCTGCCCGCCTACCGGCTCAGGGACACCGGCCCCCGCATCGTGGACATCCAGGTGTACGACCGCCTGCAGCCGGCGCTCCTCGCAGCCCATCTCACCGACAACACACCCCTCGCGGACCGCACCCTCGTCGTGGTCCCCGACGCGCTCGCCGGACGGGACGGCTACCGGCAGGCCTGCACCGACGCCCTCCCCGCGCTCCTGCGGGACCGGCTGGTGTTCACCACCCCCATGGATCTCGTGCCCGACCTGGGACGGGTCCGGCGAGAGGAAAAGGACGATGCGTAGCCTCACCCCGCCGTTGACCGACGTGTTCAACGCGCTCAAATCATTTCTGGGGTCCTCCGTGCCACAGCCCGCGCTGGAAGCCCTCTGCCAGGTCGAACTCGGCCTGTACCTCCAGCAGAAGATGATGCCGGGCAGCCCCGCGGGCAGCGCCTGGGTGCTGTTCAGCGGGTACGGGTTCGCCGAGGCGCATCGGGCTCCGCTGCCATCCGATGCGGCGAAGACCCTGCGTATCGCCAGGTACTCGCTGTGGACACTGCGCCGGAGCCGTACCTGGCTCGAGGCGCTGGACACCTACCAGAGGTTCGACCCCAGGGTGCGCGCCTACGACGTACCGGACGTCGAGACACCCGCTGCCCGCCGCGACCTCTCCGTCGCCGGCGACCGCTTCTCCGTCTACGAGCAACTGCTGCGTGCGGCACCGCCGCTGGCGGGCAGGCGCCTGCCGGTCGCGGGTCAGGGTCCGCACGCCTTCCCCGTCAGTCGCACCATGGCCGTCGTCGATCTGCCGCCGGTCCTTCGCACCCCCCTCGTCGCCCACGACATGGGCCTGGAACCGGCCGGGGGCGGCGAGCCCTTGATCTTCACCAGGGAGGACCTGGAGCGCACGGCGACGGAGATGGACGCCCAGCACGCTCGTTCCGGCAAGGGCCGGGCACCACGGTGGCTGGAGCGGCTACGGTCGTTCGACCTGTCCACCAAGGAGAACGGAACCTTCCACAAGGCGGGGAAGGACGAGGACTTCGCCTTCACGGTCGATGGCATCCAGCACCTGCTCGGCATCGTCGGTGCCGGCAAGAGCACACTGCGCGACATCATCGCCGTCCATCTCGCCAAGCTGGGCAAGCGCACCACCATCGTCGTCACCGATGTCGCGGAGGTGCTGAAGCTCGTCCGGCTCTACGACCTCTACACCGACGGCGCCGCCGCACCCGTGCTCGGCTCCTCGGGGCGTGAGCGGCATGCCCAGCGGTTGCACCGCCGGCTGGCGGGCCGGGGCGAGCACCGACTGCTCGCCCACGACGACCCCGCCTTCACCTACCTCGGCACGTCCTGCCTGCTCAACGTCAGACGGCAGGGCGCCACGTCGACGACCGAACCACTTGCCTACGGTGAGGCACCCTGCTCCCGGCTCCGACCCCCCTCGGCCCTGCGGCGTGTCCCGAGCGACGGACGGCACTCCGCGTGGCAGAAGAGGGTGACGAGCTGCCCGTACTGGTCCGCCTGCCCCCGCCACCACGGAGCTCGGACCCTGGTCGGCGCCCTGATCTGGGTGGCCACGCCGGCCGGGCTGATCGACGCCTCGCCGCCCCGCCCTCAGAACGGCGAGCGCATCCGCTTCCTCGAACTCGCCTGCCGCCGTAGTGACCTCGTGATCGTCGACGAGGCCGACCGTGTCCAGATGCAGCTCGACCAGACTTTCGCACCCGCCGTTGTCCTCGCCAGTGACGAGGACAAGGGCCTCATCGACCAGCTGAGCCGACACAAGATCCGGGAACTCGCGGCAGGCGGACGCACCCAGCTCTCCGAACGGGATGTCGAGACCTTCGCCGCTGCCCTCAACACCGCAGGCGCGGCCACCGACCGGCTGTACGCGATGCTCGTCGCCGGGTACGAGCTGCGCAAGTGGGTGCGGACGGGCTACTTCAGCGCCTGGAGGCTCCAGTTGGGGCTCCTCGACGAACGCTACGAACTTCCCGAAGACAGCGGTCAGGACCACCCTCATCACGCCCCCCGCGAGGCTCTCGGAAAACTGTTCGACGCGTTCCGGGACAACCCCTTCGGTGACCGTCACCGCAGGACGGAGGAGGACTTCAGCCGGCTGACCGCCCTCCTCAACGAACTGCTCCACACCGGAAACCCGGAGAACACCCGGCGCCGCCTCACCGAGGTCATGGACGAGGTCTTCGCCATCGACCCGAAGTACATGGCTGCCCGGCAGCGGAAGTACCAAGAGGCGTACGACGAGTGGTGGCGCGAGGAGAAGGAACAGGAGAAGAAGCGCGGGCGCCGCAGGAAGCCCAAGCCTCCGCCCCAGACTCCCGAGGAATGGCGGAAGCAACTCGCGGAGCGCTTCGAGTTCACCCTGTTGCTCAGCGCCCTGGAACCACGGCTCGCCATGATCAACGCCATGTGGCCCCGTGTCGAGGCCGCCCTCAGTCTGGGCTTCAACACGATGTACCGTCGGCCGCTCGACTACGGCCCGATGGTGCCCGAGGCCCCGATGGGCAATGTGCTCGGCTTCCAGTTCCGGGTCCCGGGCGAGGACAAGGGCGGAGTCCGCAGCGGCGAACTGACCTTCTTCCGGTGCAGCGGCGTCGGACGTGAGTTGCTGCGCGCCATCCCTGATCTCACCTCCGTCGACAACAGGCCCGGTGCCCACTTGCTGCTCATGTCGGGCAGCAGCTGGGCGGGCGCGTCCAGCCGCTACCACGTCTGTGTCCCGGTCGGTGTGGTCATCGAACCGTCGGCCGAGGTGACCGAACGCATCACCAACGAGAGCTCCATGCGCTTCGAGTTCATCGACGACGGCGACGAGAAACTGCGCATGTCGGGAACCCACCCGGACGACCGCCCGGAGAAGCTGCGCCGCATCGCGTGCCATCTGGGTGAGGGCGGAGACGAGTACGAGGTCACTGAAGGTGGTCCGCTCCAACAGGAGTTGCTCTCTCTTCCTCCAGGGCGCGACCAGATCCTTCTGCTGGTCGGCAGCTATGCCGAGGCACGTGTGGTGGCCGACACACTGCACAACCTCAACGTCCGCTGGCGCAACAAGGTGCTGTGCCTGGTGTCGGACGACGAGGAGATCACCGCGGAGGACGAGGCGCCGTCCGCCTACCACGCCCGATCACTGCGCCGGGGCGACGTCGAGCACCTGAAGGACCTCGAGGCGGACATCCTGGTGGCGCCCCTGCTCGCGCTGGAACGCGGCCACAACATCCTCAACGAGGGCGACGAGGCGGCCATCGGCACGGTCTACTTCCTGGCACGACCCCATCCGCACCCAGAGGACCTCCACCTGGCCGTCAATGCCGTCAACGACTGGGTCGTCCGCGCCGTCACCGGTGGTGACTTCGCCACCCTGGTACAGGGGAAACCCACCGTCGAGGAAGGAGCGGAGGAGTTCCGCCGCCTCGCCCGTTCGTACTGGTACCAGGTACTCGCCCGTTCGATGGCGTGGAGCCGTCTCGACGACGATGTACGGGAACAGGTCACCTGGGACATGCTGGTCCTGTTGTGGCAGGTGATCGGGCGACTGGTGCGCGGTGGCGTACCAGCCCGGGTGGTCTTCGTCGACGCCGCCTTCGCCCCCAACCGCGGAGCCGTACCGGCGCGGCCCGACACCCCCGAAACCAGTCTGCTGCACAGCATCCTCGCCGTCCTGGACCCGTATTTCGACTGCAGCACGACGAACGCGGAGGAGCAGTTCATCGTCCGTGCCCTGTACGCGCCACTGCGCAGCATGCTCACCCGCCTGCTCGCCGCCGTACCCGCCCATCCGTAAGCGCCGAACCCCTGACCCAGGAGGTAATTCCGTGTACCACCACATTCGCGTCGCAGCCTACGAACCCGACCTCCTCCACGGACCCTGGCGGGAGGAGATGAAGGTGCTGCGGCTCGGTGAGGACCTGCATGCCGAGCTCACCGGAATGCATGCCGAGGCGGACAAGAACTCCGTCCACCCCCACCGGCTCCCTGTGCGCAGGCTCAACTCCCTGCTCCAGGCGATGGCTCCAGGCGTCATTGCGACCGGTCGCAACGCCGGGACGGACGGCCGTCTGCCGTGGCTCTACGCGCGGGAAGCCGTCCCGCCGGACGTGCTGGCCCCGGTGGTAGGAGCTTGGGCGGCGGGCATGCATCGGGAGGACGACGACTCGGAGGGCGCCGATCTCGAGGAGAGGCTCCGCTCCGGTGACCCGGCCGAGACGGTACGCCTGCCCCACTGGGAGACGGAACCGGTCGACCTCGCCGAGAGCGTGCTCTCGGCAGGCGGAACCGCCGAACCCGCCGCGCGGCTCTACAGTCTGCTGCCCGAGTGGATCGCCTTCCGGCTGGCCGCCCGGACGTTCCGCACGGGCGGCACCACACTCCACTTCCGCGTCGAGAGCTCGGATGACGGTGCGCGACTTGTCTCCTGGCCGCCTCAGCGATACGAGCGACGACGGCAGACCTGGTACTACTCGGCCTGCCTCACCATCACCGTCCACACCGTGCCGTTCGCCCCGCGGTTCCGCGTCCATGTGGCCACCGGGGTCCGCCGGTGGGCCACCCGACTGGACGTACGCCCCCACCAGCTCGGCGGTACGACCGTTCTGCTCGACGCTCCACTGCCGTGGCCGGAAGGACCGGACCGGGGCCACCGGCTGATGGTGAACACACTGGGCTACGACCGGCGGTCGAAGGAACTGGCCTGGCGCCGGCACAGCCCTGCACCGCTCATGCCCGAGCTGGACATCGTGCGCAACTATCCCCGGCCCGAAGAGCTCTTCTCCGACCCCGAACGCTGGATCAACGGGTCCGGGGATGTGGCTGCCGGCATCGTCTACCACCCGTCGATCGGCTCGCACGAGGTCGGACCCGGGCTGATGCCACGGGAGAGGGCGGATCTGGACGCCTGGGTCGAGGAAGGGCTGCGCCCCCTGTTGACCCGGGTCCCCGACCTCATGCGCGTCTCCCGGAGCAACACGCCTTCCCTGCTGCCCCGTTCCGGTGCCGGACGCGTCCCGGGCGTCCGCGACGCCCAGCTGGCTCTGCAACGGCGGGCGGCGCTGACACGCGCACTGAACGGCCGCCCCCTGGAGATCGACGTCTTCTGGCAGTCCCCGGAAACCCGTGCGGCGCTGCTCGCCGAGCTGCCGAAGCTCATTGGTCTTCCCACCGGGCAGCAAGTGCCGTCGGCCGACGGGGAGACCTGGCAGTGGCAGTGCGAGGGGGTCGACATCCGCGTCCGGGTCCGGCCCGCAGGGCCCTTGGCCGACGCCCTGCCGACCGCCCGAGCCTACGGGCGCCTCAGGGCCGTCCGGCTGGCCGAGGCCATCGAAGGGCGCTGCGGGCTCGTGGCGGACCGGGCAGACCCGCTCCTCGGCGGGGCCGGAGTCGTGATCACGGAGATCGCCGGCAAGGAGCGCTTCGCCGCCGTCCCGGACTCAGACCCCAAGCACGCGCTGCGCATCGCCTGGGCACGGCAGGGACGGCTGACCCAGTTCGTGAACTCGCCCGACGACACCGACAGCGCTCTGGAACACCGGGCCAGGTGGGCCTGGCTGGACGCCTTCCGGCAGCTGGGCGCGATCAGCCCGCCCGCCCATCGGGTGGGAGCCGGCATTCCGGGCGACCTTCAGTACGCGGCGCTCTGGCTCGTACGCCACACCAGGAAGGGGCCCACACGATGCCCCGTCCACCGGCTGGTGGCGGTGCGGGTGCGCCCCGGGGACGGATCTGGCGTCATCGAGGGGTGGGACGCAGAACGAGCCGAATGGGTGCCGTATCCGAAGTTGTTGCTGCTGCTCTCCCAGGCACGGGAACCGGTGGCGGGCGGCGGGGGGGAGACCGGCACGGGGAAGCCCGTCGTTGACTCGGCAGCTCCGGGAGGATCCACGCCCGCTGCTCGCCCGGGCGTGGAGAAGGACAGGCAGCGGGAGACCGAGCGGCAGATCCGGGCACTGCTCTTCCAGCTCCGTGACCGCCCGACGCTGTTGCTGGCGGACGCCGGGAATCTGCGCCAGTGCTGGCCTGGCCTGCGCAACGGTGCACTGGACCGCGACACACTCGGCTTCGGGGCCGAACCCGCCCAGCGGCACACGCTCTACGGCCACGACCTGCGGGTGCTGCTCGTAAGGGACGCCAACGCCCGGGGTGAAGTGGCGGAGTGGTACGCCCACGACACCGAGGACGGGGTTGGCTTCGCCGAGGGTGTGTGGGGGACGGCGGAAACGGAGGGCCGTGTCTTCGCGAGTACGACCTCGAAGCCGCACACGGTGGCGAAACTGCCGAAGGGGCTCATGAAGCTGGTGCCCACGGCACAGGGCCGGACAGCGCCCGGGAAGACCGCGTGGAATCCCGGGCAGCTGGAGATCACTGTGCTCGGCTGTCTGTCGGAGAAGGCGTTGACGGACTCGGGGCGTGCGGGTGACCCGCCCGACCGGCCGGCGGAGTGGGCGACGCTCGCGCACCAGCTGCGTTACCACGACGACTACCCGCCGCTTGCCCGGCCTCTCCCGCTGCATTGGGCGCGTCTCGCCGGTGAGTACGTGCTTCCGGTCGCCGGAACGAAGTCAGCGGGGAGTACGTCATCCGCTTCCTGAGCGAGGTGCCGCCTGCATGGGGCGTCCCAAACGATCGACACTGATAAGGATCAATGCTTCGCTCGTGTGAGCGCCGAAGCCTGAACCTGACCACGAGGACAGTGTCTGGTGCATTTCTTACTGGGATCATTGGGCGTCCGCCGTGACGCTCGTTTAACGCTCTTCGCACCTGGTGGCCCCAAGGCGGAGACGAGGGACGAGCCTGACCTGCTGTTTTGTTGTCTGGGTGGCTTGCTCGACCTGTTTCCCTCCATGCGGCGGTCGAAGTGTTCAGTTCGATCTTTAAAGATCATCTCATTTGGCTTGGCCGGTATTCTGTGGGTCATGGTGGGGATCGTTGAGCGGTTGGTGCCGGACGAGTTGTGGGACTTGTTCCAGAGGGTGGTGCCGGAGGCGCCGTCGCGGCCGCAGGGTGGTGGTCGGCGGCGGCACGGCGACCGGGAAGTGCTGGCCGCGATCGTCTTCGTGGCGACGTCGGGTTGTACCTGGCAGCAGCTGCCTTCCGCGTCGTTCGGCCCATCAGGAGCAACTGCCCACCGGCGGTTCTCGGAGTGGTCGAAGGCCCGGGTGTGGGCCAAGCTCCACCGCCTGGTCCTCGACGAACTCGGTGCCCGTGGCGGGCTGGACTGGTCGCGGTGCGCGATCGACTCGGTGAACATGCGGGCCCTGAAAAGGGGGGCCTGACGGGTCCGAATCCTGTCGACCGGGGCAAGTACGGCTCGAAGATCCACCTGATCACGGAACGCTCCGGTCTGCCCGTCTCCGTCGGCATTTCCGGGGCCAATCTGCACGACAGCCAAGCCCTGGTCCCCCTCGTGAAGGGCATCCCACCGATCCGATCACGCCGCGGCCCACGGCGCCGCAAGCCCGCAAAGCTCCACGCCGACAAGGGCTATGACTACGCCCACCTGCGGCGATGGTTACGCGAACGCGGCATCACCCACCGCATCGCCCGCAAGGGAGTCGAGTCCTCACCACGCCTGGGCCGCCACCGCTGGACCATCGAACGCACCATGGCCTGGCTCGCCGGCTGCCGCCGCCTCCACCGCCGCTACGAACGCAAAGCCGCCTACTTCCTCGCCTTCACCAGCATCGCCTGCACCCTCATCTGCTACCGCAGACTCACCAAATGAGATGTCTTCTAAGGACTCGGCACCTCATGATCTCCCGGAAGCCGTGCCTGTTCGAGTTCACTCCGTCCGGCGAACACGCGAGCCGCACCAGTTGTCTGGACCAGCGTCCACCCGGACAGGTCCTCGGATCGACTTCGCTCTGCTTGGCGGACACCCGTCGTGCCGCCGACTTGCTGCGGTCGCCGACCGTGCGCTGCACTTTTGGGCCTTGGTGCACATGCCGCGAATCGGTTGCGGTCTTGCCGGTGACCGGTGGGAACGGGCCGAGCCGTTCATCATGGAGCAGTTGACCCGACGCGGGGTGCCCGACACCGTCTACGACTTGACCTGACGTCGGCCGACAATTCCTGACGCTCCACACGCGGTGCTGGCGCCGGGTACGTGACAGTCCGAGGCCCTGCGGCGACCGCTGCTCACGTCACCACCGCAGGCACGGCCGCCGAAGCGCGACGCGCGGTGACGGCCTGTCAGGTCAGACCCCTTCGGTTGCCGGAACTGCGCAGCCTCGCCAATTGGCACACTCCAGCACGCGGGCCACGACAATATCGCCGCCGGGCTCCGCCAACGAGACGTCTGCGTTCGGCGGTTGCGCCGCGAAGGGTGATCTCCTTTGCGGCTGGCTGCTGTTGAGGACGAAGCAGAGGCATACGGGCGGCGTGCAGTCGAAGCGGGGGACCCTGATCCAGGAGTGCTTCGTTTAGCCCTGTGCGGGGATGGCGAAATGGGGCGGCGGGGAACTGCACGCAGCTTCTGTTCCGTCCCGCAGATCATGAACCTGTCGGGGCGACCGTGCGAGGGGGCCGATCCACCGCTGCGAAACCGACCCCCGAAGCGCTCCCCACCGACACCGGGCGCGGATCAGGCGGACTCGCCCCGCAGGTGCGCGAGCACGGCGAGTACCCGGCGGTTGCCCTCCGTCGGGTCGAGGTCCAGTTTCATGAAGATGTTGCTGGAGTGTTTGACCACCGAGGCCTCGGTGACGGAGAGGCGGCCGGCGATGGACTGGTTGTTGAGGCCCTCCGCCATCAGTCCCAGCACCTCCCGCTCCCGGGGGGTGAGCCGGCGCAGCGGCTTGTCCGCGGTCTGCTGGACCAGCAGCACCCGCACCACCTCGGGGTCGATCACGGTCTGCCCTCCGGCCACGCGGCTCAGGGTGTTCAGGAACTCCGAGACCTCCCCGACCCGGTCCTTGAGCAGATAGCCGAGCCCCGCCGTGCCCGGACCGCCACCGCTCAGCAGTTGGGTGGCGTAGGCGGTGGCGACGTACTGGGAGAGGACCAGGACGGGCAACTGCGGGTCGGCGGCCCGGAGTTCGAGAGCCGCCTTGAGGCCCTCGTCCCGGAAGCCGGGCGGCATCCGGACATCGGTGATCACGATGTCCGGGCGCTTCTCGGCCACCGCACGGGCCAGTTCCTGCGCGTCACCGACCGCGGCGGCCACTTCGTGGCCGCCGCGGGAGAGCAGTTCGACGAGTCCTGCACGGAGCAGTACGGCGTCCTCGGCAAGGACTACGCGGAGCACGGGACCTCCACTCTGAGTCGGGTCGGGCCGCCGGCGGGGCTGGACACCACCAGTCGGCCCTTGAGGACGGCCATGCGGTCCGCGAGCCCGGACAGACCGGTTCCGCCGGAAGGATCGGCTCCGCCACGGCCGTTGTCGGTGATCAACAGAATAAGGCGGTCGCTCCGGAACCTTCCCACGATGGAGACCTCGGTGGCGCCACTGTGCTTGTTCACGTTGGTGAGGGCCTCGGTGACGGTGAAGTACGCCATCGTCTCCACCGGCCCCGGCAGCCGGCCGGGCAGGTCGATGTCGACGGTGACCGGGACCGGATTGCGCAGGGCGACCTCCGCGACCGCGGCGGCCAGCCCGTGGTCGGTCAGGACCTGGGGGTGGATGCCGCGCACCAGGTCGCGCAGTTGGTCGAGCGCGCGGCGGGCCTCTCCCCGCCCCCGGGTCACCAGTTCGGCCGCGCCGGGGGTGCCGTTGTTGAGTTCCATCTCGGCGAGGCCCAAGGTCATGGTGAGCGCGACCAGTTGCTGCTGGGCGCCGTCGTGCAGATCGCGTTCGATACGGCGCCGCTCGGCCTCGAAGGCGTCGGCGAGCCGCACCCGGGAGCGGGTGAGCTCGATGACCCGGTCGGTGGCCTGGTCGTCGCGCGGTGCCAGCAGGAACCACGCGGTCTTCACCTGGGCGCCGGCCAGCAGCCCCGCCAGGTACGCGGAGAGAGCGAGCCCGAGGACGCCCAGCAGGCTGAACGGCAGCGCCGACAGCGGATCGGCGATCGCCCGCCCCGGGATGATCATGACCGTTTCGTTCCCGTTGGCCCACACGATGAAGGGGGTCGCCGTCACGATGCCGGAGAACATCAGCAGGACGATCGCGCCCAGGCCGGCACCGGTGAAGACCAGCGAGAGCAGCGCGGTGTACCCCAGTTCGCGCCAGGTGGCCCGCTCCCGCAGCCGGCCTCGCAGCCAGCTCTTGAGTCCGGCCCCGGTCGGCGGGCCGTGCGGGTCGGGCAGCGGCGCGGGCTCGATCACGCGCAGCCGTCGCCGCTCCACGGCGGCCACCGGAAGCCCGATCAGTACCACCGCGGTCAGCAGCACGAGCCCCACTCCGACCACCGAGAGCACCACCCCCAGCGCGACCAGTACGGCCAGACTCACCGTGACGGCCAGCCCGAACAGGGCACCGCTCAGCAGATAGGCCCAACTGCGCAGCGGCCAAACGGATATGAGGAATCCCAGCGGACGCTGCCGCATCATCTCCCACACCGCGACGGCGGGCCCGCTCCGGTCATCGGCAGGTGCCGGCGTCCGGGCCGTTCCCGCTGCCTGGCCGTGTTCCCCCGGGAGCGGAACCGGAGTCGGGGCAGCGGGCGTAAGGGAAGCCGCGGATGGCTCCGGGGGAGCGGGCCGCTCCGAGGCCGTGGACGGCATGTCCGCGATGGTGCCCGGCGGTCCGTGCCGTCCGGGCGCCCTGTCTTCCCCGTCCGGCTGCGCTGACATGTTTCGTTCCTCCTCGGGGCCGGGAACGGCCTGCTTCCCGGTGCCTCAACGGTGCGATCCGCGCCCAACCCTAGTTGCGCGATTCACGCCTGTCGGTAGGGAAAACCCACCCATGAGGCTCCCCTCAGGCCTACTGCCCGCCCGGCACGCCGAGTCCGGGTTGTTCGGCGAGTACGGACCCGAAGGGGTGCCCCGCAACGCCTTCCACGGGGACCGGCGCGTCCTCGTCGCCATGTCCGACCTGCACGTCAACACGGACCTCGGGCGACCGGCCGGTCCGGGCGCCGGCGAACGGCAGCGGGCCGTCGGGCCGCCGCGCGGGGAGACGTTGGTGGGGGAAACCCGACCGGCAAGTCTCGACCTGCCTGTCATGACCGCGCCCCTCTGCGGAGGGTGGAATCGACCGTGTGCTGATGCGACGAGCAGCGACCCAGCCCTTTTCCCCGACAGCCTCTCGACCCTCCCGGCCCGAAGCGACCCGGACCACGCGACCGGCCTCGACCTCCCTCTCCCGACCGGCCCCGGCCTCCCGTCCTGCGGCCGGATCACCGCATGACCTGCCCCGGGCGCAGCGGCTGCTGCGCCGGGCGGGTCGGCGGTGGGTGCGCTCCGCACTGTGGCTGGCGGCGGCGCTCTGGGCGGTGTCGTTCCCGCTGTTCTCGACCCTGCACACCCACCAGGTCTGGGGGACGAGCGCGGCGGCCGGGTACCTGGTCGCCGCACTCGTCGCGGCCGTCGCGGACGGTCGCCGCGGTCGCCTGTTCCCGGTGATGTCAGCCCTGGCCGGGGCGGTTCTCGTGCCCCTGCTGCTGCTGGTCCTGGCGGGCTGGGCACAGAGCGAGGTCGAGGTCATCGAGCGGTCGGGAGCCCTCCTCGTCCAGCAGGCCGGCCCGTACCTGACAGACCCCCGGGCGGTCACTGACTACACCCCCTATCTGCCCGCCATGGCGCTGCTGGGGCTGCCCCGGGCGCTGCTGGGCGACGGGGGCTGGGCCCTGCGCCTGCTCGGCGACGCCCGGATCTGGTGTGCGGCGGTCGCGCTGCTCTGCCTATGGGCCGGCAGCCGGGTGCTGCGCCGTCCCACCGGTGCCGCCCACGTGTCTGCCGCCCATACGTCTGCTGCCCACGTATCTGCCGTCGCCCGGCGCCAGGCACCCGGCACCGGTCCGGCGGTGCTCCTCGCCTCGCCGCTCGTCGCGCTGCCGCTCTGCGTGAGCGGGGTGGACCTGCCGCTGATCGGACTGTGCGGTCTCGGTCTCGCGCTGGCCACCCGCGACAGGCCCGTGGCGGCGGGTCTGGTGCTGGCCGCGGCGTGCGCCATGAAGTGGACCGCGTGGCCCGCCGCCGTGGTCGCGGCGGCACTGGTGGCGGGCGTCCACGGCGCCCGCCCGGCCTTGCGCTGCGCGGGGGCCGCCCTGGTCGCCACACTCGCCCTGGTACTGCCGAGCGCGCTCCTGGCACCGGGCCCGATGGCCGAACAGGTGCTGGCCTTCCCGGCCGGAAGGGGCGCGGTGGCCACCCCGGCCGCCAGCCCGTTGCCGGGGCACCTCCTGGCCGAGCTGGGTCCGTGGGGCTGGTACACGGCGGTCGGCCTGTTGCTCTGCGGGGGACTCGCGGTCGCGGTCTCGCTGGTGGTGCGCCCGCCCATCACCCTGGTGGCCGCCGTTGACCGGCTCGCCCTCGGCCTCTCGCTGGCCTTCCTGCTCGCTCCCGCGGGCAGGTTCGGCTACTTCGCCCTGCCGTTCGTCCTGGTGCTCTGGGCGCGGCTCGCCGACGGGAACCGGAGCGGCCCCGCAGCGGCCCCGGCACCCGCCGGACCCCGGCCCGAACCCCGTACGACGGGCGTCCGACGCCGCGTTCCCCACCCGACCACCGTCCCGCGACGCCCCTCCGCGGTGCCGGGCCCCGAGGGGGTCCGATGAAGGGGAGCAACCCGCGGACGACCCGGCGCGCCCGCGGCAGGGCCGCCGCACCGCAAGGGGCCGCACCACGCCTGGACTTCGTGGAGGACGAGGTGGCCGGGCTCGCGGGGTTCGTCGGACCCGGCGACGTATGTCCGGACACCGGTGCCGAACACGGCCTGCACACCTGGGCGTTGTCCGCCCTGGCCGGGCCGTACGAGCAGGGATGCGGTGTCGAGCCGCTGCCCGGGCCCGCACGCCGGCTCCGGCACACCGCCCGCACCCTGGGCCGCGCCGACGTGGCGGTGCACCGCACCGCGCTCGGCCCCCGGACAGGACACGGCACGCCGAGCCCGCCCCGGCGCCACGGCATCCCCGTGCACGGGCGCGCCCACCTCACCGAAGGCGCGGCGGGCCCCGGACCCAACGCCGAGTTCCGTACGTCGAGGCCGGTCCGCACCACCGTGCGCACCCCGGACCAACTGGTCGCCCGAGCGGGCCTGGAGAAGTACGGCAGCAGACCCTCGAATGTCGCACGCCAACTCGGCTACCACGCATACCACTTGCACGGCTGGAGCAGGGTGCCGGACGTCGTCGACGACTGCCGCAACCACCTCTTCACCGCCTGAGAAACCCCAGAGACGCCCCCTGAGACACCCCACGGGAGACATCGTCCCGCCCGACCTCCCGGACCGCCTCCCGACGAAAGCAGCGACGTCACCATGAGCACCACACTGATCATCACCAATGACTTCCCGCCCCGGCAGGGCGGGATCGAGACCTTCGTGCACGCCATGGCGACCCGGGTGCCGGGCAACGACGTCGTCGTCTACACCTCGTCCGAACAGGGCGACGCCGCGTACGACGCGACCCTCCCCTTCCCGGTGATCCGCGACCCGCGCCACACCCTGCTCCCCACCGCCCGGGTCACCCGCCGGGCCGTCCGCATCGCGCGCGAACACGGCTGCGACCGGGTCTGGTTCGGTGCCGCCGCGCCGCTCGCCGCCATGGCGCCCGCGTTGCGGCGCGGCGGAATACGGCGCATCGTCGCCACCACCCACGGCCATGAGATCTGGTGGGCCCGGCTGCCCGGAGCCCGTCAGGTCCTGCGCAGAATCGGCGAAAGCGTCGACGTGGTGACGTACCTCGGCGACTACACCCGCGCACGGATCGCCCCGGCCCTGGGCCCCCGGGCCGAGCTGAGCCGGCTGGTGCCGGGCGTGGACACCGAGGTCTTCCGCCCCGACGCCGTCGACAGCGGCGACGGCGACGTCCTCGACCGGCACGGACTGGGCGGGAAGAAGGTCATCGTGTGCGTCTCCCGGCTGGTGACCCGCAAGGGACAGGACACCCTGATCCGGGCCCTGCCGCTGATCCGACGGGCGGTCCCCGACGCGGCCCTGCTGATCGTGGGCAGGGGGCCTGCCGAGAGGCGGCTGCGCGCACTGGCCCGCAAGCACGCCCCGGACGCCGTGGCCTTCGCAGGCGGACTCACCCATGCCGAGACCGCGCGGTACTACGCCGCGGCCGACGTCTTCGCGATGCCGTGCCGCACCCGCAGGGCCGGCCTGGAGGCGGAAGGGCTGGGCATCGTCTTCCTGGAAGCGGCGGCCAGCCGACTGCCGGTGGTCGCCGGGAACTCCGGCGGCGCACCCGACGCCGTGCTCGACGGCGAGTGCGGCACGGTGGTCGACGGCCGCGACGTGCGCGAGGTCGCCGAGGCCGTCGCCCTGATCCTGCGCTCACCCGACCGGGCGGCGATGGGCGCCGCCGGACGGCGGTGGGTGGAGAAGGCCTGGTCCTGGGACGCGTCGGCCCGGAAACTGACGGAGCTGCTCACCCCCGCCCGGACGGCCGCACCGCTCCCGGAGGGCCTGCCCGCTCCTCGACGCACCGCCGGGGGAACCGCGCGGTTACGGTCACCCCGTCGCTGAGCAGGACCTTCCTCCGGACTCGGCCACGCCGTTCTTCGCCGGAGCCCTCGACCCGGCCGCTTTGCGGATGTCCTTCGGCGGGCACCGGAAGGCGGAGACCGAGGAGGGCGTACGCCGACTCGCCGAGGTGCTGGCGCAACTCGGGAGGGGTCGGGTCCGGGCACCCGACCGCGCCCGGGGCGCCCGGGTTCCGGGCGTGCGGCGGGGTGCGCCGCCACACCTGACGTGCCCGGTAATTATTTTCTGTTCCCGCCGCGAGAGAGTTTGGCGAACCGTCCGGGGAGAATTTCCACCGGAAAACGCGCGTCGAATTGCGCGGCCCGACACCGGGTGCCATGCCGTGCTACTGTCATTCTCAGTTGCAGTTGTGGTTCCCAAAACGTCAAGTTCCCTCCGGCCGGTTCCGGCCGGATGCGGACTTGCTGTACTTCCGGTCATTTCCGGGCGGGGCATCATCGCGGCGACACGGAATGCGCACGGTGCGCATTCCGTCGTACTGCCCCAAAGGAGATTGACATGGCTGCTGGTACCGTGAAGTGGTTCAACGCGGAAAAGGGCTTCGGCTTCATCGAGCAGGACGGCGGCGGCCCCGACGTCTTCGCCCACTACTCGAACATCGCCGCCCAGGGCTTCCGCGAGCTCCAGGAGGGCCAGAAGGTCACCTTCGACATCGCGCAGGGCCAGAAGGGCCCGACGGCCGAGAACATCGTTCCCGCCTGACGCTGACGCGTTTTTCCCAGCTGGGGCCCGCATCCTTCGGGGTGCGGGCCCCAGCTGTATGCGTATCCGGAGCATCTCCGCCGTGCCGCGTCCGGGTTTCAGGACTGCGCACCGCCGGCGTCCCCTATTTTTCCGTGTCCGTGGCCGGGTGGAACGACACCGGCCGGATTCACGTTTTTCCCACGGTCCATACTTGTAATTCCCCGAGCGGCACTCTGCTGCGGGAATTCCTTGATATGCGCCGCATCAAGGAAGGTTCCGCATGAACCGCACACGTACGAGCCGTGCCCGCACCAACGACCGATTCGCCCCGGCCGGGCGCAGCGGTGGCAACCGCTTCGGCGCGCAGGCCCCGCGCCGCTCCGCAGGACCGGCCCGTTCCGGCGGGTACGGGCGTCGGCCCGCCGCGGTGCAGGGGGAGTTCGCGCTCCCGGAGACGATCACCCCCGCGCTGCCCGCCGTCGAGAGCTTCGCCGCGCTCGACATGCCCGAGCAACTGCTGGCCGAGCTCGGCAGGCAGGGGGTGGCGGTGCCGTTCCCGATCCAGGGCGCGACGCTGCCGAACTCCCTGGCGGGCCGGGACGTCCTGGGACGCGGGCGCACCGGCTCCGGCAAGACCCTCGCCTTCGGGCTCGCCCTGCTCGCCCGCACCGCCGGACGGCGGGCCGAGCCCCGCCAGCCGCTGGGGCTGATCCTCGTACCCACGCGGGAGCTGGCACAGCAGGTCACCGACGCGCTCGTGCCGTACGCCAGGGCTGTGAAGCTGCGCCTCGCCACGGTGGTGGGCGGCATGTCGATCGGCAAGCAGGCCGGGGCGCTGCGCGGCGGCGCCGAGATCGTCGTCGCGACCCCGGGCCGGCTGAAGGACCTCATCGACCGGGGCGACTGCCGGCTGAACCAGGTGGACGTCTGCGTACTGGACGAGGCCGACCAGATGGCCGACATGGGCTTCATGCCGCAGGTCACCGCCCTGCTCGACCAGGTGCGTCCGGAGGGGCAGCGGATGCTGTTCTCCGCCACGCTCGACCGCAACGTCGACCTGCTGGTGCGCCGCTACCTGACCGATCCCGTCGTGCACTCGGTCGACCCGTCGGCCGGGGCCGTCACGACGATGGAGCACCACGTGCTGCACGTCCACGGCGCCGACAAGCACGCCGCCACGACCGAGATCGCGGCCCGCGACGGCCGGGTGCTCATGTTCCTGGACACCAAGCACGCGGTCGACCGGCTCACCCAGAATCTGCTCGACAGCGGGGTGCGCGCGGCGGCCCTGCACGGCGGCAAGTCACAGCCGCAACGCACCCGCACCCTCGCCCAGTTCAAGACGGGGCACATCAGCGTGCTGGTGGCGACCAACGTCGCGGCGCGCGGCATCCACGTCGACAACCTCGACCTCGTCGTCAACGTCGACCCGCCCACCGACCACAAGGACTACCTGCACCGCGGCGGCCGCACCGCCCGCGCGGGAGAGTCCGGCCGTGTCGTCACCCTCGTCACCCCGGGGCAGCGCCGCGGCATGGACCGCCTCATGGCGGACGCCGGAATCCGGCCGCAGACCACCCAGGTCCGCTCGGGCGACGCGGCACTGAACCGGATCACCGGGGCCCAGGCGCCGTCCGGCGTGCCGGTCGTCATCACCGCCCCGGAGGCCGAGCGGCCGCGGCGCGGCACCGCGGCGCGGGGCCGCCGCCGGCCCTCGTCGACGACACGGCGCGCACCCGAGAGCCGCCCCGTGTCCGGCGCGGCGGCCTAGTACCCCCTGCGGATCCCGGCCCGCCGGCCCCGCCCCGCAGATCCCGGCCCGGCACTCCCGGACCGGACCCGCTCGCTCCCCTCTTCCTGTGAGGTCCCATGCGCTGCGTCATCGCCCGTTTCCCCTTCGAGCTCACCAAGAGCGGCGTGCTGGAGACGATGAAGGGCGTCAAGCCCGAACCGGCCACCGGCGAATCGGTGATCATCGGCCGCCGCCACTACCCGGCCAAGCAGGTCGGCCAGGTCGTCACCCGTCAGGACCGCCGCGACTTCACCGCCGCCGAAGTCCTGCGGGCCATGGCCCATCTCGGCTTCACCTGCCGCACCGCTCCGGTGGCCGTGCCCGAACGCGCCCTCGGCCCGGTCCAGTCCTTCGAGCGGGCTTCCGCGATGCTCGGCACCCCCGTTCCCGTCTGAGGCCGGACAAGTACCGGCAGTCGGCTCCGCAGCCCCCGCACGCCCGACGGCGTGCGGGGGCTGCGTACGTCCGACGGCTCTGACGCACGCCGGCGGGCCCGGGGCCCGGCACATGGCGCGTTCCCGCCCCATAACATCGACCGAGGGGGTAACTGGCAGCTCCCGCCCGCCAGTTGTCCAGACCTATGGTCTCCGTACCCACCTGAGACCGAGGAGACCCCCCCATGCTCCACAGACACGCCAAGGCGGCCTGTGCCGCCTTCGCCGCGGTCGGTGCGCTCGTACTGGCCGGACTGCCGGGTTCCGCGAACGCCGCTCCCCCCACGGCGGCGGACACCGCGGGCATCGGCCAGGCGTCCCCCGATCTGCTGCGTGCCATGCAGCGCGACCTCGGCGTCACCGCCGGACAGGCCACGGCGCGGCTCGCCAACGAGGCCGAGGCCGGCGCCGTCGCGGGCCGGCTGCAGAACGCGCTCGGCCGGGACTTCGCCGGCGCCTGGGTGCAGGGCGCCGACTCCCGGACGCTGACCGTCGCCACCGCCGACGCCGCCGACGTCACCGCCATCAGGGCCCAGGGCGCCCGCGCCCTCGTCGTACCGCACACCCTGAAGCAGCTCGACGCCGCCCTCGCGAAGATCGACAAGGTTGCCGCCGGGAAGGCCGCGACGGCCGTGCCCGTACGCTTCGTCGACGTCCGGGCGAACAAGGTGACGCTCCAGGCGGTGCGGCAGAGCGACGCGAAGGCCCTGGTGGCCGCCGCGGGCGTGGACGCGTCCGCCGTACGGATCGAGAAGTCCGCACAACAGCCGCGCCCGCTGTACGACATACGCGGCGGCGACGCGTACTACATGAACGGCAGCGGCCGCTGCTCCGTCGGTTTCGCCATCACCCGGGGCACGCAGCAGGGCTTCGCCACGGCCGGCCACTGCGGCCGCGCCGGAACCACCACCACCGGCTTCAACCGGGTCGCCCAGGGCTCCTTCCAGGCGTCCACCTTCCCCGGCCGCGACACCGCGTGGGTCGCCACCAACGCCAACTGGACCGCGACGCCCAACGTCGCGGGCAGCAGCGTGCAGGTGGCCGGCTCCACGCAGGCCGCCGTGGGGGCCTCCGTCTGCCGCTCGGGCTCCACCACCGGCTGGCACTGCGGCACCATCCAGCAGCACAACACCAGCGTCACCTACCCCGAGGGCACCATCACCGGGGTGACGCGCACGTCGGTGTGCGCCGAGCCCGGCGACTCCGGCGGCTCCTTCATCTCCGGCAGCCAGGCGCAGGGCGTCACCTCCGGCGGCTCCGGCAACTGCCGCAGCGGCGGCACCACCTTCTACCAGCCGATCAACCCGCTGCTCCAGGGGTACGGCCTGACCCTCAAGACCACCACGGACCCCGGTCCGGGTCCCGGCCCCGGCCCGGGTGAGCCTCCGGGCGGGACCTGGGCCGCGGGCACCGTCTACGCCACCGGCGCCCAGGTGACGTACGGCGGAGCCACCTACCGCTGCCTCCAGGGGCACCAGGCGCAGTCGGGATGGGAGCCCCCGAACGCGCCGGCCCTGTGGGAGCGGGCATGACCGCCTCGCCCACGTAGACGTGCGGACGCGTAGACGTACAGAGGCGTGAGACCAGTGGTCCGGCACCGAGCGTCACGGTGCCGGACCGCTGTGCTGTCGTGCTCCCCCGGAAATGTGCGACCGATCCCGTTCCGTGCCGTGTCGCTGGTAGGCCGTACGGGTGAGGGGGGTCAGAATTGCCGGATGCAGATTCAGCGCGCGGGTGGGGTGGTCCGGTGAGCAGGTATGACGTCACCGACGAGCAGTGGGAAGGGCTCGCCCAGGTCGTGCCGCTGCGCAGCCGCAACGAATGGCCGTCCAGAACCGACCACCGCGCGGTGCCGCAGGGGTACGAGGCCGAGCAGCGGCGCATGGTCGTGCTGCGGGTGCAGGTGTTCTCGGACGCCCGGGAGGTCGCCGAGTACCTGATCGCCCAGATTCCGGTACTCCTCGACCTGACCAGCGCGGAGAGCGACGTGGCCAAGCGGATCCTGGACTTCAGCAGCGGCGTGGTCTTCGGGCTCGGCAGCGGCATGCACCGGGTGGACCGCAACGTCTTCCTGCTCGCCCCCGTCGGCATGGAGGTCGAGGGCGTCGAGGCGGCCGCTGTCCCCCGTTCGTAGGAAGACCGGACAGGCGTAACGGTTCGTCACCGATGCGGATGCATAGCGTCCGCATCATGACTGCGCCTTCGCCCTTACGCCCACCCGCCCCCGTCCCCGCCCCCGTCCGCCCGCACCGCCCCACGGTCACCGAACTCAGGCTCTCCGCCTTCGGCCCGCACCGCGGCGCGGTCTTCCCGCTCGGCCCGCTGACCTTCTTCGCGGGACCGAGCGGCAGCGGCAAGACGACCGTCCTGGACATGTACGACGCGCTGGCCCGGCTGGGCGCGGGCGACGTCCTCGACGAGGTCTTCCCCGACCCGTCCCACCGCGTACCGGAGAGCGCCGTGGCCGACGGACAGGGGCGGCGCGGCTTCCGGATCGGCTGCACCGTCGACGGCCCGGCCGGACCCGTACGGCTCGATCTCGCCGTCCAGGCGGAGCCGGAACTGCGCATCGTCAGCGAACGTCTGACGTGCGACGGACGGGACCTCCTGACGACCGTGCTGCGCGATCCGCGCCGGCGCACGGTCCAGGCGGGCTGGTACACGGGGGGCGCGGTGTCGGTGACGCGGGCACCGCTGCCCGACGACCGGCTGGCGACGGCACTGCTGCCGCTGCGGGTGGCCGGACGCACCGGGGGCGAGCGGCAGGTGCTGGCCGCCGCCGAGCAGGTGCTCGTGGCACTGCGCTCGGTGTACGTGTGCGATCCGCAGCCCCGGCGGATGCGGGCGCCGGTACCGGTGGAGGAGGCTCTGCTGCGCCGCGGCTGCGACAACCTAGCGGCCGTGCTGCGCCGTACCGGCCAGGAGTGCGCGATCCGGTACGGGGCGCTCGTCGCGGCGGCCAGGGAGGGGTGCGCGGGCCCGGTGGTGGGGCTGACGACGGAGGAACTGGCGGGGCGGACGGTGCGCGCGGTGCTCGACCGGGGCGAGGGCGGGGTGACGCCCGTCGGCAGGCTCGGCGACGGCGAGCTGCGGTACCTGGCGTTCGCCCTCGTGCTGCTGACCGGGCCCCAGGTGCTGGACATGGCGCAGGTGGTCGAGGTGCCGGACGCGTTCCAGGCACTCGCGGTGCTGGCCGACGGATTCGACCGGGGGCTGGACGCGCGGCAGGCGCGGGCGTTGGGGGAGCTGGCCGGGCGGATGTGCGCGCGGGGGCACATCGGACTCGTCGGCACGGTGGCCGACGGTGGGGTGGTACGCGGGGTGGACGGGGCGGTGGTGGTAGACCTGGGGGCGTGAACGACGAGGTGCGGACGGTGGCGGGTGTGGACGGCGCGGCGGCCGAGGGGAGCGGGGCGGATGTGAGCGGTACGGGGACGGGCGGCGGCGCCGACGGGGCGGTGCTCGATGTGGCCGCGTTGCAGCGGCGGCTCGTCGCGTTCGCCGCGGCCCGGGACTGGGGGCCCTACCACACGCCCAAGAACCTGGCCGCCGCGCTGAGCGTCGAGGCGTCGGAACTCGTCGAGATCTTCCAGTGGTTGACGCCCGAGCAGTCCGCCCGCGTGATGGAGCAGCCGGAATCCGCGCACCGCGTCGCCGACGAGGTCGCGGACGTGCTGGCCTATCTGCTGCAGTTCTGCGAGGTGCTGGGGATCGACCCGCTGGCGGCGCTCGCCGCCAAGATCGAGCGCAACGAGGCACGATTTCCCGCTCCGGAAACCGATGTTCGTCACTCTTCGGAGTGATGATGATGTCCACAATCCTCGGAGTGTCCACAGATTTCCGCATAGCTCTGGCGTTCCGGGCTCTTTCCCCTCACGCTGGGTAGTGAACAGAGGAGCGGGTGGCGGAGCAGCGGGACGGTAACGGGGGTGGCTGATGGACGCGGTGAGACTCGTCAGGGTCAGCAGACACGCACTGGCGCAGAGCCGGACGGCGCTGGAGATCCTGACGGAGGCGTGGCAGACACAGGCGCTGACCCAGGCGATCGGCGGGATGCTGGCCGTGAAGGGGCCGTGGGAGCTCCGGGGTGAGGCGCGGGGTCTCAGCGAGGCGGGCGGGCGGGGCTGCGGGCCGATCGACTGGCCGGCGTTGAGCGCCGCTGCGGCGGAGCGGTCCGGCTCGACCGGCGGACAACCTCCCGATCCCGGGCCCCGGGCCGCGCGTCTGACGGAAGTGCCCGATGCGCGGGGCGCGTTGGAGGAACTGGGCGGCCTGCTGGGCGAGGTGGGGATCGCGTTGGTCGGGGTCGCCTGCGCCGCCGACGAGGGCGGGTTCTACTGGCAGACGATAGAGGCGATCGATGCCGCCGACGAGTCGAACGACCGGGTGCGCGGACTGCTCCGCCGGCTCACGGTGTGGGAGCACGGCAGGCTGCAGGGCGCGGCCCATGACTCGGCGGCGGGACCGTCATGACCCCGGTCCGGTCAGCGGGACCGGCCGGGGCCACCGGAGCGGGACTCGCCGTGGGGGTCCTCGTGGTGGTGGCCCTCGTCATGGCGGTTCGTGCGGTGGCGGCCGGGTTCGTGCTCCTCCCGGCGGCTGTCCACGGACGACGCGGTGGCCGCGCCGGCCGGCGGGCGGTCCCCGGTGCCCTGCAGATCGGCGTCGAGCTGCGAGAGATCGGCGGTGAGCGCCGCCATCAGTTCCTCCATCTGCTGCAACAGGCCCTTGGGGGCGGCCTGTCGGCCCGGTACGGACTGCGGTACCGGATGCGCGGACGCGGCCCGTTCGGGCACGGCTTCCTGGGACATGACGGCCTCCTCGGCCCAGGCCCTCCCGCCGGGAGAGGGCGGTGTCGCTGTCAACGCCCCGGCAGCGGTCGTCGGCGCGCGGGCCGGGCTGTCCGGCTCCGCCCCGGCAAACGAGTGCTGGGACCGCCGGTCACTGACACGACAGTGCGAGGACCCGCACGAGGACGAGTTTTCACCCGACCGGGCAGACGGGGGACACCCGGGGCCGACGGGGTTGACGTCAGTTCGAAGGTGCAGGATGAAGTCATGGATCTCCGCATCTTCACCGAGCCCCAGCAGGGGGCGAGCTACGAGAAACTGCTGACGGTCGCCAAGGCCACCGAGGACCTCGGGTTCGACGCCTTCTTCCGCTCCGACCACTATCTGGCCATGGGTTCCGCCGACGGCCTCCCCGGACCCACGGACGCCTGGATCACCCTGGCCGGGCTGGCCCGCGAGACCAGCCGGATCCGGCTCGGGACGCTCATGACCGCGGGCACGTTCCGGCTCCCGGGAGTGCTGGCGATCCAGGTCGCGCAGGTCGACCAGATGTCGGGCGGACGCGTCGAACTGGGCCTGGGCGCCGGGTGGTTCGAGGAGGAGCACAAGGCGTACGGCATTCCCTTCCCCAAGGAGAAGTTCGGCAGGCTGGAGGAGCAACTGGCCATCGTGACGGGGCTGTGGCAGACGGAGCCCGGCAGGACGTTCACCTATGACGGCACGTACTACCGGCTCACCGACTCGCCCGCGCTTCCCAAGCCGGCCCAGGCCAAGGTGCCGGTGCTGATCGGGGGGCACGGGGCGGTGCGGACGCCGCGGCTGGCCGCGCGGTACGCCGACGAGTTCAACATCCCGTTCGCCTCGCTCGACGACACCGCCCGGCAGTTCGGCCGGGTCAGGGCGGCGGCGGAGGAGGCCGGACGGAAGTCGGGCGACCTGGTGTACTCCAACGCGCTGGTGGCGTGCGTGGGCAGGGACGACGCGCAGGTGGCACGCCGGGCGGCGGCCATCGGACGGGAGGTGGAGGAACTCAAGGCCAACGGACTCGCGGGCTCGCCCGCCGAGGTGGTGGACCGGATCGGCCGGTTCGCGGAGGTCGGCTCGTCACGGGTGTACCTCCAGATGCTGGACCTGGACGACCTCGACCACCTGGATCTGATCTCCTCGCAGGTGCTGTCCCAGTTGAACTGACGGGCACCGTCCCGTCCGGGCCCGGCAGGCACCGGCCCGTCCGGCCCGGCAGGTGCCGCCCCAGTCCGCCGTTCCCCGTCCAGGAGTCACCGTGAAGCCCACCCGCACGCTCGCCGCCGCGCTCGCCGACGAGACCCTCGTCCTCGACGGCGGGCTCTCCAACCAGTTGGAGGCGCAGGGCTGCGACCTCTCCGACGCGCTCTGGTCGGCCCGGCTGCTCGCGGACGCCCCCGAGCAGATCGAGGCGGCGCACGCGGCGTACGTGCGGGCGGGGGCCCGGGTGCTGATCACCTCCAGCTACCAGGCGACCTACGAGGGCTTCGCCCGGCGGAACGTCGGCCGGGACGAGGCGTCGGAGCTGCTGCGGCGCAGCGTGGCGCTGGCCCGTGCGGCGGCGCAGGGCGCGGAGCACCCGGTGTGGGTGGCGGCGTCGGTCGGACCATACGGGGCGATGCTCGCCGACGGCAGCGAGTACCGGGGACGGTACGGGCTGTCCGTGGAGGAGCTGGAGCGGTTCCACCGGCCGCGGATCGAGGCGCTGGCCCAGGCGGGGCCCGACGTCCTGGCTCTGGAGACCGTGCCGGACGCCGACGAGGCGGAGGCCCTGCTGCGCGCGGCGGAAGGGTGCGGGGTGCCGGTCTGGCTGACGTACAGCATCGCAGGGGACCGGACACGTGCCGGGCAGCCGCTGGGGGAGGCCTTCGCCCTGGCGGCGGGGAACGACCAGGTGGTCGCGGTCGGCGTGAACTGCTGCGAGCCGGGCGACGTGGAGCGGGCGGTGCGGAGCGCCGCCCGGGAGACCGGCAAGCCGGTCGTGGCCTACCCCAACAGCGGTGAGCGGTGGGACGCGGCCGGGCGCGGCTGGCGGGGCGACGGCACCTTCGACCCCGGCCGGGTACGGAGCTGGCAGGACGCCGGGGCACGTCTGGTCGGCGGGTGCTGCCGGGTCGGACCGCAGCAGATCGCCGGGCTGGCGGCGGGGGTGGGCACGCGGGACTGAGCGGGGGAAGGGACCGAGCGGGAGAGCAGGGCCGGGCCCTGCGGGAGCGGGTCCGTGGAGCTGCGCCGCGGACGCGTAAAACCCGTGGTCGAAGCGGGTGAACCGGGCAATACTCGAGCGTGTGTTCATGACGATCAGCACCACCGGAACCCCGGAACGCCCCGCGACCGACCTCGGTTTTCTGCTGCACAAGCACCCCGACCGGAAGCAGTCGTTCCGCACCGCTCACGGTACGGCGCACGTCCTCTACCCCGAGGCGAGCGCCGAGCGCTGCACGGCCGCGCTGCTCCTGGAGGTCGATCCGGTGGCGCTGGTCCGGCGCGGCAAGGGCAAGGGCCGCGGCGGCTCACCGGACCTGGCGCTCGCGCAGTACGTCAACGACCGCCCCTACGCCGCGTCGTCGCTGCTCGCGGTGGCATTGAGCGGCGTCTTCAAGAGCGCCCTGCACGGGGTGTGCACCGCCCGCCCCGAGCGTGCCGAGCAGCCGATGCCGCTGCGCGTCGAGGTGCCCGCGCTGCCCGCGCGCGGCGGTGCGGAACTGGTGCGCAAGCTGTTCGCGCCGCTGGGCTGGAGCACCGTCGATGCGGTGCCCGTGCCGCTGGACGCACAGTTCCCGGAATGGGGCGACTCCCGCTACGTACGGCTGACGCTGGAGGGGGAGCTGCGGCTCGCCGACGCGCTGCGGCACCTGTACGTACTGCTGCCGGTGCTCGACGACTCCAAGCACTACTGGGTCTCGCCCGACGAGGTCGACAAGCTGCTGCGCGCCGGTGAGGGCTGGCTGGCGGCGCACCCCGAGCAGAAGCTGATCACCACCCGCTACCTGTCGCGTCGTTGGGGACTCACCCAGCAGGCCACGCGGCGGCTGGAACTGGCGAGGCTCGCGGACGCCGACGACATCGCGGTCGAGGAGATCGACAACGCGGTGGCGGAGGAGACCGGGCCCGCCGACGCCGACGAACGCCCGACGCCGCTCGCCGAGCAGCGCCGCGAGGCGATCCTCGGCGCACTGCGGGCGGCCGGGGCCGGTCGGGTGCTCGATCTCGGGTGTGGACAGGGCCAGTTGGTGCAGGCACTGCTCAAGGACGTGCGGTTCACCGAGATCGTCGGCGTCGACGTGTCGGTGCGCGCGCTCGCCATCGCCTCCCGGCGGCTCAAGCTGGACCGGATGGGCGAGCGGCAGGCCCAGCGCGTCTCGCTGCTGCAGGGCTCGCTGACGTACACCGACAAGCGGCTGGCCGGGTACGACGCCGCCGTGCTCAGTGAGGTCGTCGAGCACCTCGACCTGCCGCGGCTGCCCGCGCTGGAGTACGCGGTGTTCGGGTCCGCACGCCCGCGCACCGTCGTCGTGACGACGCCGAACGTGGAGTACAACGTCCGCTGGGAGACCCTGCCGGCCGGACAGGTGCGGCACGGCGACCACCGCTTCGAGTGGACGCGGGAGCAGTTCCGCGCCTGGGCGCACCGGGTCGCCGAGCGGCACGGGTACGGGGTGGCGTTCCTGCCCGTCGGGCCGGACGACCCGGAGGTGGGGCCGCCCACGCAGATGGCCGTCTTCACGACGGTCGCACCGGACGGCAAGGACAGGAGCAGCGTGGAGAACGCGAAGGAGGCGAAGGCCGCATGAGCACCACCGTCGAAGCAGCACCGGGCACCGCACCGCGCAGGCTCCCGGTCACCGACCTGTCCCTCGTCGTACTGATCGGAGCCACCGGTTCCGGGAAGTCGACCTTCGCGCGCAAGCACTTCAAACCCACCGAGATCATCTCCTCGGACTTCTGCCGCGGCCTGGTCGCCGACGACGAGAACGACCAGAGCGCCAGCCGCGACGCCTTCGACGTGCTGCACTACATCGCGGGCAAGCGCCTGGCGGCCGGACGGCTGACCGTCGTCGACGCCACCAGCGTGCAGTCCGAGAGCCGCAAGCAGCTCGTGCAGCTCGCCCGGCAGCACGACGTCCTGCCGATCGCCATCGTCCTCGACCTGCCCGAAGAGATCTGCGCCGCCCGCAACGCCGAACGCCCCGACCGGGCCGGCATGCCCCGCCACGTCATCCGGCGCCACCAGCGCGAACTGCGCCGCTCGCTGCGCGGGCTGGAGCGCGAGGGCTTCCGCAAGGTGCACGTCCTGCGCGGCGTCGCGGAGGTCGACGCCGCCGAGATCGTCCTGGAGAAGCGCTACAACGACCTCACGCACCTCACCGGCCCCTTCGACATCATCGGTGACATCCACGGCTGCCGCTCCGAACTGGAGACCCTGCTGGCGAAGCTGGGGTACGAGGACGGAACGCACCCCGAAGGGCGCACCGCCGTCTTCGTCGGCGACCTCGTCGACCGGGGCCCGGACAGCCCCGGCGTACTGCGCCGCGTCATGGGGATGGTGGCTTCCGGAAACGCGCTGTGCGTTCCCGGGAACCACGAGAACAAGCTCGGCCGTTGGCTCAGGGGAAGGAACGTCCAGCACACCCACGGACTCGCCGAAACCGTCGAACAGCTGGAGAAGGAGGACGACAGCTTCAAGGAAGAGGTCAGGGCCTTCATCGACGGCCTCGTCAGCCACTACGTCCTCGACGGCGGCGACCTCGTCGTCTGCCACGCCGGACTGCCCGAGAAGTATCACGGGCGCACCTCCGGACGGGTGCGCTCCCACGCGCTGTACGGGGACACCACCGGCGAGACCGACGAGTTCGGGCTGCCGGTGCGCTACCCGTGGGCCGAGGACTACCGGGGCCGCGCCGCCGTCGTGTACGGGCACACGCCCGTCCCCGACACCTCCTGGATCAACAACACCATCTGCCTGGACACCGGCGCGGTGTTCGGCGGCAGGATGACCGCGCTGCGCTGGCCCGAGCGCGAACTCGTCGACGTACCCGCCGAGAAGGTCTGGTACGAGCCGGTCAAGCCGCTGCTCACCGAGGCGCCCGGCGGACACAGCGGGCGCCCGCTCGACCTCGCCGACGTCGCCGGACGGCGGGTCGTGGAGACCCGCGAGCTCGCCCGGGTCGCGGTCCGTGAGGAGAACGCGGCGGCGGCGCTCGAAGTCATGAGCCGCTTCGCCGTCGACCCGCAACTGCTGCTCCACCTGCCGCCGACGATGGCCCCCACCGGCACGTCCCGGGTGGACGGCTACCTGGAGCACCCCGCCGAGGCGTTCGCGCAGTACCGGGCGGACGGCGTCGCGAAGGTCGTGTGCGAGGAGAAGCACATGGGGTCGCGGGCCGTGGTCCTGGTGTGCCGCGACGCGGACGTGGCGCGGGCCCGGTTCGGCGTGGACGGCCCCACGGGAGTCGTGCACACCCGGACCGGCCGGCCGTTCTTCGACGACGAGTCCGTGGGTGAACTCGTGCTCGCCCGGCTGCGGACCGCCGTGGGGGAAGCGGGCCTGTGGGAGGAGCTCGACACCGACTGGCTGCTGCTCGACGCCGAGCTGATGCCATGGTCGCTGAAGGCGTCCGGGCTGCTGCGCCAGCAGTACGCCGCCGTCGGCGCGGCGGCCGGCGCGGTGTTCCCCGGGGCGGTCGCCGCCCTGGAGGCCGCGGCGGCGCGCGGTGTCGAGGGGGCGGACGAATTGCTGGTCAAGCAGCGGGAACGGGCCGCCGACGCGAGCCTGTTCACCGAGGCCTACCGGCGGTACTGCTGGCCGACGCAGGGGCTGGAGGGGGTACGGCTCGCTCCGTTCCAGGTGCTCGCCGTGCAGGGGCGGTCCCTGGCGGGGGAGCCGCACGACCGCCAGCTGGCCTGGCTGGACCGGCTGGTGGAGCACGACCCGTCCGGGCTGCTGCACACCACCCGGCGCCTGGTCGTCGAGACCGGCGACGAGGCGTCCGTGCAGGCCGGCACCGACTGGTGGCTGGAGATGACCGGGCGCGGCGGCGAGGGCATGGTCGTCAAGCCGCTCGACGCACTGGTGAGGGACGGCAAGGGACGGCTCGTGCAGCCGGGCGTCAAGGTGCGCGGACGCGAGTACCTGCGGATCATCTACGGTCCCGAGTACACGCGGCCCGAACAGCTCGCCAAGCTGCGGGAACGGTTCCTCGGGCACAAGCGGTCGCTGGCGCTGCGCGAGTACGCGCTCGGCCTCGAAGCGCTGGCGAGGCTGGCCGACGGCGAACCGCTCCGGCGGGTCCACGAGGCGGTGTTCGCGGTGCTGGCGCTGGAGTCGGAGCCGGTCGACCCGAGGCTCTGAGCCGGGACCGCCGCGCTCGTGAAAGGCTCCCCCTCGAAGGGCTCCCACCTGCGGAAACAGGCCGTGGTCGGGGCGTTGTCAGTGCTGCCTCGTAAGGTGTGATCACTCGCTCGAACCGGGCGGGTGATCACACCTCCTGTGGTTCCGTGCGGGACCGCTCGGGGAAGCACGACGACGCACGGGGGCGCGGGTCATGGGGGACCAGAAGAGCTGGACACCGGTCGGCGGTTACGAGGTCACGCTCGACGTGTACGCGGAACCCGTCCCGCGGATCCGCTGCCGCAACGCGGCGGGGCGCGAACTGAAGAAACTGCCGCCCGCCCTGAAGAAACAGGCCGCGGTCCTCGAACTGGCCGCGCTCGGCGACTGGCTGGCCGACCACGCGGCCGACGCCCGCACCCGGGTCGAGACCTGGATGGCCCGTTCCCTGCCCGTGCCCGCCGCGCTGATCCGCGCCGTGTGGAGCGACCCGTACTGGCAACGTGCCCTGCGGTACGCGGTCGTGGCCCCGTACCGCGCGGGCGAGATGAGCCGCGCGGGCCTGCTCATCGGCATCGGACCCGACCACACTCTGCGCGTGGCCTCCCCGGAGGGCGAGTTCACCCTCACCGACACGGTCCTGACCTTCCCGCACCCGGTCCTCCTGGACCCGCGCGGCACCGGACGCCTCGACCGGTGGCTCGACCTGCTCGACACCTTCGGCGGCGAGCAGCACATCGAACAGCTCCACCGCACGGTGTGGGTCCGCCCCGACGCCACCCCGGGGCACCGCGAGCCCCGGCGCCACGGCATCGCCGCCTTCCGCAACGGCGACTACTCCAACGGCGCCCGCTTCGAACGCGTCATCACCCCGCACGGCGGGCGCATCAGCGGCGAGACCGCCCACTTCCGCGTCCCCGTCGCCGGACACACCTACGACATGCGGCTCGACCTGCGCTACCAGGGGCCCGAGTCCCCCGTCTCCGTCAACCACTGCTTCTGGGACGACGCCCGCGAGCGCACCGGTCTCGGCGCGTACGACACGGTGCCCAGGGTGGCCTGGTCCGAAGGCATCCGGATGCTCGCCGACGTCTACGACCAGCACGACGACCCCTACAACGGCCCGCACGCCCGCACCCCGCTGCCCGCCGACGCCACGGCCGCCTATCAGGAGTTCCTGGTGGCCTGCGCCGCCTACGCGGCGACCGGGCCGGAACCCGCCGAACCGGCCGCCCGGCCCGTCGGGCCCGCACCCGACGAAGCCCTGCTCCGCCAAGGCGCCGTCCTGCCTGCGAAGGACGCCCCCGACGACGGCCAGGAGCCGTTGACGGCGCGCTGTCACGACGGCGAACCGTTCGACGAAGGACACCGGCTCGTGCGGCTCGTCCCCGCCCGCGCGGGGCATGCCGAGGACGTGGTCGCACGCGCCCTCGGGCTGACCCCCGAAGGCGGCGAGGGCACGCCGGTGGGCCGGGTGCGCAAGGAGCCCCTCGGCTTCCTCGCCCGCGTCTGCGTCGCCCACCCCGCCCTGGCCCGCGACGCGATGGCACTGCTCACCCCGCTGCGCGCGTGCGCCGCACTGGCACCCGCCAAACCGGGCCGGGCCGGCGACCAGTTCGCCAGAACGGCCGCGAAGGCCACCGCGCACTGCCCCGCTCTCCTGCCCCACGCCCTGGACGAGGCCGCCCGGATCGTCGCGGGCGCGGGCAGCGCGACGGCGGCCCGGCCCCTGTTCACGGCGGCGCGGGCGGCCGAGCGGAAACTGGGCGCACCCGTGGACGAGGAAGCCCGGCAGGCCCTGCTGGCGGAGTTCGTGTCGCTGGGCGCCGTCACCGTCAAGGAGCTGACCGCCCGCCGCCGGGAAGTCGCCGCCCGCACGTCCGCCGAGCGGGCCGTCGCCGGGTACCGCAGCCTGGTGCGCACCTGGTGCCGGACCGGCCGGGACCTCTCCGACACCTTCGCCGCCGAGCTGGCCCGGGGCGCCGGCCGGACACTGCCCGCCGACGACGAGCACACGGAGATCCTCGCCGCCCTGCTGCGCGGCGGGGCCATGGACACGTGCGCCCCCGCCGTCTGGGACGCGTGGCAGCCCGTGCTGCGCAGGCTGCTGGCCGAGGACCCGGAGACCGCGGTGCCCGCCCTGCTGAAGACCGTGTCCGCACCGCGCGGCAAGACCGCCGCCGCGGTGTCCCGGACGGCCGCGTCCTGGCTGACGTACCTGGAGGACGTGGGCGTCCTGCACCGGCTCACCGGAGTGGGCGATGAGCCCCTGCCGCTCGACGACACCCACCGGTGGCTGACCCTGTTCCTGCACCGGTACGCGGGCATGGAGCTGCCGGTGGCCGGACTGGACGCAGTCCTCGCCGCGATCGCCGGACGGACCCGCGACGCGGGCCGCACGCGCGACCCCTGGGAGGGGGCCCGGCGGCGCGGCTCGGCCGTCGGCCATGTCGGGCTGCGGCTGGACCTGGCGGTGCTGATGGTCAGGGCGGGCATGCCGCTGGCCGAACCGCCCGGGACCGGGTGGCGCCGCATGCACCTCGTGGAGTGGATGGCCGCCCACGGCACGGACGAGGTCGTCGCCCTCCTCGACGCCCCCGTCCTCCGCGAGCGGATCCTGAACGAGCTGACGCTGCGGGCCCGCGAGGACCTCCACTTCGCCGGCGCACGGCACGAACTGGTGCTCTTTCCCGAGGCGGCCGTGCGGCTGGCCGCGTGCGCGCCGCTGCGGGAATGGGCCACGGCACTGCTGGCCGAGCAGGTGCGGCGGCTCGCGGAAGGCGGCGGGGACATGCTGCTCGCGTTCCAGGAACTGCTCCAGCACGTCGAGCCGTTCGTCCACGCGGGCGTGGGGGAGCCGTTCGCGGTGGCGGTGCGCACCGCACTCGACACCGATCCGGCGCGGGTGCTGGCCCAGACCCTCGCCACCCGGTGCGCGAACACCGCGCACCCGGCGGGAGGCGACGAGAGCCCCGCCGGCCCCTGCCCGGTGGGCGGCTTGACCACCGAGCGGGCCGGCGGACTGCTGGCCTCGGTCGGGGAGGAGCTGCGGGCACTGTGCGCGGCGGACTTCGACAAGGCGCCCGCGGGGCGTACCGGCCGCTACCTCAAACTCGACCAGCCGCGCCTCCAGGAGCTGCTGGAGGCGTTGATCGCGCAGCACCTTCCGGGACTGGCCGACCCGTGGTGCCGTCAGCGGTTCGCCGGGGCGCTGACCTCGGTGGTCGCCTGCGAGGTGTGGCAGCGGAGCCTGCGCACACCGGCCCGGGACCTGGTGGGGTGAGGTACGGGGAGGAACATGTTCGAGGCCGGAGCGGTGTTCGACGGGTGAAGCGGGGTTCGGACGGTCAGGATTGAGCCATGGGATTCCACGTCGACTCCGAGACCGGGCGGCTGCGCCGCGTCATCCTCCACCGCCCCGACCTCGAACTGAAGCGCCTGACCCCCAGCAACAAGGACGCACTCCTCTTCGACGACGTGCTCTGGGTGCGTCGGGCCCGGCAGGAGCACGACGGGTTCGCGGACGTGCTGCGCGACCGGGGAGTGGAGGTGCACCTCTTCGGCGACCTCCTCACCGAGGCGCTGGAGCTGCCCGAGGCGAGACGGCTCGTACTGGACCGGGTCTTCGACGAGAAGGAGTACGGGCCGCTCGCCACCGACCACCTGCGGGCCGCGTTCGACGAGCTGCCCGACACCGAGCTCTGCGAGGCACTCGTCGGCGGAATGACCAAGCGGGAGTACCTGGAGCGGCACCCGGAACCGACGTCGGTGCGCTTCCACGTCATGGACCTGGACGACTTCCTCCTGCGCCCGCTGCCCAACCACCTCTTCACCCGCGACACCTCCGCCTGGATCTACGACGGGGTGTCCATCAACGCGATGCGCTGGCCCGCCCGGCAGCGCGAGACCGTGCACTTCGAGGCGATCTACAAGCACCACCCCCTGTTCACCGGACCGGCCGCGGGCGCCTTCCACACCTGGTCGCAGGGGCAGAGCGACTACCCCTCCACCATCGAGGGCGGCGACGTCCTGGTCATCGGCAACGGCGCCGTACTCATCGGGATGAGCGAGCGGACCACCCCGCAGGCCGTGGAGATGCTGGCCCGAGGACTGTTCGCCGCCGGGTCGGCGCAGACGATCGTGGCCCTCGACATGCCCAAGCGCCGGGCCTTCATGCACCTCGACACCGTCATGACGATGGTCGACGGCGACACCTTCACCCAGTACGCGGGGCTCGGCATGCTCCGCTCGTACACCATCGAACCCGGTGTCGGCGAACACGAACTCAAGGTCACCGACCACCCGGCGGAGCACATGCACCGCGCGATCGCCGCCGCCCTTGGCCTGGACTCCGTCCGCGTCCTGACCGCCACACAGGATGTACATGCGGCCGAGCGGGAGCAGTGGGACGACGGCTGCAACGTCCTCGCGGTGGAGCCGGGCGTGGTCGTGGCATACGAAAGGAATGTGACCACCAACACCCACCTGCGGAAACAAGGCATCGAAGTGATCGAGATCCGGGGCAGCGAGCTGGGCAGGGGGCGTGGCGGACCGCGGTGCATGAGCTGCCCGATCGAACGTGAGGCCGTATAGTGATGCGCTTCCTCGTATATGGTTTCACTGTTCGCGCGACTCCTCGTGCTCGTACAGTCCGCCCGTCGCCCCCTGGAGCGTCCCCATGACGTCATTTCTCGAAGGCCGCCACTCCCTGAAGGGCCGCCACTTCCTCAAGGAGACCGATTTCAGCGCCGCGGAGTTCCGCGGGCTGGTCGACCTCGCCGCCGAACTCAAGGCGGCCCGGAAGAACGGCACCGAAGTGCAGTGGCTGCGCGGCCGCAACATCGCGCTGATCTTCGAGAAGACGTCCACCCGCACCCGCTGCGCCTTCGAGGTCGCCGCCGCCGACCAGGGCGCGTCGACCACCTACCTCGACCCCGCGGGCTCACAGCTCGGGCACAAGGAGTCGGCGAAGGACACCGCACGCGTACTGGGCCGGATGTTCGACGGCATCGAGTACCGGGGCGACGCCCAGGCGACCGTCGAGGAACTGGCCGCGCACGCCGGGGTGCCGGTCTTCAACGGCCTCACCGACGACTGGCACCCCACCCAGATGCTCGCCGACGTGCTCACCATGACCGAGCACAGCGACAAGCCCCTGGAGCGCATCGCCTTCGCCTACCTCGGCGACGCCCGCTTCAACATGGGCAACTCCTACCTCGTCACCGGCGCCCTCCTCGGCATGGACGTGCGCATCGTCGCCCCGCGCGCCTACTGGCCCGCCGAGGAGATCGTCGCGCAGGCCCGCAAGCTCGCCGAGGAATCCGGCGCCCGTATCACCCTCACCGAGGAGATCGACGAGGGCGTGCACGGCTCCGACTTCGTCGTCACCGACGTCTGGGTGTCCATGGGCGAGCCCAAGGAGGTCTGGGCCGAGCGCATCGAAGCCCTCGCCCCGTACGCCGTGACCATGGACGTCCTGCGCGCCACCGGCAACCCGGACGTGAAGTTCCTGCACTGCCTGCCGGCCTTCCACGACCTCGGCACTAAGGTCGGCCGCGAGATCCACGAGCAGTACGGCCTGACCTCACTCGAAGTCACCGACGAGGTCTTCGAGTCCGCGCACTCCGTCGTCTTCGACGAGGCCGAGAACCGCCTGCACACCATCAAGGCAGTGCTGGTCGCGACCATGGCCGACGTCACGACTGAATAGCGATACGCCCGATTGGGTGAATATGCGATGCAATGACTACCATTGCGTTGCTTGATGGGGTTCGGGCGCACCTGCCCGGACCCCATCTGCTCTGTCACCCGGGCACCAGAGAGAAGAACCACCCCATGCGACGCATCAAGTCACCCGACCTCCTCGTCGCCGAATCCGGCGCCGACCTGGAGGGCCACGGCCTGAGGCGCACCATGGGACTCTTCCAGCTCGTGTGCTTCGGCGTCGGCGCCATCGTCGGCACCGGCATCTTCGTCGGCCTCTCCGACAGCGTCGCCGAAGCCGGCCCCGCCGTCGTCGTCTCCTTCGTGCTCGCCGCGATCACCTGCGTCTTCACCGCGTTCTCGTTCGCCGAACTCGGCAGCGCGATCCCCGTCTCCGGCAGCTCCTACTCCTTCGCGTACGCCACCCTCGGCGAGCGCATCGCCTTCCTGACCGGCTGGTGCCTGCTGCTGGAGTACGGCATCTCCGTCTCGGCCGTCGCCGTCGGCTGGGGCCAGTACCTCAACGAACTCCTCGACGGCCTCATCGGCCGGCAGCTCCCCGCCGCGCTCTCCAACCCGCCCGGCGACGGCGGCGTCGTCAACATCCCCGCCGTCGTCGTCATGCTGCTCGCCGCACTGCTGCTGGTGCGCGGCGTCCGCGAGAGCGCCCGCGCCACCGCCGTGATGGCCGTCGTGAAGATCGCCGTGCTCATCCTGTTCTGCGCGATCGCCTTCACCGCGTTCAGTTCCGAGAACCTCTCGCCGTTCGCCGCGCACGGACTGATGGGCGTCACCTCCGGAGCCTCCGTCGCGTTCTTCTCGTACATCGGCTTCGACGCGATCACCACGGCCGGTGAAGAGGTCAAGAACCCGCGCCGGAACATCCCGCTCGCGATCATGATCTGCATCGGCGTGGCCACCCTGCTCTACTGCCTGGTCGCGATCGCCGCCATCGGCGCCATGTCCGCCGCCGACGTCGCCTCCCGGCCCGCCGCGCTCTCCCTGATCGTCGACAACGTCACCGGCTCCACCCTCGGCGGCGGCATCATCGCCTTCGGCGCGGTCGTCGCCATCGCCTCCGTCGTGCTCGCCGTGCTGTACGGACAGACCCGCATCCTGATGTCGATGTCCCGCGACGGCCTCATTCCGCGGATCTTCGAACGCATCTCGCCGAAGACCTCGACACCGGTCGCCAACACCTGGATCGCCACCGCCGTGTTCGCCGTCCCGGCGGCGGTCGTCCCGCTCGACGTCGTCATGAACCTCACGACCATCGGCACCCTCGCCGTCATGGCCGTCGTCAACATCGCGGTCATCGCACTGCGCCGCCGCAACCCGGACCTCCAGCGGTCCTTCCGGGTGCCGCTCTTCCCCGCCCTGCCGGTGCTGGGCGTGCTGTTCTGCCTCTACCTGATCTACGGAACGGGCTGGCGGACATGGCTCCAGTTCGGCGCGTTCCTGCTCGTCGGGTCGCTGGTGTACGCCCTCTACGGGCACCGGCACTCGCGGCTCGGGGCGGCGCAGGACCGGGGCGCGGTGGGGGAGCGGACCTAGCGGGGGCGTTCACGGGGCGGGCTTCGGGGGTCAGTGCGGCGCGGGGAGACGGAACCAGACCGCCTTGCCCGAATCCGTACGCCGGTGTCCGCAGTCCGAGCTGAGCGTACGGATCAACAGCAGACCGCGACCGTGCTCCTGCCAGGGGTCGGGGCACTGATCGGCCTCGGAGGACTCCAGGTTGCCCGGCGGCCCCGGGTCGCCGTCGTGCACCTCGACCTGGCACCCCGTCGGCAGCAGCTCCACCACCAGCTCGATCGGGGCGGAGCCACTGGTGTGCTCGACGGCGTTCGCCACGAGTTCGGCGGTCAGCAGCTCGGCCGTATCGCTGTCCGCGGCCGGAGCCTCCAATTCCGCCAACGCCGTACGGATCAGGGCACGGGCCATCGGCACCGCGGCCGGTGAGTGCGGCAGCTCGATGCGCCAGGAGGTGGGGCGACCGGGCGCGGAGCCGGAGGGAGGACCAGAGGCAGGGGGCAAGGCGTCGTCCGTTCGGGAAGCAGATTTCCTGCGTTCAACGGTACGAAGCGAAAGGCTGTTCCAGTAGGGCCGCTCGCCGTCAATGGTTGGGACCTGCGCCACAGTCCTTCGGGACCATGGGGGGTGAGCCGGCCCGTACGACCTTCTCACAGGTGTCCGGGAGTGCCGCCCAGTACTGCTTTATCGCGTACTCGTGACGGGAGTCACGGACCGGTGATAGCTTCGGAGAACTGGCACCGGCACCGGGAGGCTGCGCCCATGAGCCCGTTCCTCAGCTCCGCCCAGCGCACCGAGAAGTGGCGCCACCTGCGGCTGGCCCTCGACGAAGGAGTCGCGACCGTCACCCTCGCCCGCCCGGACAAGCTGAACGCGCTGACCTTCGGCGCGTACGCCGACCTGCGCGACCTCCTCGCCGAACTCGCCCGGGAACGTTCCGTGCGCGCACTGGTGCTGGCGGGGGAGGGGCGCGGGTTCTGCTCGGGCGGCGACGTGGACGAGATCATTGGGGCGACGCTGTCCATGGACACCGGGCAGCTCCTCGACTTCAACCGGATGACGGGGCAGGTCGTACGGGCGCTGCGGGAATGCCCGTTCCCGGTGATCGCCGCCGTGCACGGGGTGGCGGCCGGCGCGGGAGCGGTCCTCGCGCTCGCGGCGGACTTCCGGATCGCCGACCCGACGGCCAAGTTCGCCTTCCTCTTCACCAAGGTCGGGCTGTCCGGCGGCGACATGGGCGCCGCCTACCTGCTGCCGCGGGTCGTCGGACTCGGCCACGCCACCCGGCTGCTGATGCTCGGTGAACCGGTGCGTGCGCCGGAGGCCGAGCGGATCGGGCTGCTCAGCGAGCTGACCGAGGAGGGACAGGCCGACCGCCGCGCCGCCGCACTGGCCAGGCGGCTCGCCGACGGCCCCGCCCTCGCGCACGCCCAGACCAAGGCCCTGCTCACCGCCGAACTCGACATGCCGCTCGCCGCCGCCGTCGAGCTGGACGCCGCCACCCAGGCGCTGCTGATGAACGGGGAGGACTACGCCGAGTTCCACGCCGCGTTCACGGAGAAGCGGGCGCCGAAGTGGCGGGGGCGCTGACGGTGACCACTTCTTCCTCCGGGGGCCCCCTCCCCCCCTCCCCCCGCCCCCCCACCCCCTCCGCCCTCCCACCCACCCCAGCCCCCACCCCGGCCCCCACCCCCACCCCAACCCCCCACCCCCCGCTCCGTGTCGCCGTCATCGGCGGCGGGCCCGGCGGGCTCTACGCCGCCGCGCTGCTCAAGCGGCTCGATCCGGCCCGTGCGGTCACCGTCTGGGAGCGGGGCGCTCCCGACGACACCTTCGGGTTCGGCGTCGTCCTGTCCGACGAGACGCTCGGCGGCATCGAGCACGCCGACCCCGAGGTGTACCGGGCGCTCACCGCCGAGTTCGTCCGGTGGGACGACATCGACGTCGTGCACCGCGGCCGCCGCCTCACCTCCGGCGGGCACGGCTTCGCCGCTCTCGGCCGGCGCAGGCTGCTGGAGGTCCTGCACGCCCGCTGCCGTTCGCTCGGCGTCGAGCTCCGCATCCGTACCGAGGCCCCGCCCGCCGCCGAACTGGCCACCGCGTACGACCTGGTGATCGCCGCCGACGGGGTGCACAGCCTCACCCGGCAGGCCCACGCCGACGTGTTCGGACCCCGCATCACCTCCCACCGCTGCCGGTACATCTGGCTCGCCGCCGACTTCGCCTTCGACGCGTTCCGTTTCGAGATCGCGGAGACCGAGCACGGGGTGATGCAACTGCACGGCTACCCCTATGCGAAGGACGCCTCGACCGTCATCGTCGAGATGCGCGAGGAGGTCTGGCGGGCCGCCGGGCTCGACACCTGTGACGAGGCCGCGTCCGTCGAACGCTGCGCCAAGCTCTTCGCCGACGCCCTCGGCGGCCGTCCCCTCAGGGGCAACAACTCCTCCTGGATCGCTTTCCGCACGGTCGTCAACGACCGGTGGTCGTACGGCAACACCGTTCTGCTCGGCGATGCCGCCCACACCGCCCACTTCTCCATCGGCTCCGGCACCAAGCTCGCCGTCGAGGACGCCCTCGCCCTCGCCGCCTGCATCGAGGAACAGCCCGGGCTGCCGGCTGCGCTCGCCGCCTACGAGGCCGAGCGTCGGCCCGTCGTCACCTCGACGCAGCGGGCGGCGGCCGCCAGCCTGCGCTGGTTCGAGGACCTGTCCGGATACGTCCACCAGCCGCCCCGGCAGTTCGCGTTCAACCTCCTCACCCGCAGCCGTCGGGTCACCCACGACAACCTGCGTCTGCGCGACAGCGCCTTCACCGAGGCCGTCGCGGCGGACTTCGGCTGCCCCTCGCCCGGCACTCCACCGATGTTCACCTCCTTCCGGCTCCGCGAACTGACCCTGCGCAACCGTGTCGTCGTCTCCCCCATGGACATGTACTCCGCCGAGAACGGCGTCCCCGGCGACTTCCACCTCGTCCACCTCGGCTCCCGCGCCCTCGGCGGCGCCGGACTCGTCATGACCGAGATGGTCTGCGTCAGCCCCGAGGGCCGCATCACCCCCGGCTGCACCGGGCTCTACACCCCCGAACAGGCCACCGCCTGGCGGCGGATCACCGACTTCGTGCACCGGCAGAGCCCCGGCACCGCCATCGGCGTCCAGCTCGGCCACTCCGGGCGCAAGGGCTCCACCAAGCTGATGTGGGACGGCATCGACCAGCCGCTCGACGCCACCGACACCGAGACCAACTGGCCCCTGGTCGCGCCCTCCCCGCTGCCCTACCGGCCCGGCGTCAACCAGGTCCCGGCCCAGCTCGACCGCTCCGGCCTCATCGACATCCGCGAACAGTTCGCCGCCTCCGCCCGGCGCGCCGTCCGCTGCGGCTTCGACCTCCTCGAACTCCACTGCGCCCACGGCTACCTGCTCTCCGGTTTCCTCTCCCCTCTCACCAACCGGCGCACCGATGCCTACGGCGGAAGCCTCGCCCGCCGTCTCCGCTTCCCCCTCGAAGTCTTCGACGCCGTCCGGGGCGTCTGGCCCGACGGCAAACCCATGACCGTCCGCATCTCCGCCACCGACTGGGCCGAGGGCGGCACCACCGAGGAGGAGGCCGTCGAGATCGCCCGCGCCTTCGCCGAGCACGGCGCCGACGCCATCGACGTCTCCACCGGCCAGGTCGTCCCCGACGAGGCCCCCGAGTTCGGCCGCTCCTACCAGACGCCCTACGCCGACCGCATCCGCAACACCCTCGGCGTACCGGTGATCGCCGTCGGCGCGATCTCCTCCTGGGACGACGTCAACTCCCTTCTCCTCGCGGGCCGCGCCGACCTCTGCGCCCTCGCCCGGCCCCACCTCTACGACCCCCACTGGACCCTGCACGCCGCCGCCGAACAGGACTACTCCGGCCCCGGCGCCCCCTGGCCCCCGCCCTACCGGGCCGGCAGCCGCAAGCCGCCGACCGGCCGCACCGACGGCCCCAAACCCCGCCTCAGCCTGCACGCACCCCCGGGGCCGCCCAGTCCGCGGCGGGCCCGTCCGGCACCGTGAGGACCACCCGCGTCGACACCTCCTCGAAGCCGAGCCGCTGATACATCCGGTTGCTGACGGGGTTCGCCGTGTCCGCGAACAGCAGCACCTCCTCGGCCCCGGCCGCCACGGCGGCCGCACTCAGGTCCGCCGTGACCGCCGCCGCGTAGCCGTTCCCGCGCAGCGCGGGCGGGGTGTAGACCAGGGACAGCCGCACCGTGCCCTCGGCGGGGAGCGTGACGCCGGCCATCGACACCGGTGTGCCCCCGGGGTCCTCCCACACGCGCAGGCCCCCGTGCCGCACCCGCTCGTCGACGACGGCCTCCGCGCGGTTCCCGGGCTGCCCCGTGTCCGCGGCGAACGCCCGCACCTACTCCACCAGGACCTCGCGGTCCTCCCGGGTCGCGCGCCGGGCCCGCCCCGCGGGCAGCCGGGGCGGCGGCACCAACTCGGCCAGCCGGTACAGCCGGTGCTCGACCCCGCGCCGCAGGCCACCGGACCCCGCACCGGCCGACTCCGTCCAGGCCGCGGCCGCTTCCGCCGCCGCCTCGCTCTCCACGTGCAGGCCGGTGACATCGCGGCCGCCCGGGGCCGCGCCGTCACCCAGCGCCCGTACCAGCGGGCGGACCGCGTCCCGGGGCACGGCACTCAGCAGTACCGGCTCCGGCGGGGTCCATATCAGCGCCCCGTCCACGACTCCGTCGGCCGGACGCCGCCACCAGCCGAAGAGCGGCGGCTCCTCGCCGTAGGCGTCCATTCCCCGCCGGACCAGCGTCGCCGACACCGTCAGCAGCAGTGTGTCGCGCACCGGCCGGGACGCCAGCGACTCATGCGCCGCGTCGAGGAACTCCTTGAGGTCTTCCGTGAAAGTCCAGGTCATGCCTCATCATGCGCAGGCGGTCGAGAAGTGTGCGCGTGGATGTCCACAGGCGTCGACGTTTGTCATACGAAGGGGGCTTTCGGTTCCGTGGGGTCCCGCACTCCCCGCACGAACCGCGCCCCGGTGTCCCGCAACCGGGCATGCAGCTCCGCGAACACCCGCGCCGACCGTCCCCCGGGCCAGTCCTGCGGCAGCAGTTCGGCGGGCAGACCGGGGTCCGTGTAGGGCAGCCGCCGCCAGGAGTCGAGCGCCAACAGGTAGTCCCGGTAGGCCCGCTCCGGTTCGGGCACGTCCGAGGCCGCCCCCGCCTCCCACCTGCGCAGCACCGGCTCGTGCCGCTCCAGGAACGCATGGTGCAGGCCGGCGATCTCCGGCAGGTCCCACCACCGCGCCACCGAGTCCCGCGTCGCCGCGAACCCCAGGTGATCGCCCCGGAACAGCTCCACGTACTCGGCGAGCTGCAGCCGCCGCAGCGTGTGCCGCGTCTCCTCGTACAGGCCGCCGGGCGCGATCCACACCCCCGGCGCCGCCGTCCCGAAACCCAGCCGTGCCAGCCGCGAACGCAGTACGTGCCGCTTGGCGCGCTCGGCCTCCGGCACGGAGAACACCGCCAGCACCCACCCGTCCGCCAGGCGGGGCCGCGTACCGGCGTAAATGCGGCGGTCCCCGTCGTCCAGCAGTTGGCGGGCGTCGCCGGACAGCGCGTATCCGGCCGCGCCCTCGGGCGTGCGCGCCGCCTCCAGCAGCCCGCGCCTCTTCAGGCGCGAGACCGCCGACCGCACGGACGGCGCGTCCACCCCCACCGCCGCGAGCAGCCGGATCAGCGCCGCGACGGGCAGCGGCCCGTCACCGGTGCCGGGCCCGGCGCCGTCACGCCCGTAGGCGCCGTACAGCGTGATGATCAGTGAGCGAGGAGCGTGCGGGTCAGCCACGCGATCACTGTACGGTCCCGGGGTCGCCCGGAAGCCCGGCGCCCGGGTCCTCCGGAGGCCCGGCCCACGGCACGGCGGCGACGGGTGCGGCCCCGGCCGCGTCCCGCAGCCGGAAGCGCTGGAGCTTGCCCGTGGGGGTGCGCGGCAGCACGTCCAGGAAGACGAACTCGCGCGGGCACTTGTACGGCACCAGCTCCCCCTGCACGAAGTCCCGCAGCCGCGCCGCCGTCTCCTCGCCGCACGCCGTTCCCGCCCGCAGCACCGCGTACGCGACGACCACCTGCCCGCGCAGTTCGTCGGCCCGGCCGACCACCGCCGCCTCCAGGACGTCGGGGTGGCGCAGCAGCGCGTCCTCGACCTCGGGGCCCGCGATGTTGCATCCGGCGGAGACGATCATGTCGTCCGCGCGCGCCACATAGCGGAAGTAGCCCTCCGCGTCGCGCACGTAGGTGTCGCCGGTGAGGTTCCAGCCGTGCCGTACGTACACCCGCTGGCGCTCGTCCGCGAGATAGCGGCAGCCCACCGGGCCGCGCACCGCGAGCAGCCCGGGTTCGCCGTCCGGCACCTCGTGCCCGTCCGCGTCCAGCACGCGCGCCTGCCAGCCCGGCACCGGCTTCCCGGTGGTGCCGGGACGGATGTCGTCGTCCGCCGCGGAGATGAAGATGTGCAGGAGTTCGGTCGCGCCGATGCCGTTGATGATGCGTACGCCCGTCCGCTCGTACCAGCCCTGCCAGGTCGCCGACGGAAGGTTCTCGCCCGCCGACACGCACCGGCGCAGCGCGCTCAGGTCGTGCTTGGCCTTCGGGTCCGCCAGCGCGTCCAGCATGATCCGGTACGCGGTCGGCGCGGTGAACAGCACCGACACCTGGTGCTCGGCCAGCGCCGGCAGCAGCTCGCGCGGCCCGGCCTGTTCCAGCAGCAGAGTGGAGGCGCCCACCCGCAGGGGGAAGACCACCAGGCCGCCGAGCCCGAAGGTGAAGCCGAGCGGCGGGCTCCCCGCGAACACGTCGTCCGGCTCCGGGCGCAGTACGTACCGCGCGAAGGTGTCCGCGATCGCCAGCACGTCGCGGTGGAAGTGCATGCACCCCTTGGGGCGGCCCGTCGTTCCCGAGGTGAACGCGATCAGCGCCACGTCGTCCGCCGACGTGGCGACCGCCTCGTACCGTGCCGGTTTGATCGCCGCCTGCCGCACCAGATCGTCCGGCGCGTCCCCGGCGAACGCCGTGATCCGCAGCCCCGGCACCTGTGCCTTCGTCAGGTCGTCCATCGCCCGTACGTCGCACAGGGCATGGCTGACCTGCGCCATCTCGCAGATCGTGGCCAGCTCGGGGGCCCGCTGCTGTGCCAGTACGGTGACCGCCACCGCACCCGCCTTCATCACGGCGAGCCAGCAGGCCACCAGCCAGGGCGTGCTCGGGCCGCGCAGCAGGACACGGTTGCCCGGCACGATCCCCAGGTCGCCGGTGAGCACGTGCGCGATCTGGTCGGTGTGCTCGCGCAGTTCGCCGTACGACCAGACCTCGCCGGCGAGGGTGCGCAGGGCGGGCCGGTCCGACCGGAACTCCTCCAGCGGGCGGTCGACCAGCTCGGCACCGCAGTTGAGCCGTGCGGGGTACTGGAGTTCCGGCAGCTCGAAGAGGAACTCCGGCCACTGCTCGACGGGCGGCAGATGGTCGCGCGGAAAGGTGTCGGTGTGGGCCGAGGGGTGCAGCTCCATGGCCATGACGGGTTGGCCCCCTTGCAGCGAGCAGTCCGGGTTGCGGCTGACGGTCTGACGGGTGGGTGGTCCTGCCGTGCGGTGGTACGGATGCGGTGGGACGGTGTTTCGCCGGGTGGAACAAGGCGGGGTGCGAGGCGCTCGGTGCGGAATGCCGGTGGCGCGGTGCGAGAGGCGGAATGCCGGTGGCGCGGTGCGAGAGGCGGAATGCCGGTGGCGCGGTGCGGGGTGAGGGTGCCGATGGCGCATGGATGCGGGCGGTCGCCTGTGGTACGGGCCCTCCCGAGCGTATCGTGACCGTGACGACAGTCAACGGTCCGCGATAAACGCGGTGTGCGCGAGCTGAGAGGGGCCGCAGATGCCCGGATTCGCCCTGGAACCGCAGCAGCGCGAGTGGTGCGAGGAACTGCGCGCGCTCGCCACGGACCGCTTGCGCCCGCTCGCCGAGAAGGGCGAGCCGGGCCGCCTGAACCGCCCGCTGATCGCCGCCCTCGGCGAACTCGGCCTGCTGGAGCGCCTGTTCTCCGCCGGCGCGCTCGACCTCTGCCTCATGCGGGAGTCCCTCGCCCACGGCTGCACGGAGGCGGAGACGGCCCTCGCGCTCCAGGGGCTCGGCGCCTCCCCGGTCGCCCGCGCGGGCACCGACGCACAGCGCGAACGCTGGCTGCCGGGGGTGCGGGAGGGCCGCATCGTCGCCGGATTCGCGCTGAGCGAGCCGGGCGCCGGCTCGGACGCGGCGGCCCTGGACCTGCGGGCCGAGCCGGCGGCCGGTGCCGAGGGGAAGGGCGGCGGCTGGCTCCTGACCGGCGAGAAGCGCTGGATCTCCAACGCCCCCCACGCCGACTTCTACACCGTCTTCGCCCGTACGACACCGGGTGCGGGCGCGCGCGGCATCACCGCGTTCCTGGTGCCCGCCGACCGCCCCGGACTCACCGGCACCGCGCTCGACATGCTCTCCCCGCACCCCATCGGCGCGCTCGCCCTCGACCGCGTGCACGTGACGCCCGAGGACGTCATCGGCGTGCCGGACAGGGGATTCCGGGTCGCCATGGACACCCTGAACCTCTTCCGCCCCAGCGTGGGCGCGTTCGCGGTCGGCATGGCGCAGGCCGCGCTCGACGCCACGCTCGCGCACACCGCCACCCGCACCGCCTTCGGCGGGCCCCTGAAGCACCTCCAGTCCGTCGCCCACCAGGTCGCCGAGATGGCCACCCGCACCGAGGCCGCCCGGCTGCTCGTCTACGCGGCCGCCGCCGCGTACGACAGGAACGAACCGGGCGTGCCCAGGAGTTCCGCCATGGCGAAACTCTTCGCCACCGAGACCGCCCAGTACGTCGTGGACGCCGCCGTCCAACTGCACGGCGCGCGCGCCCTCCAGCGCGGCCACCTGCTGGAACACCTCTACCGGGAGGTGCGCGCACCCCGCATCTACGAGGGCGCCACCGAGGTTCAGCGCACCATCATCGCGAAGGAGCTGTACGCATGACGCACCCCTCCGGCCCCTCCGCCGGGCATCTCAGGCGACACAACCCCGCCGAACTCTCCCCGCCCCACGGTTTCTCGCACGCCGTCAGCGTCGCCGCCACCGGCTCCCGGCTGGTGTTCCTCGCCGGGCAGACCGCCCTCGACGGGGCGGGCGCGGTGGTCGGCGAGACACTGGCCGACCAGTTCGAGACGGCCCTCACCAATCTGCTGGCCGCCCTCGCCGACGCCGGGGGCGCCCCCGCCGACCTGGTCCGGGTGACCGTCTACGCCACCGATGTCGCCGACTACCGGAAGCACGCCCCCGAACTCGGGCGCGTCTGGCGGCGGTTGGTCGGACGCGACTACCCCGCCATGGCCGTGATCGGCGCGGTGCGGCTGTGGGACGCACAAGCGCTCGTGGAGCTGGACGGCATCGCCGTGCTGTCCGGCGCCGAGGGGCCGAGGGAACCCGCGCGGTCTGAGGGGGAGTCGGGCGCCAGGGGGAACAAGAACCCTTGGCACCCTCGGTGTTGTGTGACATATTACTGACGTGTTCACGAGACACCCCTTTGATGTTGTCGTCGTCGGAGCCGGAGTGGTCGGCGCGGCCTGCGCCTTCTACGCCGCCCGCTCCGGCCTGAGCGTCGTCGTCGTCGACAGCGGCCCCGTCGCGGGCGGCACGACCGGCGCGGGCGAGGGCAACCTGCTCGTCTCCGACAAGGAGCCGGGACCCGAACTCGACCTCGCGCTGCTGTCCACAAGACTGTGGCGCGAGCTGGCCGAGGAATTCCCCGGGCGGATCGAGTACGAGCCCAAGGGCGGCCTCGTCGTCGCCGCCACACAACCGGGGCTCGCCGCCCTGCGCACCTTCGCCGCCGCCCAGCGCGAAAGCGGTGTGACCTGCGAGGACGTCGGCTCCCTGCACGACCTCGAACCCCATCTCGCCCCCGGCCTCGCCGGTGGCGCGCACTACCCGCAGGACGCCCAGGTCCAGCCCGCGCTCGCCGCCGCCCACCTGCTCAGGGCCTCCGGGGCACAGCTCAGGCTGGGCGAGGAGGTCACGGCCGTCCTGCGCGGCCCCGACGGTGCGGTACGCGGTGTGCGCACCCCGCGCGGGGAGATCCTCGCCCCGGCCGTCGTCAACGCCGCCGGGACCTGGGGCGGCCGGATCGCCGCCCTCGCCGGGGCCGAGCTGCCGGTGCTGCCCCGGCGGGGCTTCGTCCTGGTCACCGAGCCGCTGCCGCGTGTCGTACGGCGCAAGGTGTACGCGGCCGACTACGTCGCCGACGTGGCCAGCGGGTCCGCCGCGCTCCAGACCTCGGCCGTGGTGGAGGGCACCGCCGCCGGTCCCGTGCTCATCGGGGCGAGCCGGGAGCGGGTCGGGTTCGACCGCTCGCTGTCGGTGGAAGTGCTGCGCAGGCTGGCGCGGCAGGCGGGGGAGCTGTTCCCGGTGCTGAAGGGGGTGCGGGTGATGCGGACGTATCACGGGTTCCGGCCGTACCTGCCGGACCACCTCCCGGCGATCGGCGCGGACGCGCGCGTACCCGGCCTCTTCCAGGCGTGCGGGCACGAGGGCGCGGGGGTCGGGCTGGCGCCCGCGACCGGGCTGTTCGTGGCGCGGGCGCTCACGGGCGAGACACCGGAACTGGCGCGGGCCTTCCGGCCGGAGAGGTTCGGGGTGGGAGCGGGGGCCGGTGCGGGCGCGAACGCGGGGGCGGAGTGACGGCGGGTGTGGGGTGACGGTCGCGGGTGGGGTGACGGCGGGGTGTGGGCGGCCGGCGGTCAGGGTCCGCGCCGCTCCGGATGCCCCGCCGCACCCACCGCGTCCCGCCCTCACCGCCCCGCCCCCGGCACTTCGCCCGCCATCCCCCGCCGACCGAAAGGCTGGACATGACCACCCGCGACCACCGCCCCCGCAGCACGCACCGCACCCCTCTCGGCCTCGCCGACGCGGCCCCCGGGCCCGCCTTCGAGATCACCCTCGACGGCCGCCCCCTTCCCGCCCTCCCCGGGCAGAGCGTCGCCGCAGCCCTCTGGGCCGCCGGGATCCTGTCCTGGCGCACCACCCGCCGCGACGGGCGGCCCCGCGGGGCCTTCTGCGGAATCGGCTCCTGTTACGACTGCCTCGCCACCGTCAACTCCCGGCCCAACCAACGCGCTTGTCTCGTCCCGGCCCGCCCGGGAGACGCCGTCACCACCCAGGAAGGAACCGGACGTGCCGACCTCGCCGTCTGACGACGCCGTCCCAGCCGCTCCGCGCGCCGGCGACCCGTCCGCCGGTGCTCCGCACAGCGGCGCCCCGTACGACAGCGCTTCGCGCGACAGCTCCCCGTACACCGGCACCCCGTACGATCTCGCCGTCGTCGGGGCCGGCCCCGCCGGGCTGGCGGCCGCCGTCGCCGCGGGGCGGCTCGGCCTGCGGGTGGCCCTGCTGGACTCCGCGGCCCGCACCGGCGGCCAGTTCTACCGGCACCCCGCCCCCGGCCTGAACGCCCGCCGCCCCCAGGCCCTGCACCACGCCTGGCAGGCGTACGCCGGCCGGGCACGGCGGCTGGCGGCGCTCGTCGCCGCAGGACGCGTCGCCCACCTCGCCGAACACCACGTCTGGGCCGTCACCGGCGCGGTGGGGGAGTGGTCGGTGCACACCGCCCTCGGCCCCGACGGGGCAGGGGAACGCCGTACCGTACGGGCCGCCAAACTCCTGCTCGCCACCGGGGCCCACGAACGCCAGCTCCCCTTCCCCGGCTGGACCCTGCCCGGCGTCGTCGGAGCCGGTGGCGCGCAGGCCGTGCTCAAGGCCGGGCTCGTCCTGCCCGGACGCCGGATCGTCGTCGCCGGGAGCGGGCCGCTGCTGCTCGCCGTGGCCGGATCGCTCGCCGCCGCCGGGGCGGAGGTGCCGACGGTCGTCGAGGCGAGCGGTTACGTCGGGTACGCCCGCCGTCCCGGAGCCCTCGCCGCCAACCCCGGCAAGCTCGCCGAAGGGGCGGTGCACGGCATCGGGCTCCTCCGGCACCGCATCCCCGTGCGCACGCGGGCCGCCGTCACCGAAGTGCACGGCAAGGACCGCGTCGAGGCCGTCACCGTCATGCGCCTCGACCACGACTGGCGGCCCGTCCCCGGCACCGGGAAGCAGATTGCCTGCGACGCCCTCGCCGTCGGCCACGGCCTCGTCCCGCAGCTCGAACCCGCCACCGGAATCGGCTGCGCCACCCGCCTGACGCCCGACGGCACCCACGCCCTGGTCGTCGACGAGAGGCAGCGCACCACCGTCCCCGGCATCTGGACGGCGGGGGAGACCGGAGGAGTCGGCGGGGCCGAACTGGCGATGGTGGAGGGCGAGTTGGCCGCCCTCGACATCGCCGGCAGGCAGGGACCCGGACGGGAGTCCCGCGCCCGGCGCCGCGACCGGCTGCGCCGCTTCGCCGACGCCATGGCCGTGGCGCACGCCCCCCGCCCCGGCTGGACCGCCTGGCTCGGCGACGACACCGACGTCTGCCGCTGCGAGGAAGTCACCGCGGGCGAGGTACGGGAGGCCGTCGGGGAACTCGGGGCGAAGGACGCCCGTACCGTCAAACTCCTCACCCGCGCCGGAATGGGCTGGTGCCAGGGCCGGATGTGCGGCCCCGCCGTCGACTGCCTGACGGGCGGCGCGGGCGGCACCGCCCCGCGCCGCCCGCTCGCCTGCCCCGTCACGCTGGAACGACTGGCGGAAGGCTGACCGGGGCAACACGGCATCGTCGCGGGCCAGTTAGCGCCCGGGCCCTCTTGCCGGATCCATCCGCATCTCAATAAAATGTCACACCTCACACTAGGGAGACCCCGCATGAGCGACACGAACGAGACCGCTGAGGCCCGCCGCCCCTGGCGCGGCATCATGGTCGCCACCACCCTCCCCTTCCACGACGACCTCACCGTCGACTACGACACCTACGCCGCCCAGGTCGCCCGCCTCCTGGCGGCCGGCTGCGACGGCGTCGTGCCCAACGGCTCCCTCGGCGAGTACCAGACCCTCACCGACGAGGAGCGCGCCCGCGTCGTCAAGACCGCCGTCGAGGTCGCGGGCGGCGACCGCGTCATGCCCGGCGTCGCCGCGTACGGCAGCGCCGAAGCCCTGCGCTGGGCCGAGCAGGCCGCCGGACTGGGCTGCGGCTCCGTCCTCCTCCTGCCGCCCAACGCCTTCCGCGCCGAGGAGGGCGCCGTACGCGCCCACTACGCCGAGGTCGCCCGCGCGGGCGTGCCCGTCGTCGCGTACAACAACCCGTACGACACCAAGGTCGACCTGACCCCGCAGCTCCTGGCCGACCTGCACGCCGACGGCAGCATCGTCGCCGTCAAGGAGTTCAGCGGCGACGTGCGCCGTGCCTACGAGACAGCCGAACTCGCCCCCGAACTGGACCTGTTGGTCGGCGCGGACGACGTGTTGCTGGAACTGGCCCTGGCCGGCGCCGTCGGCTGGATCGCCGGCTACCCCAACGCCCTCCCCGACGCCTCCGTCGCCCTCTACCGGGCCGCCGTCGCCCAGGACCTGGAGACCGCGCTGCCCCTCTACCGCGCCCTGCATCCCTTGCTGCGGCTGGACTCCAAGACCGAGTTCGTCCAGTCCATCAAGCTCTCCATGGACCTCGCGGGCGAGCGCGGCGGCCCCACCCGCCCGCCGCGCTTCGCGCTCCCCGAGGAGCAGGCGTCGGTCGTGCGCTCCGTCACCGAGAAGCTCCTCGCCGACGGCCACCGCTGAGACCCCGTCCCACAACACGCCGACCAGGAGGCCCAGTTGCGCACCCGCCACGTCTTCCACGCCGTCGACTCCCACACCGAGGGCATGCCCACCCGCGTCATCACCGGCGGCGTCGGCACCCTCCCCGGCGCCACCATGGCCGAGCGCCGGCTGTACTTCGCCGAGCACCGCGACGCCGTCCGCACGCTCCTGATGTACGAGCCGCGCGGCCACGCCTCCATGAGCGGCGCCGTCCTCCAGCCGCCGACCCGCCCCGACGCGGACTTCGGCGTCCTGTTCATCGAGGTCTCCGGCTACCTCCCGATGTGCGGCCACGGCACCATCGGCGTGGCCACCGTCCTCGTCGAGACCGGCATGGTCGAGGTCCGGGAGCCCGTCACCACGGTCCGCCTCGACACCCCGGCGGGCCTCGTCACCGTCGACGTCCAGGTCGAGGACGGGGCGGCGAAAGGCGTCACCCTCACCAACGTCCCCGCCTTCTGCGTCGCCCTCGACCGCAAGATCGAGGTCCCCCGACTGGGCACCGTCACCTACGACATGGCGTACGGCGGGAACTTCTACGCCTTCGTCCAGCTCGACGCGGTCGGCCTCCCCTTCGACCGGGCCCGCAAGGACGACATCCTCGCCGCGGGCCTCGCCCTGATGGACGCCGTCAACGCCGACGCGGACCACCGCCCCGTCCACCCGGAGGACGACCGCATCGCCGGCCTCAAGCACGTCTACTTCGCCGCTCCCGGCTCCGACGCCACCCGCTCCCGGCACGCGATGGCCATCCACCCGGGCTGGTTCGACCGCTCGCCCTGCGGCACCGGCACCTCCGCCCGCATGGCACAGCTCCACGCCCGCGGCGAACTCCCGGTCGGCCGCGACTTCGTCAACGAGTCCTTCATCGGTACGGAGTTCACCGGCCGCCTCATCGGAACGGCTGCCGTCGGCGGCCTGCCCGCGGTCGTGCCCACCGTCACCGGACGGGCCTGGATCACCGGCACCGCGCAGTACTTCCTCGACCCGACGGACCCGTTCCCCGGCGGGTTCCTCCTGTGACGGGCGCCCTCGGCCGCTCGTGCGCCGACTCCCGCCACCCGGCGCACCCCGTCGACCGGACCGCCGACCGCGCAACGTGACATTGTACGCTGGCGGTCCGCAGCAACACGGAGGACCGCCATGGGTGAACTCAAGCAGCAGCGCCACCTGATCACCGCACAGGAACGACTCCGCGACCAGGTGGCGAACGCCCTGCGCGCAGCCCTGATAGCGGGCGAACTGCGGCCGGGCTCCGTGTACTCGGCGCCGGGTCTCGCCGCCGACTTCGGTGTCTCCGCGACGCCGGTACGCGAGGCGATGCTCGACCTGGCGCGCGAGGGGCTGGTGGAGCCCGTGCGCAACAAGGGCTTCCGGATCACCGAGGTGAGCGAGCGCGACCTCGACCAGTACACCGAGATCCGCGCGCTGATCGAGGTGCCGGTGGTCGGCAAGGTCACCAGGACCGCCGCCCGGGAGGAACTGGAAGCGCTGCGTCCGGTCGCCGAGGAGATCGTGGCCTCGGCCCGCAAGCACGACCTGATCGGCTACCTGGAGGCCGACCGGCGCTTCCACCTGACGCTTCTGGGGCTCGCGGGGAACGAGAGGCTGGTGGAGACGGTGGGGGACCTGCGGAAGCGGTCGCGTCTGTACGGCCTGACCCGGCTCGACGAGCGCAATGAACTGCTGCCCTCGGCCGAGGAGCACGTGGAGCTGCTGGACCTGATGCTGACCGGCGACGCCGAGGCCGCGGAGGCGTGCATGGCGAGGCACCTGGGGCACGTGCGGTCGCTGTGGGCGCAGGCCAGGGACGAACCCGTGGAGCCGAGGCAGCCGGCGGCGCGGAAGCTCGGGGTGCGCTAGCGCGGTTCTGGTGGCGGGGGGAGGGGCGGCGTACCAGGATGGGAGGTCCATCCTGGTACGCCGCCCCGTCCGTGGTGGGCGGCGGCCCGCGCAGCGGAGGAGATTCCCGTGGAGTGGACCCTCGAAGTGGTCATGGTTCCGGTGACGGACGTCGACCGGGCGAAGGACTTCTACGCCGACAGGTGCGGATTCAAGGTCGACCTCGACATGAAGTTCAGTGAGACGGCACGGGTCGTGCAGCTCACACCGGCGGGGTCGCGGTGTTCGATCGTCCTGACGGAGGGAATGGCGCCGCCGGCGGAGTGGGCGACGGAGGCGGAGCCCGGCTCGCTCCAGGGGATGCAGTTGTGCGTGGCGGACGTGGAGGCGGGGCGGGAGGAGCTGGCGGGGCGGGGCGTGGACATCAGCCCGGTGATGCACTACGGGGAGAGGGGATGGGAGGAGGGGAAGGGGGAGACGTGGAACTCCTGGGCCTACTTCCGCGACCCGGACGGGAACGGGTGGGTCGTCCAGGAGGCCCCGTCCCCACTCGGGGAGCGCTAACCGACGGGGTGGGGGCTGCGCCCACCGGGGAGAAGGAGGGGGTGGAGCGGAAAGGAGGATTTCCCTTCCCCCCGAACGGGGAAGCGTCAGGGCAGGAGCGAGGACATCCATTCCTCCACCGCGTCCGGCTCCCGCGGCAGAGCCGACGACATCACCCGCGCCCCCTCCGCCGTAATGACCACATCGTCCTCGATCCGCACGCCGACCCCCCTCAGCTCCACCGGCAACGTCTCGTCGTCCGGCTGGAGGTAGAGCCCGGGCTCCACCGTGAGGACCTGCCCCTCCTCCAGGACCCCGTCCAGGTACCGCGTGGCCCTCGCATGCGCGCAGTCGTGCACGTCGAGTCCCAGCATGTGCCCCGAACTGCACAGCGAGTACCTCCGGTGCAGCCCGCTGTCGGCCCGCAGCGACTCCTCCGGCGGGACCCGCAGCACGCCCCACTCGTGCAGCCCCTCCGCCAGCACCCGCGAGCAGGCCCGGTGGAAGTCCCGGAAGCCCGCCCCGGGCTTCAGCGCCGCGATCCCCGCGTTCTGCGCGGCCAGCACCAGCTCGTACACCTGCCGCTGCACCGGTGAGAAGCGCCCGGACAGGGGGAACGTGCGCGTGATGTCGGAGGTGTAGAGGCTGTCGACCTCCACCCCCGCGTCCAACAGCAGCAGTTCGTCCCGGTTCAGGGCGCCGTCGTTGCGTATCCAGTGCAGGACGCAGGCGTGCGCGCCGGACGCGGCGATGGTGTCGTACCCGGTCCCGTTGCCGTCCGCGCGGGCCCGCAGGTTGAAGACGCCCTCGATCCACCGCTCGCCGCGCGGGTGCGCCAGGGCCGTCGGCAGTGACCGTACGACGTCCTCGAAGCCGGCCACCGTGTGGTCGACCGCCCGCTGGATCTCGCCCACCTCCCAGGCGTCCTTGACGAGCCGCAACTCGGCCAGCGCGGACGTCAGTTCGGGGTCGACGCCCGCGACCCGCGCTCGCGGGCCGGCCTTCAGGCCGTCCAGGTGCGCGCACCGGACGCCCGTCAGGTGCTCCGCCTCGTCCAGGTCGGGTCGCCGCCCCACCCAGAACTCCCCGTACCTGCGGTCGCGGTAGAACTCGCCCCGCCCGTCCGCACGCGGCGAGCGCGGCCGTACGTACAGCACCGCCTCCCCGTCCGGCTGGATCACCAGGGCGTGGCCGGGCTGGTCCTCGGTCGTCAGCCCGGTCAGCCACACGTACGCGCTGTACGGGCGGAAGCGGTAGTCGCAGTCGTTGGAGCGGACCTGCAACTCGCCTGCCGGGACCACCAGTTGTTCCCCGGGGAAGAGCGCGGCCAGCCGTGCCCTTCGTCCCGCGAAGTGCTCGAAGCCCGGTACTCGCGCCTCCGGGGACAGCGGCGAAGGCGCCCACCGCTCTCCCATGTACGCGTCCAGCGCGGGCGAGACGGGCAAATCATGGCTGACGGTGCGGAGTTGGGCGGTCCGCTCGGGGAGCGAGGTCACGTTTTTCGCCTCCAGGGGCAGGAGAGTCGACCGAAGCCTTGTCAGTGCAATTTCACATTACTATGTTACGGGTCACACCTCGGGATGCGGAAGCCGACGGAAGCCCACGGCGACCGTCCGGACCGCCCCCTCAACTCCCCACACAGATCCGGAGATCCAGGTGTCACACCCGCGTATGCCGCGCAGGATCCTGCTGGCCGCGACTCTCTCCGCCGCCCTCGTCCTCCCGGTCGTCCAGTCCGCCCAGGCCGCGCCCCCGCCGCCCGCGCCGAACGCCTCCTCGGACACCGCCCGCCAGCCGCAGCCCCGTGCGGCCGAGCCGGGTGCCAACCCCTTCGACGAGGTCGAACGCCTCGCCACGGCGCCGAAGCCGAAGAACGCCGTCCCCGCACCCCGCGCCGTCACCAGGGAGGGCCGCACCCCCGGCGCGCAGACCCCGGCCCGGCCGGCCGCCGAGCGGTCCGCCGCGCAGAGATCCCTGAGAGCGGCGGGCGTCCCCTGCACCCTCGACGGCGTCACGGGTCTCGGCCCCGAACAGTTCGCGGACTTCCTCGCGGACCCGGCCGTCACCGCCGACGGCTGCCTGCGCGACCTCATCTGGACCTGGGACGCCCGGCTCGCCCCCGTCATGTCCGACGCCCACGTGCAGGCCGTCGCCCGCCGCATATCGAGCCTCGCCGCCGGTCACGACGGCAAGAACTCCACCCACCTGTACGAGATGTTCACGTACCTGCACGCGGTGGCCTACCACGACTTCTCGCGCGACGAGATCGACACCACCGACATCCCCACGGTGGAGACCGTGCGCCGCGCCATCAACGACTTCGGCACCGCGGCCCGCACCTTCGACGTCACGAAGACCAACGCCAACACCCTGCGCGAAGCGCTCTACGCCGCGGGGCCCGGCCTGCGCCAGTCCCAACTGGGCCTGATCCGCAAGGTGCTGGCGACCATGGACCCGTACCACAACACCCAGTACGCGGACCCCGCCTGGGGCGGCGCCGCGCTCGCCGCGCTCTCCACGAACTACCTCGGCGTCTACCCCGGCAACCGGGACACCGCCTTCCACACCGTGGTCAAGCAGAACGCCGCCTACCGCGAGTCGTTCAAGAAGTTCGCCGGCTACACCCACCTCAAGGGAACGCCCAACGAGTGGGTGGTGCGCGACGCGCTCAGCGAGTACGGCCGCTTCGGCCAGATCGACGGGCTCAAGGACCAGATCACCGCCGACCTCGGCACCCTCCTGACCACCGTCGCGCAGAACTTCGGCGAGGGCAGCCAGCCCTGGGCCAAGATCGCCTCCTGGCTGAACGCGTACGACGCGTGCGCACCGTACGGGGTCTGCAAGGACGACATCGAGAAGAAGATCTTCCCGTACACCTACGTCTACGACAACGGCGCCATCAAGGTCCGCACCGGCCTCGACCGCGCCACCGTCGACCAGCTCTACTACGCGTCCAAGCAGGTCAAGGCGCAGTTCCACCGGGTGGTCGGCAGCACGGAGCCGCTCGCGGGCGACACCAACACCACCCTCAACATCGTCCTGTACGGCTCGCGGGCCGACTACGAGAACTACCACCCGCTGCTCACCGGCATGGACACCGACAACGGCGGCGTCTACATCGAGCGCGGCGCCACCTTCTACACCTACCAGCGGCGCGTCCCGCAGGACTCCTCACTCACCCTCGAAGAACTCTTCCGGCACGAGTACGTCCACTACCTCAACGGCCGCTTCGCCGTGCACGGTTCCTTCGGCGAGGGCCCCTGGTACCAGGGCGACCGCACCACCGCGATGGACGAGGGCACCGGCGAGTTCTTCGACGGCGCCACCCGCGACGACGGCATCGCGGTCCGCAAGTCCCTGGTCAAGAGCATCATCAGCGACACCGCGGGCGGCGGGCCGCGGATGACGGTCCAGCAGCTCCTGCACGCCACCTACGACGGCGACGGCTTCCGCTTCTACTCGTACGCCGGAACCTTCTTCGAGTACCTGTGGCGCGACCACCCCGGCAGGCTCCAGGAGATGTACAGGCACCTGCGCGCCAACGACGTCGCCGCCTTCGACGCCTGGCGCAAGCGGCAGGGCGCCGACGCCGCACTCCAGCGCGGCTACGACGCCTTCCTCGACCAGCAGATCGCCGTCGTCGACCGGCTCTTCGTGCCCAACACCCAGTACACGCCCCCGGCCACGCTGAAGTTCGCCTCCGCCGCCGACGTGAAGGCCGCCTTCAAGGCCGCCACGTACCTGGACCCGGCCTCCTGCAAGGACGACGGCGGCAAGGAACTCGGCCGGTTCACCTGTACCGGCCGCATCACCGCCAACCTCTCCCAGTCCACCGACCCCGGCAAGGTCTTCAAGGACGTCTCCGAGACCGTCGACTACTACCTCCTCGACCGCTCCGAGCCCGCCGCGAACAACTTCGCCGACATGAACTGCTCCTTCGGCAAGGTCGACATCTGGAGCAACGGCCAGGCCGGCAGCGCCGACTACGTCTGCGAGGGCCCGCTGCGCCGCTAGCACCCCCCGCCCCGCCCCTTGCACGGGCGACGGCTGAGGAAGCCCCGGGACCTCCACGGCCCCGGGGCTTCCTGCCCGCCCTACAGCACCCGCTTCAGGAAACCGAGGTCGTGCGCCATCAACTGCTCCCGCACTCCGCCCGGCGTCATGTGCGAGACACCGGGGAGCGTCAGCAGCTCGTGCTGCCGGCCTGCCTCGGTCAGCGCCTCCGAGAGCCGGAAAGTGTGCGTCGGGTGCACGTTGTCGTCGGCGAGTCCGTGCACCAAAAGCAGGGGGCGGCTCAACCCGGCGGCGTCACCGCGCAACGAGTCCGCGTCGTAGACCTCCGGGTTCTCCTCGGGCAGACCCAGATAGCGTTCCGTGTACGCCGTGTCGTACTCCCGGAAGTCGGTGGGCGGCGCCCCCGCCACCGCCGCGTGGAACACGTCAGGCCGCCGCAGCACCGCGAGCGCCGCCAGGTAGCCGCCGTACGACCACCCGCGCACCGCGACGCGGGACAGGTCCAGCTCCGGGTGCAGCGAACCCAGTTCGCGCAGGGCCGCGACCTGGTCGTCCAGAGTGGTGCGGGAGAAGTCCCGGTACATGGCGTGGGCGAACGCGGGCGAGACGTTCGCGGTGCCCCGGTTGTCGACCGTCACCACGGCGAATCCCTGGTCGGCCCACCACTGCCGGTGCTGTTGCGCCCGCGGGTCGCTGGTCACCGCCTGCGCGCCCGGACCGCCGTACACGTCCAGGAGCACGGGCAACAGCTCCCCGGCGGCGTGTCCGCGCGGCAGCACCACCTGGGCCGGAAGACGGTGCTCGGTGACGCGGGCGAAGCGCGGCGCGACCGCGTACGGCAGCGGCTCGGCGAGGCTGCGCAGCTCCCGCTCCCGCCCGCCCGGGACGCGCACGGTGCGCCGCACCTGCGCACCCGGCACGGCGGACACGATCAGCAGCGCCCCGGCCGAGGCCACGGCGGCATGCACCCCCGGCCCCTCGGTCAGCGGACGCGCCGTGCCACTCGCCGGGTCCACCAGCACCACGTGCTGGTCGGCCGGCTCGTCGAAGGCCGCCTCGACCACGAGCGACCCCTCGAACTCTCCTACGAAGGACCGCACGTTGAGTTCGGGCGCCGTGAAAGGCCGCCCGTCCACCAGCAGCGTCTGCGTACCGCCGTCCACGGTCTCACCCGGTGACAGAATCCGGCCGTCCGCCAACTGGGCCGGTGTGCCGGGGACTTGCTCGACCCACAGGGCGTGCGCCGTCCGGGACAGCACCCGGGTGGCCCCCGACGCCGGGTCCGCCGCCAGCCACAGCAGCTCGCGCTGGAGCCGGTCCTGCACCGCGAACCGGATCTCGGTGTCCGACTCCCAGGCGGCGTCCGTGACGTACGGATGCGCCGCCGTGTCCCACTCCAGGCGTACGTGGCCGCCCTCGCCCAGCACCCACAGCCGCACGTCCGCGTTCGGGCCGCCGGCCTGCGGATAGGCGAACCCGCCGCCGTAGTCGTGCCGGGGCAGCGCCGACTCGTCCACCCGGGCGGCCAGCAGGGTCCGGCCGTCCGGCGCCCACCAGTGCCCGCGCGAGCGGCCCAGTTCCTCGGCCGCCGCGAACTCCGCGACGCCCCAGCGGGCGCCGTCCTCGGGGGAGACCTGCGCGGTGACGTCCCGGTCGCAGTCCACGACGTACAGCCGGTCCTCGCTGACGTACGCGATCCGCGAGCCGTCGGCATCGGGGCGCGGGTCGAAGACCGGTCCGGGGGCGGGGATTTCCTGCGGCTGCGGCGTGCCGTCCGGCGACGTGGCGACGCGGAACAGGCGGCCGTACAGGGCGAAGACGGCGAAGCGGCCGTCACCGGAGAGGGCGTACGAGCCGATCCCGGCCGCGACGAGACGGATGCGTTCCCGCAACTGCCGCTCCACGAGCGGGGGTTCGCCTCCCTTGGGAGCGAGTGCGCGGCAGTCGGTGAGCTGCCGTTCCTCGCCGGTGGCGGTGTCCAGGACCCAGAGGTCGTCGTACGGGTCGGTGGGTCCGGCGGAACGCAGGAAGAAGAGCCGCCCGCCTCCTTCGGCGAAGGAGGCGGCGCGCGGGGCGCCGTAGGAGAAGCGTCCGGTGCGGGCGGAGAGGGCGAGGAAGGGGTCGCTCAGGGGGTCCAGGGGCATGGGGAGATCGTCTCCGGCGCGGGGTGCGGAGGTCAAGAAGTGCTATGTGAAATTGCACTGCGGTGCTGCGGTGCTGCGGTGCTGTGGGCGTCGGCGGTCGGCGGTCGGCGCGGGGTGCCGGTGCCTGCCGCACCCGGAGTGGGCTGTGGGCTGCGAGGGCCCCTGCCGGGGCAGGCTCCGGGTGCGCCAGGAACGCGCGCGGGGCCGGGCGCCGTGCGCGCCCGGCCCCGTACGGGGTCGGCTACTTGACCGCCACGTCCCCGAACGTCAGCCCCGTCCCGTTCAGGTCCGCCCGGATGCCCTCCCGCTCGACCTTGATGTCCCGCAGCCGCAGCTCGCCCGGCGTCTTCGGCAGCCGGAACGACAGCGACAGCTTCTCCGACAGCTCCGGCGGGCGCATCGCCAGCAGCGAGGAGATCGTCTTCGGGTCGATCCCCACCTTCTTCAGCAGCCACGGGTGGTCGACCACCAGGTCCACCAGGTTCAGCTTCATCAACTGCCGCACGAAGGTGGGCGAACCGGTCAGCCGGTGCAGCTCCTCCTCGCTGCGCAGTGCCTTGCTGACCCACTCCTGCGGCACGCCCAGCCGGTGCACCACGGCGGGCACCGCGAGCAGCGACTTGATCTTCGCGCCCTCCTTGGCGAGCCGTGCCGCGGCCTGCGGGTGCAGCCGCAGCCCCGAGGTGGCGCGGTCCTTGCCCGGGCGGTAGGTGAGCAGGCCCGGAATGTCGACCCGCATGTCGCTGATGGTGGTCGACACCGCCCGGTCGCCGTCGCGCTGGATGTGCGCCTCCGCGCCGAGCAGGACCTTGGTCCCGGCGACCGGGAGCTCGCCGCTGACCTTGATGCGGTTCTCGCCGTCCTTCCTGAACCTGGCCTGGGACGAGCCGAGTTCACGGTTGAGGTCGTCGAAGGACAGCAGGACGTCGCCGTCCACACTGCCGATGACCGCACCCTGGACGGCGGAGGGCAGCGAGCCCACGATGTCGATGTCGTGCGCGGTGGCGCGCACCTGGGCGATCGACACCCGGTCGGCGGCCACGTCGGGGACCGCGACGTCCACTTTCTCCAGGCGCTTGTCGAAGACCTGGGTGAGGAAGGGGAAGCCGTGGATGTTCACCTCCGGCGCCGTCGCCAGGTGCATCGCTTCCTTCAGCTTCTCCTCGGCCTTGTCCTGGGCGTACATCACCGCGAACCGGTCGCCGAGCAGCAGGAACGCGCATACCACCACCAGCGCGACGGCCACCTTGAACACCACGGGTATCGCGCCGAAGCGGCTGCGGCCCCGGTGGTTGGGCGGCTTCCACGGGTCGTCGTCCTCGTCGTCGTCCGACGGCAGACCGAGGCCGAGCAGGCGCTCGTCGGGTTCGTGGGCCGCGTAGTCCGGCTCGGGAGGAGCGAGGCGGGCCAGCTCCTCGTAGGGGTTGCGGGGGAGGCCGGTGGTGGTGCGGTCATGGGGACGGTCGGGGTGAGCGGTCATGCGTGTGGGGGGTCGCATCGCAGCATCCCACCATGCGAACCACCCTCGAACGCAAGCTCGATGACCGTCTCCGGGTGGTTTCGGGCGTATTGCCGCCGACGAGTGTGCGCCGACGGACGGTCACGACAGCCGCTTGACCAGCGAAGAAGCCCTGCCGCCACGGTCGTTGCCGCTGGGGGACCCTGGGCCACGCGGACGTGCCCCGCCTGCCCGCTCCTCATGGGGCGCCGGTCAGCGGGTACCCGCAGAGTCTCCACCGTGTGAGGAACCCAGGGGGAACCGGGATGCGCAGAGCCACGAAGCGACGGGACGGCCGTCCGCGGGGATACGTCGCCGTGCCGGGGGCGTCCGCCACGGGCGCCGTCGGGCTCCGGAATGCGGGCAGGTCCTAGGATGCCGGACACCTCCACCTCCTCCGCGCACCGCGGTCTCGACTGGCTGAAGAAGCACCCCTGGGTGCCGTTGGCCCTCATCTGGGCGGTCACCCTGTTCGTGCTCACCGCGGTCGATCTGCGGCCCGACTGGCTCCGGGTCGGGATCATGGGGGCGCTCTCCGGGAGCTTCGCGGTGGCGGGCACGCAGCGCGCGTCCCGTGCGGACAGCCGGTCCGCCGGAGTGTCGCCCGCCCAACTGGACGTACTGGTGGGCCAGTTGCAACGGGGCCGGGTCCCCGACGCCGCGCAGGACCGCGAGGCGATGCGCGCTCTGACGGTCCGCAGGAGTGCCCGGCTGCACCGCCGCTACCGCGTCCTGCCCGCCTACGCCCTTGTCTGTGTCGGGTTCTGCGTGCTGGCGTACCTGTACTACGGCCCGCTGGTCACGCTGGCCGTGGCGGCTCTCGCCCTCGCCCTCTTCGCGATCGAACTCCGGGAACTCCGGCGGACCCGCGGACGCCTGGACCGTATGCACCTGGCCCTGCGCGATTCCGCCGGAGGCGTGCCGGGCGGGAGCTAGCCGTCCCGGATCTCGTCCTCACCGGTCTCGTCCTCACCGGCCCGGCGCTCCGCCGCCCGGCCCCCTGCCGACTCGTCGCCGTGCAGGAGGCAGGGGAGGCGGGGGAGGCGCCGCGTCATCGCCGCCGGGCCAACACGCGTTGCGCCGTGACGGCCGCGGTGTTCAGCACGCCCCGGGCGCGCACGGCGGCGCGGGCCGCGTTGGCTCCCGGAGCGCCGTGGACGCCGCCGCCGGGGTGGGCGGACGCGGAGGCGAGGTAGAGGCCGCGGACCGGGGTCTCGGGGCGGCCGGTGCCGGGGACGGGACGAAAGACGAGCTGCTGGTGCAGGGCCGCGGTACCGCCGTTGATGGCCCCGCCGTGCAGGTTGGCGTCGGCCGCCTGGAGGGTGGGCGGCGCGAGGATGCGGCGGGCGCGGATGCGGCTGCGGAAGCCGGGGGCGTACCGCTCGACCTGTTCCTCCATCCGGTCGGCCATCATCTCCTGCTCGCCCTTGTCCCAGCGGCCGGTCAGGCCCCCGTCGCCCGCGTCGCCGCGGATCTCGTGCGGGACGTGGGTGTACGCCCACGCGGACTCCGTCCCGGCGGGGGAGCGGGTGGGGTCGGCGGTGGTCATCTGCCCGAAGAGGAGGAAGGGCCGGTCGGGGGCCTGTCCGGTGGCCAGTTGCGCGGCGAACCGGGTGAGCGCGTCGACTCCGTCGGCGAGGTGCACGGTCCCCGCCCCGGCGGCCTCGGGCGCGGTCCACGGAACGGTTCCGTTCAGCGCCCAGTCCACCTTGAACGTCGCGAAGTCCCACGCGAAGCGCCGCAGGTCCTCGTGGACCCGGGACGGCAGGTGCTCGGGGGCGAGCAGCTCGCCGTACAACTGCGGCGCGGTGACGTCGGCCAGGACGGCGTCCTTGGCGCGCACGGATTCCCCGTCGGCGGTGCGCACTCCCAGGGCCCGGCCTCCGCGCACCACCACCTCGGTGACCCGCCGCCCGCAGTGCACGCTGCCCCCGCGGTCGCGCAGCCGCGCCACGAGGGCCTCGGTGAGTACTCCCGCGCCCCCGACCGGCACCGGAAAGCCCTGGCTCTGGCCCAGCATCGACATCAGCCAGCCGAACCCGCCGCTGCCCGCCGCCTCCGGGGCCAGGTCCGCGTGCAGCGCGTTCCCCGCCAGCAGCAGCCTGCCGCCCTCCCCGGCGAACTTCTCCTCGCCCAGCCGGCGCACCGGAAGCAGGAGCTCCCGTACGAGCCGCAGACCTCCGGCGCCCCGCACGCGAGCGGCGAGCGCGACAGCGGACCGTACCGGCGGGAAGGGCGTGAACAGGGCGTCCAGCACCGGCCCGCCCAGCCGGTCCCAGCCCGCGCACAGCTCCCGCCACGTCTGCCCGTCACCGGGGGCGAACCCCTCCAGGTTGGCGGCGGTCACCTCCCGGTCGCGGTCGAGCACCGCGCAGCGGCCGTCCGGCAGGGGGTGCGCGAGGACGTGCGGGGCGTTGCTCCACCGCAGCCCGTACTTCTCCAGGCCGAGCCCGGCGATGACCGGGGAGGCCGCCGCCAGCGGGTAGAAGGCGCTGAAGGTGTCGCTGACGTACTCCGGATGCACGGCGCGGTCACTGCGCACCGCCCCGCCCGGCTCGTCCTGCGCCTCCAGCACGGTCACCTGCCACCCGGCGTCGGCCAGCAGATTGGCGGCGACGAGCCCGTTGGGCCCGCTGCCGATCACCACGGCGTCAGGCATCGGCGAGTACTCCGTTCGTGTGCTTGCCCCGGGGCCGGACGCCGAGAGCGGCGCGGGCACCGCCCAGCGGCCGCTCCACGCCTCCGGCGAGGACGCGGGGCGGATCGTGACGTCGTACGCCGACATGGCCCCCGGACTCCTCGGGCCCCGGCTCGACGGTGGAGTGCGGCGTGGCGCCCGCCCCGGGCCGGGCCCTCTCGTCGGCGGAGGCGGAGTGCGTGCCCGCCACCCGCTCGCAGTGCCGGGACTCGTCCGCCGGCACCTTCCACGGCGCGTGGAGCGGGCGGCGGACGAGCTGGTGCCGTACAGCCATGGTTCCTCCTGAAAGACGGGGCCGGTCCCCTGACATCCGGGTGACAGGGGGCGTGTGCCCGTCCGACGACTCCGACGACCAGGCGCACGCCCGACGACGGGCGGGTGCCTGCTTCCGATCGTCGCGCAGGTGCCGAGTGACCGCCTGCGGCCTTTTCACACCCCCTTTCCGTTTTCGTCCCGCGCCGGCCGGTGCAGGTGTGCCGCGGAGCCGACGGGGGTACTCACACCCGTCGGCCTGCCGGGAGGGCGGACCGACGAGTCACCGCCCCGTCGATGGAAGGAACTCGTTCCCATGGCTGCCGATCTGGACAAAGTCGTCGTGATCACCGGTGCGTCGAGCGGCGTCGGCCGCGCCTGCGCGCAGGCGTTCGCCGCCCGCGGATGCGCCCTGGTGCTCGCCGCCCGCCGCGCTCACGTGCTGGAGGAACTCGCCGAGGAGTGCCGCAGGGAGTACGGCGTCGGCGTCCTCGTGGCCCCCACCGACATGACGGACGTGGACGCGGTGGAGAAGCTCGCGGACGGAGCCGTGGCCGAGTTCGGCCGGATCGACGTCTGGCTGAACAGTGCGGCGGTGGCCGCCTTCGGCGCCCTGGAGGAGGTGCCCCCGGAGATCTTCCGCCAGGTGGTGGACGTCAACGTGCTGGGATGTGTGAACGGCGCCCGCGCCGCTCTGCGCGTGATGCGCGGACAGCGCAGCGGCACCGTCGTCAACGTCTCCTCGGTCGTCGGCGCCGCCGTGGTCCCGTACAACGCCGCCTACGTCGTGTCCAAGGCGGCGGTGCGTGCGCTGGGCGGCAGTCTGCGCCAGGAACTGCGCCTGGCGGGACAGGACGGCATCCACGTCTGCACCGTGCTGCCGGCGACCATGGACACCCCGTTCTTCCAGCACGCGGCGAACTACACCGGCCGGGCGGTCACCCCGATGGCACCCGTCTACACCGCGCAGCGCGCAGCCAGGACGGTGGTGCGGCTGGCGGTGCGACCGCGCAGGGAGGCGTACGTCGGGCCGGCCGGACGTGTGCTCGGCATCCAGTCGAAGCTCACCCCGGCCCTCGTGGAGCGGGCGCTGGCCCACCAGATGGACCGCGCGCACCTTTCCCGCACCCGCTCGGCCGCCCCCACCGACGGCAACGTGGCCCGCCCCTCGGACGGGCGGGCCACGACGGACGGCGGCTGGCACGGCCGCAGGCGCACCGCCGTGCGCAGGGCCGGAGCGGTGGCGCTCGCGGCGGGCCTGGTGGCCGCGGGCGTGACCGCGCGGGGGCACGGGCAGCGGCACCCCTGAGGCCCGCGCGGTGCGCCGGGTGCGGGGACCGGCGCTACCGGAAGACGCAGGGAACAGATCAGGCGGGCGGCACAGCGGCACTGGGCACGCGGTCGTCCAGCGATTCCGTCCACGCATCAGGTCCGTCGATCTGTCAGGTCCGGCACGCGCGCCGACGAAGGCGTCGAGCCCCACACGCGCAAGGCTCCAGGCGGCGGTCCTCGCCTGCCTGGAGCCTTGTGTCGGCGGTGTGCCCTTCCTGCCGGCCGCCGGTCGGCGGACCGGGCCGTGCGACGGCAGGCCCTGTTCAGCCTGTGCGGCGGGTGTGGGTGGTGCGGGTGGTGCGGGTCAGCAGAGCGCCCAGGGCGATCATGCCGATGCCCAGCACGAAGTGGAGCCAGTTGTCGGCGGTGTTGACCGGTACGAAGTTCGCGGCGCTGTCGTGGTCGATGAACAGCCCGTAGAGCCAGAGCACGAGGTAGACGGCTCCACCGGCCAGGAGATAGGTGCGGGCGGTGGAGGCGGCGCGGGACATGGCGACTCCAGCGATCCCGAACAGCAGGTGCACGATGTTGTGCAGGATCGACACCTGGAAGACACCGAGCAGTTTCGCTTCGGAGTGGTGCTCGGCGAACTTCATCGTGTCGTAGTCGCTCGTGACACCGGGAATGAATCCGAGGACGCCTACCAGCAGGAAGAGGACACCCACCAGCAGTGCGGCCGTCTGCACCGGGCTTTTGGCGGAGGTCACCGGAGTGTGTGCAGCAGCCATGGGACAGCACTTCCCCTCGACGAATACAGGTCACCGCCCCGCTTTTGCGGAGCAGGAATACCGCGTGCCCATTTATGTTCCCTTTACGCAACCATAACCACCTGATCCGCGAGTGTCGACATGACCACTTTTTGAGGACGCTGCCGAGGAAGAGATTCGCGCGTCGACACGGCTGCCCCCAGCCCTGAGGCGGGAAATTCCGGCGCGATGCCGTGATGCGCATGCCGCGGTCTGTTTTCCGGAACCACCCGTGGGAACCGCCCGTCGGGAGGAGGATTCCGCACGATGCGGATTCCGGAGAAGCGCGGCGCCGCCTCGGGAAAGCGGGCTCCGGAACCGGGGTGCGCCACACAGCCACGCGGCGGCCCGGCCCGCGCGGGCCGGGCCGCCGCGTGACGAGGTCATCCGTCCTTGCCCATGGCTTTGCGGACGGCGTCCTTGGTGCGGTCCATCAGCGCCGCGACGGGGCCCAGTGCCATGTTGGCCGCCGCCGACTCCACGCCGGGGTGCGGACGGGTGGGGGCCATGGCTTCGGCGGCCTTGACCGCTTTGGCCATACTCGCGAGTTCGGTGATGTCGGTGCTGCGGCGGATGTGCGCGAACTCGTAGCGTTCCTCGGCCCGGGCGTGCGCCTGGACGTCCGCGCGCAGCTTCAGCAACCGGGGCATGAACGTGGGGTCGTCCGTGTCGAGGCCGTCGAGCGCGGCGAGGGACTCCTTGGCGGCCTTCTCCTCGGCGAGCCGGTCCTCCACGACCTGCCTGCCGCCGGGGAGACCGCGGCGGGCGAAGGGGTGGACGACCTCCTCCTCGGCCGTCTCGTGCACCGCCAGCAGGCGCACCAGCCGACGGAACGCGTCACGGCGCTCGTCGCCCTTGGTGGCTTCGACCTCGTCGAAGAGGTTGCGGATGTCACCGTGCTGACGCATCAGCAGGGACACGACATCGGTGTCGGGAGCACGGTCGTCACCGGCTTGGGGGGTCCGGAGGTCGCTCATGCCTCGGTGGCCCCCTTCCCGCGCTGCGCGGGGTCGGGGTGCTCGCCCTCGGTCTGCACCCGGTACTCCCGGCCGAACATGGCGTCGTGTTCCTCCATGACCCGGTCGCTGGGAGGCGCCTCGCCGCCGTGGATCTGCTCCTGCATCTGCTCGAACCTCTCGTGCGCCTCGCGCACGTACCCCGCGCCGAGCGTGGTGAGGTCCATCTGCGTGTCCAGCAGCTCACGCAGGTACGCCTTGTTCGGCTCGAAGGTGAGCACGTTCGGCAGCTCGGGGGCCAGCACCGACTCCGGGTCGCGGCCGTCGTGCCGGCGCATCAGGTCGCAGGCGATGTGCAGGTGCTCCAGCTCCATGTTCAGGTGCAGTTCCCAGACCGCCTTCACCCTGGGGTCGCTCTCCTGCTCCATGAAGGAGTGGTAGAGGTAGCACTCGTTGTACTCGTGGTTGACCAGCTGCTCCCACCACGTCTCGCCCGGGTCCACCAGGGACTCGTAGTGCGTGACGTGCTCCTCCTCGATGAGCCCGATCTCCTGGTAGAGCCGGCGGGCGATCGGCTCCATGTAGGTGGGGCCGGTGTTCATGTAGAAGTTCATCGTCTGCTGCTCCGCCGACAGGATCGTCAGCGCGTGCAGCTTGGAGAGCGGACTCGTGTCGTCCTTGGCGTACGGGTCGCGCACGTTGTCCACCGGGTTGCGGTGGTGGAACCGGGTGGGGCGGCCCGGCATCACCTCGGTCAGCCCGTCGACGATCGACTCCGCCTTGCGGTGCTCGATCATCTCGTACAGGTTCGCGTACCGGTACAGGTGGTCGAAGTCCTCCAGCACGCCGAACTGGTACGCCTGCTTCAGGTACGGGTCCGGCTCCATCCGTGCCACCCACGCCGTCAGGTCCACCGCCACCTGCTCGTAGGCGATCGTCGTCTCCAGCACCGAGGACACCCCCGGTAACAGCCAGTTCACCACTTTCTGCTGCTGCGCCTCGATGTACCGGGTGCGGGCCAGGAGGCGTTTCACCTCCGGGTCCTTGGTGTGCCGGGCGAGCTGATGGCTGAACATGATCGCCTCGACCTCGATGCCGTTCATCGTGATGATGCGGCAGCGGGTGTAGGGGTCACAGTGGTCGGGGTCGATCGGCTTCACATCCAGCTCACGCCAGTTGCGCAGCTGCCGGTCCAGCGGGATTCCCCGCTGTTCGAGCGGATTGAACGTCACGACACATCTCCTCGGAGTCGACGGACGGACGAAGTACCCCTGCAGCCGGAACCCATGTCCACAAGGCGCTGGCAACCCGTATTTCGTCCGCCCGCTTTCGCCCGCCCCCGCGAAATCCGACGCCAATCACCCGGACATCGCGCAATGGAGTGGTCCGCGGGACGCAGGAAGGGCCGACCGGCGGCCCGGGGCGCCGCGCCGACGCAATTCTTCGCGAAAACGCGCATGGGGCCAAGCCGGTGACGTTCCCTCAGAGCGGCGTTTGTCTTCGCAAGGCAGGGGTACTCTGCTGCGGCCTCGTTCGTACTCGTGCTGGGAATACGCATGACCTCGCAGACTGAGACCGAGAATGCCGCCCCCGTTCCGGTGAAGGGCCGCGGTCCGGGCGCGGTGGTGATCAGCTGGCTCACCACGACCGATCACAAGAAGATCGGCCACCTGTACCTGATCACCTCCTTCACGTTCTTTCTCTTCGGCGGGGTGCTGGCCCTCCTGATGCGGGCCGAACTCGCCCGGCCGGGAATCCAATTCCTCTCCAACGAGCAGTACAACCAGTCGTTCACCATGCACGGCACGGTGATGCTGCTGCTGTTCGCCACCCCCACGTTCGCCGGGTTCGCCAACGCGATCATGCCGCTGCAGATCGGTTCGCCCGATGTGGCTTTTCCGCGGCTGAACATGTTCTCGTACTGGCTGTTCCTGTTCGGCGGCCTGATCGTCGTGGGCGGGATGCTCACCAGTAACGGAACCGCCGACTTCGGCTGGACCGCCTACACCCCGCTCAGCAGGGAGGAGCGCTCGCCCAGCATCGGCGCCGACATGTGGATCATGGGGCTGGCCCTGTCGGGATTCGGCACCATCCTGGGCGCCGTCAACTTCATCACCACCATCATCTGCATGCGCGCCCCCGGGATGACGATGTTCCGGATGCCGATCTTCACCTGGAACGTGCTGCTCACCTCGGTGCTCGTCCTGCTGGCTTTCCCGGTGCTGGCCGCCGCTCTGCTCGTCCTTGAGTCCGACCGCCGTTTCGGCTCGCACGTCTTCGCTCCGGAGAACGGCGGAAGCCTGCTCTGGCAGCACCTCTTCTGGTTCTTCGGGCACCCGGAGGTCTACATCCTGGCGCTGCCGTTCTTCGGCGTGGTCACCGAGATCCTGCCGGTGTTCTCCCGTAAACCCATCTTCGGATACGTGGAACTGGTGGGCGCCACCATCGCGATCACCGGGCTTTCGGTGACGGTGTGGGCCCACCACATGTTCGCCACCGGAGGAGTTCTGCTGCCGTTCTTCTCCTTCATGACGTACCTGATCGCGGTGCCGACCGGAGTGAAGTTCTTCAACTGGATCGGCACCATGTGGAAGGGTTCCATCAGCTTCGAGACCCCCATGCTGTGGGCGGTCGGGTTCCTGGTGACCTTCCTGTTCGGCGGGCTGACCGGCGTCATCCTCGGCTCACCGCCGCTGGACTTCCACGTCACCGACTCCTACTTCGTGGTGGCGCACTTCCACTACGTGCTGTTCGGCACGATCGTCTTCGCGATGTTCGCCGGCTTCCACTTCTGGTGGCCCAAGATGACCGGCACCATGCTCGACGAACGGCTCGGCAAAATTCACTTCTGGACGCTCTTCGTCGGCTTCCACCTGACCTTCCTGGTCCAGCACTGGCTCGGCGCCGAAGGGATGCCGCGCCGCTACGCCGACTACCTCGCGGCCGACGGTTTCACCGCCCTCAACACGCTCTCCACCATCGGCTCCTTCCTGCTCGGCCTGTCCACCCTGCCGTTCCTCTACAACGTGTGGAAGACGGCCAAGTACGGCAAGCGCATCGAAGTCGACGACCCCTGGGGATACGGCCGCTCCCTGGAATGGGCCACCTCCTGCCCGCCACCGCGCCACAACTTCACCACGCTGCCCAGGATCCGCTCCGAATCCCCCGCCTTCGACCTGCACCACCCCGAGATCACCGCCCTCGACGAGGCCCGTCTCACCGGCCAGCGCGACGTCCTGGAACCGGATGACAACATCGGCGGAAAAGAAGAGTGAGGATGCCCGAACGCAACCGGAGCGACCGCGAGACAGCCGCGGGCATCAGCCGGCTGGAGGGGTACCTCCTGTGCCAGGCGGAAATCCGACGAGCCCAGTCGCAGGGCAAGGACTTCGCCGGGCGCCTGACCTGGCTGACCACCGCCCAGCAGGAGGAGGTGGCCCGGCACTACGCCCAGGACCGTCTCGCCACGACCAGGCAAGCGCTGGCGGCCGTCAACGCACGCCAAGCGGAACTGCGGGCGGAGTACACCGCCCGCTACCGGGCACTGCGCCGGCAACTGCTGTGCCGTTGCGTGGCCCTGCTCCTCACGGCCCTCACTCTGTCCTTCAGCGCCGTCCTCCTCGTCGCACTGCGGTGACCCCCCGGCGGATCACCCCTCACCTCGTCGGACTTCCGCCGTGTTGGCGTGTGCCACACGGTTGCGCTGGACTGTGCGTACACCTGGTCGAACACGGGTCGTGAACCGCCTCCACGGGAGGGCGACCGGGCCGCCGGTTTCCGCACGGCAGCCCCGCTTCGTCGGTGGCGAGGGGTGTGGGCCGGGGCTGCCCGGGTTCCCAGGTGTCGGCTGTGGCGCCTGACGTCGGCATCCCTCGTGTGGCACCCGGAGCTGTTCCGTACGGGCATCGCGGTGCGCGGGACGTCCGACCCCGGGACGTCCGACCTCGGGACGTTCTTCACGGGAACCGGGCCGTGGATCGCGGAGCCCACGATGCGGCACACAAGTACGGCCATCCGAGCACGACCGGGGGCTGCTGCGCTCCCTCTCCCGCAGGAACCGCAGCGACGAATCGCGTGTACCTCTTCCCGCGGGGCCGCCAGTCGGCGGCTGTTCCGCCGCACCGCGACCGACTGGGGCGGCGTCACCCGCAAGGCTGAGCGGATCGGCCGCCGGGGCGCCTCCAACGGTGTGAGTTGCCGACGCGCGCTGAAACCGTCATATCGATTCATTTCGCCCCATGTGGGTACCTGATACGCCATGATCACCATTGGGGTCGAGGAAGAGTACCTGCTGCTCGATCCGGACACGTGCCTGCCGGTGCCGCTCAGTGAGCAGGTACGGGCAGCAGCCGGGCTCGGGCCGGTCGTCGAGGGCACCGAGGTCCAGCCGGAGCTGTTGCAGGCACAGGTGGAGATCGCCACTCCGGTCTGCACCGGCCTGGAGGAGGTGGGCGGCCATCTGCTGCGGCTTCGGCATGTGCTCGGCGCCGCGGCGGAACGCAATGGCTGCCTGATCGCCGCGTGCGGCGCGGCCCCGTACCGTACGGCCGTGCCCGTACCGGTGACCCCCAGCGCCCGGTACCTGTCGATGCACTCCCAGGCGCCGCAGCTCGTGGACGAGCAGCTCATCAACGGCATGCACGTGCACGCGGCCGTGCCGGACCAGGAGACGGGCGTCGCCGTCCTGAACCGCATCGGCGTCTGGCTGCCGGTCCTGGTGGCCATGTCCGCGAACTCGCCCCTGTGGGACGGCGGGGACACCGGCTTCGCGAGCTGGCGCACAGTGATCTTCGACCGCTGGCCGGTCAGCGGCCCGCCGCCCCGCTTCGCCTCGGTCGCCGACCGCGAAGAGCGGATCCGTGCCCTGCTGGACACCGGCGTCGTCGCCGACACCGGCCAGCTGTACTGGCAGGCCCGGCTCTCCGACCGCTACCCCACGGTCGAGGTGCGCTGCGCCGACGTGCAACTGCGCGCCGACTCCGCGGTCATGTTCGCGGGCATCGTACGGGCGCTGGTCGCCTCGGCGATCCGGGACGAGAAGGCGGGCGCCCCGCTGCCGGTTTCCACGCCGGAGCTGGCGCGGGCAGCCAACTGGCACGCCGCCCGGCACGGGCTGAGCGGCACGCTCATCGACCCGTCCGGACAGCCGCGACGGGCGGGCGACGTGCTGCGCATGCTGCTCGACCACCTGAAACCGGCACTGGACGAGACGGGGGACACCCGCGAGGTGACCGCGCTGACGCATCGACTGCTGAGGGAGGGCACCCCCGCCGACCAGCAACGCCGCGCCCTGCGCCGGGGCGGCCGGTCGGCCCTCGTGGAGCTGATCACCTCGGAGACGACCGCCACCTGAGGCAGCCCGTGCCGCCGCCGCCCGTCATGACTGCCCAGGCCGCGCAGGAGGACTTCCGGCGTCGCCGGGGGAGACGTCCCCTCTCGGCGCGGCTCTCCGCACGCGGAGAAGGGCCGCGCTCACCGCGCGGGGCGGCCCTCGACGTCACGGCGGCAGGCGACGCACCACCGGGTGTGCGGCACGGCGAGCAGCCGCTCGGGGTCGATGGCGGCGCCGCAGGAGACGCAGAGACCGAAGGCGCCCTCGTCCAGGCGGTGCAGGGCAGCCGTCGCGCGGGCCAGTTGCCGCCGTGCCTCCTCCGCGCGGCCGTGTTCCTCCGTGAGGGCGGCGCGAGTGGAAGCGGCGTCCGCCGCGTCGAGGTCGCAGTCGGCCCGGAGTTCCGTGATCGCCGCCTCGGCCAGGGCAGCGCGCCGCCGGAACATCTCCACCCGCGCGGCGAGCTCCTCGCGCAGTTCCTGCGGCCGGGGGGATTGCGGCATGTCCCGCTCCTTGTCTTCGTTCGTCCACGAGTACGGCCGTCCACGAGTACGGCCGCGGGCCCGGCGCTCCGGTGGGGCGCGGGTGCGGTTCGGGGCCGGCGCGCACCGGTGAGGTCGTCCCCGCCGGACACCGTGTCCAGGGCGTCAGGAACGGGGCGGCAGCCGGTGCAGACGGAGGCCGACGAGCCGGGCGTCCTCCACCTCGGCGGTCATGTACGTGCAGTGGGGCTGCCGCCGTCTGTCGGTCGGCGAGCCCGGGTTCAGCAGGCGCAGCCCGCCGGGCGCGGTGGTGTCCCACGGAATGTGGCTGTGGCCGAACACCAGGACGTCGAGGTCGGCGAAGCGCTCCTGGCACCGCTCCTCGCGGCCCCGCGCCGGCCCCGTCTCGTGCACGACGCCGAAGCGGAGCCCACCGCACTCCACCCGCGCCACTTCGCCCAGCCGGGCCCGCAACCCGGGCCCGTCGTTGTTGCCGTGGACGGCGACCAGGCGCCGCGCACGGGCCTGGAACACGTCCAGTGTGGCCGTGTCCACCCAGTCGCCCGCGTGAAAGACGACATCGGCCTCGTCCACCGCTGCGAGGAGGGCCGGGGGCAGCTCCCTGGCCCGTTTGGGCACATGCGTGTCCGACGTCAGCAAGAGGCGCACAGTCGCTCCCGTTCCGGCCGGTACCGAGGCCCACGGCATGCCGCGCGTCCGGCGTGCCGTGAGTGATCGTACGAGCCGGAGGTGCGGGGCCGCACGGGCACAGGCTTCCTGTGGCTGCCGCGCGAGCCGCTTCCCCCGCCGTCGTCACCTCCGATCCGCTCGCGCGGACGGCCGCCCGGCAGGGCAGGATGAGGACGGGGACGAAGGAGGCAAATCCGCGATGAGCGTGCGCGAGAACGGGCCGTCGGCCCGGGACCTGGAAGACGACCAGCTCCTCAAGGAACTGGAGGCCATACACCGCACGAGGCACGAAACCCTGCTGTACGCGTCGGACAACGCGCTCAGCACACATACGCAACGGATGGACGAGCTGGAACGCGAGTACGTACGCCGTCACCCGCACCGTGCCCAGACCTCCTCCCGCACCCGCGCCGGCGCCCGCGCCCGTACCGGCGAAGACGACTGACCGGGAGACCGGGCGCGGGTCCTGTGCTCGGCCGAGGCGGGCACGGCGGCCACCGGACCGGGCGAAGCACGGTGCCGGCGATCGGCCGGAGCGATGACGGCATGCGAGGAGCCCGTGGCGCGGAGCCAGGCCCCTGCGGTGAGCAAAAGAGGTGGGGATGCGGAGGGAGTGGGACCGTGGATCACATGACTCCTTCCCAGCACCCGGACCGCCGCTCCAAGTCCTACCGCCCCAACCCGGATCCCGACCCGGGGAACACCGCGGGCCTGGAACCCGGCGGCGGGGTACCACCGGGAGAGACCCCGCCCGCCGAGAGCAGCATGTCGGGAGCGGGGCCCGACGAGACGCACAATCCGCCGACGGGCTGGGCCAAGGGGCCGCTCTTCCTGATCATCGGCCTCGCGGTGGTGGTGGCGGGATTCTTCCTCGCGTACGCGATCGTGCTGCTCCAGTGACGTGGAGCGGCCCCGCGACGCGTACAGCGGCGCGGGAGACGGCTCCGGGGCACCGAGAGCGCCCAGGCGGGCCGGAGGAGCGGTCGGAGTCGCGGGCGGAAGGCGACGGGTGGAAGGTGAGGTACGGCGCGTCACCCGTGGCGCCGACACCCCCATCGGACAAGGAAGCCCGACATGAGTGAGCAGACACCGTCCCAGGCCGAGGGCGAGCGCACCGAGGACACCACGGCCGACGAGGAGCAGCCGGCTCCGGGCAGTGACGCCCCCGAGGTTCCCCGCACGACCCCTTCGCAGGCAGAGGGCGCCGACGACCAGGACCCGGAAACCGCGGAGAGCAGCTAGCCCGTGCGCCCGCGGCGGTCCGCTCCCGGCCCGCCGTGGCGCACGAGGCCGCCGACACGGCCGGGAACGGCGCCCGGTGCTGCCCGGTGCGCCACTACCGGGCCGCCGGTCAGCCGGCGGCGTTGTCGACGCGCAGCCGTACCTGCTGCTCCAGCCGCTCCAGGCTGCTGTCCAGGGCGGCGTGCACGGCCTGTTCACCCGGGTCGTGCGCGTCCTCGAAGAACGACAGGTGCACGGTCACCTCGCTGGCTCCGCTGTCGAGGCCGGCGACCTGGAGCCAGCCGGTGTAGGAGCCCTGCTCCCGGGTGCCCCATTCGAGCCGCATCTGCTCGGGCCGGGCACGCAGCAGGGCGGCCAGGTCCTTTCCGGTGCGGTCCTCGTGCACGGTGACGGACGGCGGGTCCTCGGCACGCACGTGCAGGTCCTGAGGCATCCAGGCGTCCAGTTGGTCCATGTCGGCGGCTTGGTCGAAGACGTGCTCGGGAAGTGCGGGCATCGTGCGCGCCCGTTCGTACTCGGTCATCGCGGCACCGGTTCTCGGCTCGGGAACATGTGACGGAACGCTTGCCCGGCTCGTGTGCGCCGTATCCGGCGCCGCACAGTTCCACCCGTTCGCCACGGCGGCAGCCGTTTCGGGAACCGGCCGCCGGCTGCCGTCCCGCCGTGACCCCGGCCAGGGCCACAGCGGGATCGCGGCGTGCACGGACGGCTTCGGACAGGGGGACCGCATGCCGTTCGCCGGTGACTGCGCCGTCGCGGCTCCGCACGGCGGGCGCGGGGCCCGAAAGGCCCCGTCTCCCGTTCAGCAGGCACCCGCTCCCGGTTCCCCACCTCCTTGATGAGTGGATCAACAGGCGCGAAGATGTGTGCTTGTCGAAGCCGGAGGAGGCGCAGTGAGTCTGGGCACGGTGGCGGTGACGGGGGCGGCGGGCACCATCGGTTCCGTGGCACGGGAGGCCCTGCGGGGCGAGGCGGAGCGGTTGATCCTGCTCGACCGGGCGCCGCTGCGCCAGGAGGCCGAGAACGAGGACGTGCGCCAGGTGGATCTGCGGGACGCCGCCGCCGTGGAGTCCGCCCTCACGGGAGCCGACCGGGTGCTCCATCTGGGCGGGATACCCGACGAGGCGCCCCTCCCCGAGCTGCTCGAAGCCAACGTGCTCGGCACCCACCACGTCCTGGAGGCCGCGCGGCGCACCGGCATCGAGCGGGTGGTGCTGGCCGGCAGCAACCGGGTGACCGGCTTCTACCCTGCCGCGCACCTCACCGGCCCCCAGGAACCGGTACGCCCTGACGGGCTCTACGGGGTGAGCAAAGCCGCCGTCGAGGCGCTCGGCCGGCTGTACGCCGACAAGTTCGGCCTGTCCGTCGTCTGCCTGCGCATCGGCAGCTTCGAGCGTCTGCCCACCGAACCCCGGCACCTGGCGACGTGGCTGAGTCCGCGCGACGCCGTCGGCTACATCCGGGCCGCCCTGACCGCACCGGCCTCCACCACCTTCGCCGTCGCGTACGCCGTCTCCGCCAACACCCGTCGTTTCTGGGAACTCCCCGACCCGGCGGAACTGGCCTACACCCCCGTCGACAACGCGGAACTCCACGCTGCGGACATCGCCCCGACGGACTCCCCGGCCGACCCGGCCCACCCCCAGGCCGGCCCCTACGCCCTGCCCGAGTTCACCCTCAAGCACCTTCGGCCCTGAACGCTCACCCGCACAGGAGACGCCCCGCTCTCAGATGTCCCGGAAGATCTCGATCTGCGCGCCCACCGAGTTCAAACGCTCCGCCAGGTCCTCGTAACCGCGGTTGATCACGTACACGTTGCGCAGTACGGACGTGCCCTCGGCCGCCATCATGGCCAGCAGGACGACGACGGCGGGGCGCAGTGCGGGCGGGCACATCATCTCGGCGGCGCGCCAGCGGGTCGGGCCCTCGACCAGCACGCGGTGCGGGTCCAGGAGTTGGAGCCGTCCGCCGAGGCGGTTGAGGTCCGTCAGGTAGATCGCCCGGTTGTCGTAGACCCAGTCGTGGATCAGGGTCTGGCCCTGGGCCGTCGCCGCGATCGCCGCGAAGAACGGCACGTTGTCGATGTTGAGGCCCGGGAAGGGCATCGGGTGGATCTTGTCGATCGGCGCTTCGAGCTTGGAGGGGCGGACGGTGAGGTCGACCAGCCGGGTGCGGCCGTTGTCCGCGCTGTACTCGGCGGAGCGGTCGTGGTCGAGGCACATCTCCTCCAGGACCGCGAGTTCGATTTCGAGGAACTCGATCGGCACCCGGCGGATCGTCAGCTCGGACTCCGTGACGACGGCCGCGGCCAGCAGGCTCATCGCCTCGACCGGGTCCTCGGAGGGGGAGTAGTCCACGTCCACGTCGATGTCCGGCACGCCGTGCACGGTCAGGGTGGTCGTGCCGACGCCCTCCACCCGGACGCCCAGCGCCTCCAGGAAGAAGCACAGGTCCTGGACCATGTAGTTGGAGGACGCGTTGCGGATGACCGTCGTGCCGTCGTGGCGGGCGGCGGCCAGCAGCGCGTTCTCGGTCACCGTGTCGCCGCGCTCGGTCAGCACGATCGGGCGGTCGGGACCGGCCGGCTTCTCGACCTCGGCGTGGTAGACGCCCTCGGTGGCCGTGATGTCCAGACCGAACCGGCGCAGCGCGATCATGTGCGGCTCGATCGTGCGCGTACCGAGGTCGCAACCGCCCGCGTACGGCAGCTTGAAGCGGTCCATGCGGTGCAGCAGCGGGCCCAGGAACATGATGATCGAGCGGGTGCGCCGGGCCGCGTCCGCGTCCATGGCCGCCATGTCCAGCTCGGCGGGCGGGACGATCTCCAGGTCCTTGCCGTCGTTGATCCAGCGGGTGCGCACGCCGATGGAGCTCAGTACCTCCAGAAGGCGGAACACCTCCTCGATCCGGGCCACCTTGCGCAGGACCGTGCGGCCCTTGTTCAGGAGCGAGGCGCACAGCAGCGCCACGCACGCGTTCTTGCTGGTCTTGACGTCGATCGCGCCGGAGAGGCGACGGCCCCCCACCACGCGAAGGTGCATCGGACCCGAGTACCCCAGCGACACGATCTCGCTGTCGAGGGCTTCACCGATTCGGGCGATCATCTCAAGGCTGATGTTTTGATTGCCGCGCTCGATCCGGTTCACCGCGCTCTGGCTGGTGCCGAGTGCCTCCGCGAGCTGCGTCTGCGTCCAGCCACGGTGCTGACGCGCGTCACGGATGAGCTTGCCGATGCGTACGAGGTAGTCGTCTGCCATGGGCGGAAGGCTATCTCAGATATGAGATGACAACTCACTGGGCTGGGCCGAAGGGGTGAGGCGCCTGTCACCCCGTCAGCTCCGCCGCCCCCCGTTCAGCCGGTCGCCGGAACGATGTTGCGGTTGTGCCGGAAGAGGTTGGCGGGGTCCAGCCGGGCCTTCAGCCGCGCCAGCCGGGCGTAGTCGCCGGGCGTGTAACCCCGCCTGGTCTGCGCCTCCGTGGCCCGCTCGCCGTCACCGAACTCGAACGGCAGCGCGCAGCCCAGCGTCCGCGCGGCGAGCGCCGTCCGCAGGTCCTGCTGTACGGAACGGGCGACCCCCAGCGACGCGTTCCCCGCCACCGGTGTGATGAGCTGCACAAGGTACTGGGCGTCCCGGTGCCCGAGCGCGCTCCCGCCGCCGTCCTGCGGCATGCGCGTCAGCGCACCCCCGAGGTGGCGCACGTTGAGCACGCACATGATGTCCGCGTCCGGCCCGCCCGCCTCGACCACCCCGGCCAGCGCGTCCTCGTCGATCCCCGCCAGCAGGACGTTCGTCGCGCTGTACGCGTGCGGGGAGGGCGGGTCGCTGTAGATCTCGGCGCTGTCCGTGTACGGCATCTCCCGCAGGCCGTCCTTCAGCGGCGGCGCGACCGCCCGCAGCGGCGCCACCAGCCGCTCGCCCTCCTCGGCGGGTCCGTCGAAGGCCACCGAGACCGTGGCGACGTACCGCCCGCGCAGCAGCTCGGGCAGCATCGGCAGGTCCGGATACGCGACGAACCCGATCCCCGAGGACACCGTCTCCGGCACGGTCCGCGTCCACGCGGTCCAGGTCCGCATCAGCTCCTCGGCGTGCTCGCCGTCGAAGACGAGCTGCCCGCCGTAGACCCGCTCGACCGGTACGAGGCCGACCTCGATCGCGGTCACCACGCCGAAGTTGTGCCCGGCCCCGCGCAGCGCCCACAACAGCTCCGGGTCACCGGCCGCGTCCACCGTCCGCACCTCGCCGTCCGCCGTGACGATCTCGGCCGCCTTCAGGTGGTCGGCCGCATACCCGAACTCCCGCGCCAGCACCCCGATGCCGCCGCCGAGCGTGTACGCCACCGCGCCGACCCCCGGGAACGATCCGCTGAGCGGCGCGAGCCCGAACCGGGCCGCCTCCTCGATCACCCGCCCCCAGGTCACGCCGGCCCCGATCCACGCCGTGCGCGCGCCGACGTCGATCCGTACGCCGTCCAGCCCACGGGTGACGACCAGGACCCCGCCCTCGTTCGCGACCGACAGTCCGTGCCCGGTGGCCTGCACGGCGACGCTCAGCCGGTGTTCTCGGGCATACGTCACGGCGGCCCGCACGTCCTCGGCGCTGCGGGCCGCGACGACCACGGCGGGCCGGTGCGTGTACGCGGTGTTGAACCCGGCGAGTTCCGCGTCGTACCCCTCGTCCCCGGGAACGTGGACGGAACCCTCGACGGCCGGGAAGTCCTTGCTCACCACGGTGCTGCTCCTCAAGTCGGTACCACCGGCACGGTGTTGTGCCGGTGCGCAGCAGCCTGCCCCGGATACCTGACAGCCTCCGTCATGTATCCGGAACCGTGCCCCCGGCTACTGCTCCTCCGCCGTCTCGACGCGCCCCAGCGCCCCCGACTCCAGGGCCGTCCAGAGCGTGCCGTCGGGGCCGAGTGCGATGCCGTGCGGCTCGGAGGCGCCCGCGGGGATCCCGTACGACTCGATCCGCGAACCGTCCACCGTGACCCGCCCGATCCGGTTCGCGCCCCACTCGGTGAACCACATCGCCCCGTCCGCCCCCGCCACCACCGCGTGCGGGCGCGCGGCGCGGCCGGGGAGGGGGAACTCCGTGACGTTCCCCTCGGCGTCGACGCGCCCCACCTGGCCGGCCATGATCTCGACGAACCACATCGCGCCGTCAGGACCGGCCGCGAGCCCGACCGGGCCGGCCGCTTCGGTGGGCAGGGGGTGCACCCGTATCTCCCCGGAGAGCTCGATCGAAGCGACCGCGTTGCCCTGGTTGAGTGTGAACCACAGGCGCCCGCCGGCCGGGTCCGCCGCGATCGCCGACGGGAAACCGCCCGTCACGGGCACCGGGAACTCCGTCACCTCGCCGTCGGGGGTGATCCGGCAGATCCGGTCGGTGTTCATCTCGGTGAACCACACCGCGCCGTCGGGGCCCGGCGCGATGCCGTACGGGCCCGCGTCCGGCCGCTCGTACGAGGTGACGGCGCCGTCGACGGCGATGCGGCCGACCCGGTTCCCCCGGTACTCGGTGAACCACAGCGCGCCGTCCGGGCCGGGCGCGATCACGGCGGGGCCGCCCTCCCGGTCCGCCAGCGGGTACGAGGTGAGCTCGCCGTCGGCGCCGAGCCGCCCGATCGCTCCCTCGCGGACCTTGGTGAACCACATGGCGCCGTCCGGGCCCGCCGTGACTCCGTAGGGGCCGGCCTTCTCGTCGGACACGGGGACGACGGTGATGGATGTGCGGGGCACTCGGAGACTCTCCTCGGTCGGTGGAACGCGGACACGCAGAAACACGGAAGCGCCGTACGCGCCGGGCGGCCCGCGGGCTGTCCCAGCGAAGTTAGTCGCAGCCCTGGAACTCCCCGCGGCGGGTACCGGCGGACCCGCGTGGAAGCCGCCGAACGGGGCGGCCGGAAAACCCGGTTGATCCCGACCGCGACACCGCGATACTGACTGTCGTCCCGGCCGACCCGGCACCCGGCCCAGCCGGACCGGGCCGCCCACGGGGCTTCGGACCGGACCGATGGAGGGCCTGCGAGCGTGACCATGCACGACGACCAGGTGGAGGTGGACGCCGACACCGTCGCCGCCCTGATCGAGGAGCAGTTCCCCCGGTGGCGCGGCAGGGCGGTCCGGCGCGTGTCCTCGACCGGGACGGTCAACGCCATCTTCCGGATCGGGGACGACCTCTCCGCACGATTCCCACTGCGCGCGTCCGACGCCGCCCAGGCGCTGACGGTCCTGGAGCGGGAGGCCCGCGCGGGCGCGGAACTGGCACAGGTGTCCCCGTTCCCGGTCCCGGAGCCCGTCGCGCTGGGAAGGCCAGGAGCGGGCTTCCCCATGCCGTGGTCGGTCCAGACCTGGGTGTCCGGAACGGACGCCTTCACCGCCGACCCGGGCGGGTCGGACGCCTTCGCCGAGGACCTCGCGGCCTTCATCACGGTCCTGCGGAAGGCCGGGACGCGGGGGCGGCGGTTCAGCGGGGGAGGCCGCGGCGGGGTGCTGACCGACCACGACGAGTGGATGGCGACGTGCTTCGAGGAGAGCGAGCGGCTGAGCGGGCGGCCGGACGGCGCTCCGCTCGACGTGCCCCGGCTGCGCCGCCTGTGGAGCCGCTTCCGCACATTGCCGCGCACGGGCGCCGACGTCATGAGCCACGGCGACCTGATTCCCGGCAACGTCCTGGTCACGGGCGACCGGCTCGGCGGCGTCCTCGACACCGGCGACTTCGGCCCGGCCGACCCCGCCCTGGACCTGGTCGGCGCCTGGCACCTGCTGCGGCCGGGCCCGCGGGAGGTGCTCCGCCGGACGCTGGCCTGTGACGACCTGGAGTGGGAGCGCGGCAAGGCATGGGCGTTCGAGCAGGCGATGGGCGTCGTCTGGTACTACGTCGACAGCAATCCGACGATGAGCGCCATGGGACGCCGGACGCTGGCCCGCATCCTGGAGTCGACGGAGTGACGGCGGCGCACCGGCCCGGCGGGGCAGCCGGGCATGACCGTACGGCCGTAGGGCCGTGGACGGCGGTCTCATCGAAGTTCGAGCAGGCGGGCACTGCCGGCCGCCGCCGGCGAGCTGGTGCCGACCTCGGCGGTCGAGGCGATCGACCAGCGCCTTGAGCACCCGGCTGAGAAAGGAGAAGGCGAACTCCCCGAGTACACGGACGAGCCGCTCGCCGCAGAACTGCGGAGGCGACTGCGGGATCTGGACCTCGTCGCACGCTGCTCGAAGGATCTCCGCCACTCCGTCCCGGGGCTTCCCGTCGACACCTCCATCCGGTCCCGCGTCGAGCTGCGCGCTCCTCTTTCCTGCCGGGAGCGAGCACACCGGAGGCCATGGCGGCGAAGGCGAACCAGGTCAACTGCGACGGCACGGGCCGACCTGTCGCCATGAAGTCAGTCGGGTGGGCTCCTGCTGACCTGCGCGGACCGTGTTCGGTGAGACGGGTGCCGCGAGGGTTCCTGGTGGATTTCATCTGACTGCGTCGCGCGGTGGCGACGCCCCTTCATCGCTCTCCGCCGACCTGACGCGCTTCGAGCCATGCTGCCTCGAACTCGGCCGGGGAGATTTCCAAGTCCGCCCACTCGGGATCGAACAGGTCCACAACCGGCGAGTTGAACGACCAGTCGTCCGGACTGCTCCGCAGCGCGGTTCCGTCGTCGCTGAGTTCCACCTGGCGCAACCTGCGGCCGTCGGAGCCGACCTCCATGAAGTAGGTCGCTGGTTCATCGCCGTCCCAGCGACGCCGCAGGTGCACGATGCTCCGGTCAGCGAGCGCGCCGAAACCGGGGCGGCCGCGCTGGGCGTCGCGCATGGTCCGCAGCTCGTCCAGGCCCGGAGGCATGGCCGGCTCATCGATGTCGACTTCGTCCAGGTTCCGGCCGGCCCGCTCGATGGCCTCCGGACTGTCGATCACCTCGACTTCCGCGAAGGTCTCAAGGACCTCTCGGGCTGATCGTGCGTGGATCCACCACCACGCACCGCCCATGCCGTAGTCGTTCAGGACGAGAAAGCGCGACTTCGGGGTGGAAGGAAGGTTTGTCATACCGGCTGAGCGTAGGGGGGCCTGTCGCGCCGCCGACCGCCCCTCGTACCGGCAGTACGGAACCAGCGACACACGTGGGAGCGCGAGTGCCCTTCAAGAGGGGCCGGCGCAGCGGCCCTTGCCCGTCGACGAACACGGCGGGTGTGGAGAGGAAGGCATCGGCGTTCCTCGGGCCGTGGGCGAAGTTGAACGTGTCCAGCCAGTATCACGAGTCCCGCATCCCTGCCGCACTGCTGAAGCGGTGGTTGAGCTGCCGGTGGACCCACTGGTCAGCAGTCGCCAGGCGACGAGTCCGCTGCTTGCGGAAGGTCTCTGATCCGGGGGTGCTTCAGCGGGGGGCCGATGTCCAGGTCTTCGCTGAGCTTGGCGATCAGGGCGGGGGCCAGTGCCGGCGCGTAACGGAAAGCCCATTGACCGGCGAGGGCGAGGAAACCGTGGAGCTTGTCGTGCACGGTGTGCAGAAGGTCCGGCAGGTCGGCCAGAGGAAGCTCGACGGGGGTCTTCGTTGGCGGGTCCGTGTCGGGCCACACCCTGACGAGCGCCCCCCGGTGCTCGATGTGCGCGGCGGTGCCGTGACCGAGCCAGACCTCTTCGCCGTGCATGAGGCCGAGCCAGTCGCGCCAGCTTTCCAGGCCGAAGCAGCAACCCGGAGCGATCGCGACGCCGGTCGCAGTGTCCTGCAGGAGGATGCCGCCCGGCGCGATGGCGAGATCGGCATTCAGCAGGTTCTGGATGCGCCGGATGCCGGGCTCGGTGTCCGGGGCCTCGCCGTCGGGGTCGTCGTGGTTGCAGCCGGTCAGGACCGCCATCGCTGTCCCGACTTCCAACGGTGACATCTGGCCGGAGAGGAACAGCAGGTGGTCCGGGTTCGGGGCAGCGGCGGGCCACAGGGTGAAGTCCTCGACGTCATAGGTCTCCACGACGGCATCCATGATCAGCACGGTTCGCATTGTCGCTGTCCGTGGTTCGGAGTTCCTCTGCATTTCTCGGCGGAGTGCAGGGTGCGCTCAGGTCGGGCGTCGGGGAGGCCTCGGTTTCCCCGGTTCCTCTGCCGGCAGGCATGCGAGCAATACCGCCACCGACTGCTGGCATTTTGGGCAGCAGGTGGCCGTACTCAGTGCACCGGGAGATCATTGGCGGCAGCGAGGCGTGGGACGCAGGACGTGAAGCCTTCGCCTGCGACCGGCCGGACCTGGGCGGACGGTGGGAACAGGGGCCGATCGCTCCCTTTCACCGTCGCCCAGTGCAGCCAGAACGGCTGCGAAGCGATCCCCACCACCCCGGGATCGGCGTTCATGAGCGCAAGCCTGTCCCGTTTCAGCCAGGACTCGAAGCCGACGTGCTTGCCTGGTCGTCGCCGCCCAGTACCAACCCGAGAGGTGTCGCCCACCCCGCGACCAGCGAAACGGCCGCACCGGAGCCGCCTCCTCGAACCGGCCGTCACACCGACCGTCCGGCAGCGGACTCCGCAGCCGCTTGCGCACAGCGTCCACGTACGACAGCTCAACGTACGTCTCCGCAAGATCCACCCCAGCCGGTACAGCCACCCGGCACCCCTGGTGCGATCATCCGAACGGCTGGGGTCGCCGAGTGGACGGCTCGATTGGATGACAGCGGTTACGGGTGTCCTGTCTCACCGAAGTTTGGCGATGCCGAGTCGCTGACGTGGGCGGACTATCTTCGCTGAGACAGGACGCGGACCCGGTAGATAGTGAGACGGGCCGCAGCGGATTGGTCAGCCGTGTTTCGTCTCAGCGAAGTAGTCGTCGCGCCTAGGCTGACCTGCCTCAAGGGCAGCAGTAGCGTCCTTCGTGTGTTGCCTGGCGGGAGGGGCGGCCCAAGCGCTGTCCGCGTGAGCTTCGGAGCAGGTCATGGCTGGGTGCTGTCTCGGCGGGGAAGCTTGTCGCCGATCGCCTCCACCAGAGCCTTGACTTCCTCGGGGAACTTGTGGGCCCAGGTGGTCAGGAAAGCGCTCTTGACGATGTGGCCGGAGGTGAAGTCCAGGTCGCCGCCGATCTGCTCCCAGACCATGTGCCTGTCCCAGTTGGTCAGTGCGCGCTCCTTCACGACCTTCTTCACTCGCTCCTGGTCGTGCAGGCCGAGGTGGAGGGCCACCGCAAGCCGACCTGCTTCCTCGTCCAGACAACCCAGCACCCGATTCAGTACGTGGGCCTCGGGCGAGCTGGCCCCGGGCAGGGCGAAGATGCCCTCGTCGGGATTGGCGCGCTCGAACTGGTCACCGTCGAGAATGCAAATCGACGGATAAGTACGGGTTGGGTCGATGTTGTGGTGAGCGTTGACCTTGATGGCGGGGTCGGCGCCGCCCATCGCGTGGACCTTGACCTCATCCAACTCGATGCCGCCGTGGCTGCGAAGGGCGGTGGTGACCATGAGTTCGGCGAAGGCGTCCTCGACGAAGATCGCGAGCTTGGCCTCAATCTGACCAGTGATGGTCCGCAGGGCTTTGACGTCGAGCTTTCCCTGGATCACGTTGCCGAGGAGGGCCGCCCAGATGGCCTTGGAGGGCAGTGGGGCGAGCGCGTCATTTGAGTGCGTGGTGAAAATGACCTGGCAAGACTTGCGGTGGGCGACACCGATCAAGTATTCGACCATGCGCTGAGTGGCCACCGGGTGCAGGCCGTTCTCGATCTCCTCGATAAGAATCATGGCCCCGGGGGAGGCAGCTTCGACGTCGGCGACGATACGGATGACGCTCGCTTCGCCGGCTCCGAAGTGGAACTCGGAGTACCCCTCACCCTGAGGGGTGAGCCCGGAGAAGAGCTTGACCTTGCCAGCAGCGTCCACGTAGAGCTGCTGGAACCCCTTTATGGGCTTGGCCAGGATTTTCGCGGCATGCTCTGTGACCTCGGGAGCAAGGGTCACCTCGCGCACTGCTGCGAAGGACCCGCCAATCGCGGCCTTGAAGTTAGACCGCTCTGTGGCGGGCAGGGTCCGCTCGACTCCGAACACCAGAACCTCCCGCTCTGGGGCGGTTCGGTTCCATTTGAGCTGTTTGAAGCTTGCGGTGCGCGAGACCGACAGGCGGGGGTTAAGCTCCTTGTCGATGATTTCGTACTCGATTGACCAGTTCTGCATGCTGGCGTCGTATTTGCCGCTTTTGGCAAAGAATCGCCCTGGAGCGACGCTCTTGTAGGCCAGCGCCGCCGCCCCCAGGACGGTGGTCTTGCCCCCGCCGTTCGGCCCGACCAGTGCTGTAACCGGGAACTCGAAAGTGACTTCACGGTCGGTGAAGCCTCGGAGCTTCCGCAAGGTCAGCCGCTTGAGATACTTGCCGTAGTTCTCCTTGGAGACCTTGGTCTCCAAGTCGGTGATCACGCTCTGCCGGACTTCGCTCCTGTAGTCAGCCACCACTACCCCGTCTGAGTCTGGAAGATTTATCGGGTCATCTTCGCAGATCCGACGAACTGGGAGGCGGTGTTCCTGAGTGGGGAGTCGCCAGAGCGCGTGATCTGGATTGAAGGTTATGCACATAATTATGTGCAATTACCAGGTTGGTCAGGGTTGCCACTGCGCCGCGTGACGCTGAGGGAATCGATAGCGGACGTAGTGGCGGAGCAGGGTGTAGGACACCGAGACGTCGTAATTGTCCATGAGGTTCAGCCAGATCTGTTTCGGTCCGAGACCCTGATCCAGCATGGCCTGTATGGGCTCCATGAGGTCGCTGTCCAGATGCGAATGGCTCCGTTCGACCCCTCGGGGAGGAGGCTGCATCGTGTCGAGGGCGAGGCGGACGAGACGGCGAGGGACGTGGTGCCGCAGGGCCAGGTCCTGAATGGTGTGGCCTCTGCGGGCGTCGATGTAGATGAGCAAGGCGAGATGGGGCTGGCCGGGGAACAGCTCGGTTCGCGCAGTGCGCGGGTTGGGCTTCATGCGGCCGCGCGGGGAACTGGCGTCAGCGAGAGCCCGGTCCAAAGACTCCTCGGAGCGGCCGGAAACCGCGGCCAGGCGGCCCAATTGGGGCTTGCCGAACCAGAAGGGCGGTCCGTTGAGGAAGCAGTGGAGATAGCTCGGCTTGAGGTGGTTCGCGCGGGCGAGGCGCCGAACGTAGGAGTCCGTGATCTCGCCGACGCAGGGGCGTAGTCGGACAGGTAGCGGAGCCAGCGGGCGAGGCAGCTCTGGCAGCGAGCGGGACACCTCAGCGGCCCTTCTTCGCAGCTTCCGCGGCATGGTCCAGGGGGATTGCGTCGAGAGCTGACTTGGTCACGCGTTCTGTGCCGCTGAGGATCGCGTCGATCGCGGCGCCCCGGATCGCGTGGGAGAGTGCGCCGATCATGCCGTCGGCCCGCTTGTGGAGGTAGCGGTCCAGCTTGACCAGGCTGCCCGGCGGGTGGTCGTGGAGCAACAGGGTCCTCTCCATCGTTGCGACCAGTCCCTTCCATTCGTCGCCGTAGGGGAACGGGCGGGTGGGAACGAGGGTGAAGCGGCCTGCGATCTGGGCGCCCCGAGTGCCGGCCAGGAGCTCGCTGGTGTCGAGGTTGATGCCTGCGTAGACGAACGTTGCGGGGATGCGCTCGGAGAAGTATTTCAGGGTGTCGGAGACCTCGGCACCGGCTCGTGTGACCTGCGAGACGTTATGGATTTCGTCGACGAGGACCAGACCGGTGCGGGTGTCCGTGCAGATGCCGACCACCGCTTCGATGATGTCGGTCATGTTTGATCTGGCCCGGACCGGCAGCCCCAGGAAGCGAGCGAACTCGGCCGCGACCATGCGGGCGGACGCCGCGGGCGGGACGGTGATGTAGAGCACCGGGATGCGGTCGTTGACGTTCGGGTGACGGGCCCGGTCGAGCAGTTCGTGGGCGAGCCCGAGCTGGGTGATCGCGCTGGTCTTGCCCGTTCCGGGCAGCCCGGAGACCATCAGGCCACGGCGGGCGCTGATCGCGTGCCGGTTCAGCAGGACCAGGCGCCGGCCGCAGACCACTGTCTTCTCGACGAACGAGGTGGCGACCACGAGCATCCGTGCGTGGTGGTCGAGCCGGTCGTCGTCATAGAGGGCCCGCTCGGTAGGGGACAGTTTGGCCAGTTCGGCGGAAGTCAGCAGGACCGGTGGTCTGGGGGGCCCGGTGGCGAACTTCCGCCATCCGTCCAGGGTGGTCAACTGTCGGTTGGCCTCGGCATCGGCGTCCTGGAGCGTGGTGTGCCGGGTTGCTGGTTCGGAGATGGTCACGGACGCCTCCAGGGGTTCGCGAGCGGGTCGAATAGGCCCAGCGGGATGACTTCGGCCAGCTCCGTGTCTGCCTGGTCTTCCTGAGCGGCTTCGTCGGCGGGCGGATCGGGGGTCGGCCGGTCGGGGGTGGTGGCCCGGGTCCGTGCGGCGACGCGCCGGGACCGTTTGGCCGCGGGCCCCTGCTTGGGGGTGGGACCGTCGTGGGCCCGCCGCAGCAGCGCGGCGGCCGCGTCCGCGATCTGTTCCTCCGTGCCGCCGGAAACCTGCTCGCAGGCGTGGTCCCAGGCCAGTTCCCCGAACGGGACACCGACGCGGTTGAGGTGTTTCCAGAACACGGTGATCCACCGACTGCGCCGACGGTCGCGTACCCAGATTCGGGAGATGTCGTAGGGGTCGTGGTGGATCTCCCACAAGCCCTTCTTCTCCATCACCCCGGAGTGCTGGCGGCGCAACGGCCCCAGTTCGCCGTTGTCGTAGGTGCGGTGCTTGATCCGGATGCCGTAGCTGTTGATCGCCTGCCAGCGTTCAGGCAGCAACTCGACGTAGTCCTCGCTGTCCAGCGGAACCGGGACGTAGCCGCAGGACTGAAGCAGCGTCGTGTACTTCTCGTTCGGCGAGAACGCGCGCCCCGGCGCCTGCGGATCACGCAGCCCGTCGTGCGGCCTGGTCTGCCAGACGGCGATGACCCACTCATCGAGCAGGCTCTGGAGTTCAGGAAGAGACCACAGCGGCCCGTCCTCCAGCTTCCGGCCGCGGCGGTCCGTGGTCGATCCGGTGTAGCCCGCGACGAACTGGGCGAACAGCGTGGCCACCGAGCCCAGAGTCTTCTCGATCGTGCCTTTGTCGGTCGGCGTCGCCCTGTGGGCCGGTTGCAGGTTGATGCCCAAATACCGGCAGGAGGCCCGGAAGTTCCGCGAGACGAACACCTTCCCGTGGTCGCAGACGATCGTCTCCGGCACGATCACCGGCCGTGCCGCCGCGTGCTCCAGGCGCTCGTCCAACGTCAGCAACCGCCGGTGCGGCAGCACCGAACGGGACATCCGCAGGGCCTCTGACCATCCGGGCCGCATCGCCTCCGGGGTGACGCTACGGGCCAGCAGCGCGGAAGCGTCCGCGGCCTTCGTGGTCGGCCGCAGCACCGCCGCAGTGATCGACCTCGTCGCGATGTCGACCATCGCCGTCAGCTCGACCTTCTCCGCGATCCCGTCGTCCAGGCGCACCAGCACATCCAGCGGGGTCGAGTCGATCTGCATCAGCTCGCCCGGCGCGCTGGCCGGAACCTCCCCGAACGGGTCGGGAGGCCGGGCCTTGACCGACCGTCGCGTGCGGGCCGAACCCGTCGCGTGCGTGCCCGTCGCCAGCTTGCTGTAGAGCCGGTAGAGAGTGGCCCGGGAAGGAACCTCGACACCGGCGCCGTCCTCGCGGTCGGCCAGGATCTCCTTGGTCCGCCAGACGAGGAATCCGATCGTCTTCGACGAGTCCTCGGCCGTCTCGTTGATCGCCTGCTGCATCGCCTCCACCACCGCCGCATCGACCTTGCCGAAGACCGGCATCTGCTTGGCCGACCGGCCATCGGCCAGCCCGACCACCCCGTCACGCTGATAGCGCTGGCGCCGCTGTTTGATCCCGCTGGCAGTCACCTTGTGCCCGGCCGCCGTCAACTCGGCCGCCTTGGCCCGCTCGCGCTCAGCCAACGAGTGCTGTCTCGGGTCGAACTCCGGCCGAGCCCCTGCCTCACCGGACGCCCCCGGCGGCAGCCCGTGCAGCACCTCCAGAATGTGGCCCTCCCACCAAAGTGCCTGTTCAGCGGCTGTTTCGGGAAACTCTGCGAGTCGGGCTGTGGGCGGGACCTTCCGCCCCTGCTTGTTCACTGGGCGCCCCTTCCGATCACGCCCACGACCGTGCGCGGGCTCAGCAGCTCGACCGTCAGGTCCTCGGCGACCATTTCCTGACGCCAGAGCAGATGGAACAGCGCGGGCAGCATCGCGAGCCGGTCACCTGCCGCATCAGCCCCCGGCAGCAGCGGCCCCGGCGCCGCGAAGACCTCCCGCAGGCGGTCCGCAGCCGTTGGGCGCAGGCACCGCGGGTGCCGGTAGCGGGACAGCCACCGGACATTCGCCAGCAACACCGGCTCCGGCATCCCGACCCGCTCGAAGTGCCAACCCGCCTGAGCGCAGGCGATCCGCGTCACCTCGAATGCTTCCGCGTCCTTTGGCTCGATCCGCTCGTCCGCGCGGACATCGACGACCACGGCTGAGCCGTCCACCCGGCGCACGAAGTAGTCCGGAGCGTGCCGACGCTCCTGTGCCCCGTCCTGCCAGTGCAGCCAGAAGGGCTGCGAGGCGATCCCCGTCACCTGCGGATCGAAGTCCATGAGCACGAGCCGGTCCCGCTCCAGCCAGGACTCGAAGCCCACGTGCTGCCCAGTCGTCGCCGCCCAGTACCAGCCGGCGAAGTGACGCTCACCACGGGACCACCGGAACGGCCGTACCGGTGCCACGTCCTCGAATCGAGCCGTCACACAGTCCAGCAGAGGCCGGCGCTGCCGCTGACGTACGGCGTCCACATACGACAGCTCGACGTACGGCCCTACGAGATCCACCCCAGCCCGTACGGCCACCAGCACCCCCAGCGCGTTTAGCCCGTACGGCTAGGTTCACTGAGACGGAAGGCCGAACGACTGGGTTCGCTGAGTAAACGCCTCGATTGGATGAGAGCGGTCAACGGGCAGCCGGGCATGACCGTACGGCGGCCATGTACTAGAGTTATCTCGACATCGAGATATCTGCCCAGCGCGCCGCAGTCGCCACCTCTCGGTAAGGGTTACCTAACTAAGCCTTACCTTAGCGGATCGGCCCGGAGTCGTGGCGGCAGGATTGCTGTATTGCGGTAGAACGCGCACTTTTTTGACTGAAGGAGACTGTCGTGTCGGCGAACAGCTTCGACGCCCGCAGCACGCTGCGCGTGGGTGACGAGTCGTACGAGATCTTCAAGCTGGACAAGGTCGAGGGCTCCGCGCGCCTCCCTTACAGCCTGAAGGTGCTGCTGGAGAACCTGCTCCGCACGGAGGACGGCGCGAACATCACCGCCGACCACATCCGCGCGATCGGCAGCTGGGACTCCCAGGCGCAGCCCAGCCAGGAGATCCAGTTCACGCCGGCCCGCGTGATCATGCAGGACTTCACCGGCGTGCCCTGCGTCGTGGACCTCGCCACCATGCGTGAGGCCGTGAAGGAGCTGGGCGGCGACCCGGCGAAGATCAACCCGCTGGCCCCGGCCGAGCTGGTCATCGACCACTCCGTCATCGCCGACAAGTTCGGCACCGCCAACGCCTTCCAGCAGAACGTGGAGCTGGAGTACGGCCGCAACAAGGAGCGCTACCAGTTCCTGCGCTGGGGCCAGACCGCCTTCGACGAGTTCAAGGTCGTCCCCCCGGGCACCGGCATCGTCCACCAGGTCAACATCGAGCACCTGGCCCGCACCGTCATGGTGCGCAACGGCCAGGCGTACCCCGACACCCTCGTCGGCACCGACTCGCACACCACCATGGTCAACGGCCTGGGCGTGCTGGGCTGGGGCGTCGGCGGCATCGAGGCCGAGGCCGCGATGCTGGGCCAGCCGGTCTCCATGCTGATCCCGCGCGTCGTCGGCTTCAAGCTGACCGGCGAGCTCCCGGCCGGCACCACCGCCACCGACCTGGTGCTCACGATCACCGAGATGCTGCGCAAGCACGGCGTCGTCGGCAAGTTCGTCGAGTTCTACGGCGAGGGCGTCGCCGCCACCTCGCTCGCCAACCGCGCCACCATCGGCAACATGTCGCCGGAGTTCGGCTCCACCGCCGCGATCTTCCCGATCGACGGCGAGACGCTGAAGTACCTGAAGCTGACGGGCCGTTCCGAGCAGCAGGTCGCGCTGGTCGAGGCGTACGCCAAGGAGCAGGGCCTGTGGCTGGACCCGGCCGCCGAGCCGGACTTCTCCGAGAAGCTGGAGCTCGACCTCTCCACGGTCGTCCCCTCCATCGCCGGCCCGAAGCGCCCGCAGGACCGCATCGTCCTCGCCAACGCCGCCGAGCAGTTCGCCGTCGACGTGCTGAACTACGTCGACGCGTCCGTCCCGCAGCCGGCGAAGCCGCAGGGCTCCCCGGTCGACGAGGCCAGCGACGAGTCCTTCCCGGCCAGTGACGCCCCGGCCTACGGCAGCGAGGACAACGGCGCCGGCGCCCCCGAGCCCGGCACCGTCACCAGCGCCTCCTCCGTGCCGTCCAACCCGGTCACCGTGACCGCCCCCGACGGCTCCACCTACGAGCTGGACCACGGTGCGGTGACGGTCGCGGCCATCACCTCCTGCACCAACACCTCCAACCCGTACGTGATGGTCGCCGCCGCGCTCGTCGCGAAGAAGGCCGTCGAGAAGGGCCTGACCCGCAAGCCGTGGGTCAAGACCACCCTCGCCCCGGGCTCCAAGGTCGTCACCGACTACTTCGACAAGGCCGGGCTCACCCCGTACCTCGACAAGGTCGGCTTCAACCTGGTCGGCTACGGCTGCACCACCTGCATCGGCAACTCGGGCCCGCTGCCCGAGGAGGTCTCCAAGGCCGTCAACGACCACGACCTCGCCGTCACCTCGGTCCTGTCGGGCAACCGCAACTTCGAGGGCCGCATCAACCCCGACGTCAAGATGAACTACCTGGCGTCCCCGCCGCTGGTCGTCGCGTACGCCATCGCCGGTTCGATGAAGGTCGACATCACCAAGGACGCGCTCGGCACCGACCAGGAAGGCAAGCCGGTCTTCCTCGCCGACATCTGGCCGACCGAGGCCGAGGTCAACGACGTCGTCGCCAACTCCATCGGCGAGGACATGTTCAACAAGTCCTACCAGGACGTCTTCGCGGGCGACGCCCAGTGGCAGGCGCTCTCGATCCCCACCGGCAACACCTTCGAGTGGGACAACGAGTCCACCTACGTGCGCAAGCCCCCGTACTTCGAGGGCATGACGATGGAGACGACCCCGGTCGAGGACATCGCGGGCGCCCGCGTGCTGGCCAAGCTGGGCGACTCGGTCACCACCGACCACATCTCCCCGGCCGGTGCGATCAAGGCCGACACCCCGGCCGGCCAGTACCTCACGGAGCACGGCGTCGAGCGCCGGGAGTTCAACTCCTACGGCTCGCGCCGCGGCAACCACGAGGTCATGATCCGCGGCACCTTCGCCAACATCCGCCTGCGCAACCAGATCGCGCCGGGCACCGAGGGCGGCTTCACCCGCGACTTCACCCAGCCGGACGCGCCGGTCTCGTACATCTACGACGCCTCGCAGAACTACCAGGCCGCCGGCACCCCGCTGGTCATCCTGGCGGGCAAGGAGTACGGCTCGGGCTCGTCCCGCGACTGGGCCGCCAAGGGCACCGCGCTGCTCGGCGTCAAGGCCGTCATCGCCGAGTCGTACGAGCGCATCCACCGCTCGAACCTCATCGGCATGGGCGTCCTGCCGCTCCAGTACCCGGAGGGCGCCTCGGCCGAGTCGCTGGGCCTGACCGGCGAGGAGACCTTCTCCATCACCGGCGTCACCGGCCTGAACGACGGCGGCATCCCCGAGACCCTCAAGGTCACGGCGGGCGACGTCGAGTTCGACGCCAAGCTGCGCATCGACACCCCCGGCGAGGCGGACTACTACCGCAACGGCGGCATCCTGCAGTACGTGCTGCGCTCGCTGATCCGCAGCTAGTGACGCGGTAGGCACAGGGCACACGCGAGGGCCGCACCCCCGGGAGGGGGTGCGGCCCTCGCGCTGTGCGCGGCGTGTCCGTCAGGCGAGGATGCGGTAGATGTTCCAGCCGCTGGTGCCGATCAGTACGCGCTGGTTGTACGGGGTGGTCGGGTTGCCGGTGCCCGAGTAGCGCCAGAGGGCGCCCTTGGTGTCCCGCGCGATCAGGTCGGTGACGCCGTCGAAGTCGAGGTCGCCCGTGCCCACGATCGTGTTGTACGTGTTCCAGCCGCCGCCGACCGGGGTGCGCGCCTTGAAGGGAGCGTTCCGGTCCCCGGTGCCCTGGTAGAGCCACAGCGTGCCGGAGCGGTCGCGGGCGACGATGTCGGCCTTGGCGTCACCGGTGATGTCGCCGCGGCCGGTGATCTGGGTGTACTGGCCCCAGCCGCCGCCCACCTTGCTGCGCGCGGTCAGGTTGCCGTCCCCGTAACCCAGGTAGAGCCACAGCACGCCGTCGGAGTCGCGGGCGAGCACGTCGTACCCCGCGGCCCCGCCCAGGTTCCCCGGGGAGAAGATCTGGTTGTAGATCTGCCAGCCGCCGCCCACGCGACGGCCGCCGAGGTCGTCCTGGTAGTACAGGGAACCCTCCTGGTGCCACTCCCAGATCCCGTCCGTGTAACCGTCGGAGTCGCGGTCGGTGTGGGTGAGGAACTTGAGGCTGCCCCAGGAGGTGTTGTTCGCGGTGTCACGGGCCTGGTAGCCGCCCTTGCCGTTCGGCGTGTACCAGTAGAACTGCGGCCCGGCGAAGGCGTAGAGCTCCTGGCGCACGCCCTGCTCGGCCGCTCGCGCGACCCCGCGTGCGGCCTGCTGCGGGGCGGGGGAGACGGCCTTCAGCTCGGCGGTCCGCTCCTTGAAGGAGGGCTGGGGAGGCTCCCCGGCCTGGGCCGCGCCGGCGGTCGTGCCGACGAGGGCCGCCGCGAGCGCGGCGACGGTCAGGCGGGACAGAATGCGCCCGCGCGTGCGGGAAATGGCTCTTGCCATGCGGTTTCTCCGGAGACATGAAGGTGCCGTGGCGCGGAAGGACTGACACGCGCCACACGTTCGGCAGAAGTGGTTCACGGCATCTTCACATGCCAACTGCCGGGGGACCAGGGCTTATTGGTGCCGATGTGACGCGAGAGGGCCGCACCCCGGCAGGGGTGCGGCCCTCTCGGCCGGGCGAGACGCGTCAGGCGCCGGTCAGAACATCAGGCGGTACGCGTTCCAGCCGCTGGTGCCGATCTGGACGCGCGCCGCGAACGGGGAGAGGGGGTTGCCGGTGCCCGAGTAGCGCCACAGCGAGCCGTCGGTGCCCCGGGCGATCAGGTCCGAGAGGCCGTCGCCGTCCAGGTCGCCCGCGCCCACGAGGGCGTTGAACATGTTCCAGCCGCCGCCGATCCTGACGCGGGAGGCGAACGGGTCGTTGCGGTCGCCGTTGCCCTCGTACAGCCAGAGGGTGCCGGAGCCGTCGCGGGCGACGATGTCGGCCCTGCCGTCACCGCTGACGTCGCCGAGACCGGCGATCTGGGTGTACTGGCCCCAGCCGCCGCCGATCTTCGTCTTGGCGGTGAGCCTGCCGTCGCCGTAGCCCAGGTAGAGCCACAGGGTGCCGTCGCCGTCGCGGGCGATCAGGTCGGCGCCCGCGGCGCCGGCCAGGTCACCGGGGGAGAGGATCTGGTTGTAGACGCCCCAGCCGCCACCGAGCTCGGTGGTGCCCGCGTCGCCCGAGAAGCTCAGCTGACCGGCGTAGTCCCAGGTCCAGATGCCGGCGGAGTAGCCGCCGGGCTCGTCGCTGTTGTGGGACTGGGCGGCGAACTTGAAGCTGTAGCCGGGGGTCACGTATTCGCGGGCGCCGTAGCCGCCGGTGCCGTTCGGGCCGTAGATGTAGGCGTCGTCGCCCGTCGTGATGCCGAACAGCGCGTGCTGGGGCTGCGCGACGGCCGCGGCGCGCAGGGTTCCCTTCGGCGCGGCCTGCCGCGGGGCCTGCTGGGGCGCGGCGGCGGCCGCGGCCTTCTCCGCGGGAGAGGGCTTCGGCGCCGGCGCCGCCTGGGCCGAGCCGACCGTCGTGCCCACGAGGGCTGCGGTTATCGCGGCGACGGCGACGCGGGAGAGGAAACGCCCGCGCGAGCGGGTGGTGGACTTGGCCACGTAGAACTCCATGGTCAGGGGAGTGGCCGGGCGAATCCCTGGGGGAGCCACGGCTTGATCGTTCTTGATCCACGGTATCTTCACACGCCAACTACATTCCGACCAACGGGATTTGACGCCGGGTCGGCTTATGTCCTCATGTGGTCCTTATGTGCTTCAGTATTCGGTCGGCTGCCGCACTGGCACGGCATGAAATTTCTTAGGCTAGCCTTACCTGGGCTTTTCACGTCCTGGGCTTTTCGAGTAAGGCGGCACATGCGGAGGAACACAGTGGGGACGGCCGTCCTCGCCGGGCGGACGGCCCTCTCCGGACGGGACGTGCTGCGGCGCTCCCTCGCCGGACAGCGGCGCGAGCTGGCCATCGGCAGTGTGCTGGGCGCCTCGCACCAGGCCGCCGAGGCGCTCGTGCCCGTCGTCATCGGCCTCGTCGTCGACCGTGCCGTCGGGCGGAGCGACGGCGGCCTGCTGCTGTGGTGGCTGGCCGCGCTCGCCGTGCTGTACGTCGTGCTGTCCTACAGCTTCCGCTTCGGCGCCCGCGCCTGGGAGCGCGCCGCCGAGAAGGCCGCGCACACACTGCGTGTCCAGCTCGTCTCCCGGGTCCTGGACCCGCGCGGCGGCGCCGACGAGGGACGGTTGCCGGGCGCCCTGACCAGCATCGCCACCGAGGACGCCCGACGGGTCGGACTGGTCTCCATGGCGTCGATCGTCGGCGTCGCGAACTTCACCGCCGTCCTCGTCAGCGCCGTCGTGCTCATCCGGATCTCGCTCCCGCTCGGGCTCGTCGTGCTGCTCGGCACCCCGCTGCTGCTGTGGCTCGGCAACCTGCTCGGCAAGCCGCTGGAGCGGCGCAGCCACGGCGAGCAGGAGAGCGCAGCGGACGCCTCGGGCACCGCCGCCGACCTGGTCGCGGGACTGCGTGTCCTCAAGGGCATCGGCGCGGAGTCCGCCGCGCTCGCCCGCTACCGGGCCACCAGCCGTGACGCGCTCACCGCGACGCTGCGGGCGGCGCGGGCGCAGGCCTGGCAGGGCGCGGTCATCCTCGTGCTCACCGGCGTCTTCATCGCGCTGGTCGCGTACGTCGGCGGGCGGCTCGCCGCGAGCGGCGACATCAGCATCGGCGAACTGGTCTCGGCGGTCGGCCTGGCGCTGTTCCTGCTCGGCCCGCTCTCGGGCATGTCCTGGATCGCCTCGAAGTTCGCCCAGGGGCGGGCCTCGGCCGCCCGCATCGCGGAGGTGCTGGGGGCGGAGCCCGTGGTGGGCGACTCCGGCTCCGGCGCGGCCGGGGCAGTGGGATCTGTCGCGGACTCGTCCCGTACGGGAACGCCCGGCGTCCCGGACCCCGCCGCCCCCGCCGGACGCATCCGGCTGGAGCGGGTCAGTCTCGGGAGCCTCGACGGAGTCGACCTCGAGGCCCGGCCCGGCGAGCTGCTCGGGGTCGTCGCGCCCGACCCCGCCGACGCCACGGCCCTGCTGAGCTGCCTCGGGCGGCGCGGCGACCCCGAGAGCGGGGCCGTCGTACTGGACGGGGTCGCGTTCACCGAGCTGGAACCGGCCCGGATACGTACCGCCGTGCTCGTCGCCGACCACGACGCCGACCTCTTCGAAGGCACCCTCGCCGAGAACATCGCCGCCGCCGCCCCCGCGGGCCGCGATCTCGGCCCGGCCCTCGCCGCCTCCGGCGCCGACGAGGTCGCCCGGACCCTCCCGCAGGGCGCCGAGACCCCCGTCACCGAACGCGGTCGGTCCCTCTCCGGCGGCCAGCGCCAGCGCGTCGCCCTGGCCCGGGCGCTCGCCGCCGACCCCTCCGTGCTCGTCCTGCACGACCCCACCACCGCCGTCGACGCCGTCACCGAGGCCAGGATCGCCGCCGGGGTGCGGGAGGTCCGGCGCGGCCGTACGACCGTGGTCGTCGCCACCAGCCCGGCCCTGCTCGCCGTCACCGACCGGGTCCTCTTCCTCGAAGGCGGACGCGTGACGGACACCGCGGCGCACGCCGAACTCCTCGACCGGTACGACTCCTACCGTACGGCGGTGCTCTCATGACCAGCCCCGAGACCGGCCCCGCCAAGGACACCGGGCTGCTGCCCGTCGCCACGCCCGCCCGCACCAGGGCCGCTGTGCGCGAGCTCGCCCGCCCCTACCGCCTCCTCGCCGTGGGCGGCTTCGGGACGCTCGTCGTCGCCACCGCCGTCGGGCTGTTCACGCAGCCGCTGCTCGGGCGGATCGTCGACCTCGCCGCCGACCGCGAGGCCGAGGCGGTCACCGGTGTCGTCCTGCTGCTCGTGGTGGTCGCCGTCGTGCAGGGCGTGCTCACCGGGGTCGGCGTCGCGCGCATCGCGAAGCTCGGCGAGACCGTTCTCGCCCGGCTGCGGGAACGATTCGTCGAGCGGGTGCTCGGGCTGCCGCTGGAACGCGTCGAGCGGGCCGGGTCCGGCGACCTCACCGTCCGCGTGACCGGTGACGTCTCGCTGGTCGCGGAGGCCGTGCGGTCCGCGCTGCCCGAGCTGGCGCGCTCCGTCGTCGCCATCGTGCTCACCCTCGGCGCGATGGCCGTCCTCGACTGGCGGTTCCTGGTCGCGGCCCTGCTCGCCGTGCCCGTCCAGGCGTACACCGCGCGCTGGTACCTGCGCCGGGCCGTCCCCCTGTACGCCGAGCAGCGCGTCGTCACCGGCAGGCTCCAGCAGCAACTGCTCGCCACCATCGGCGGGGCCGTCACCGTGCGCACCCTGCGGCTGGAGCGGGCGCACACCGAGCGGGTCACCACCCGCTCCCGGGCGGCCGTCGGCATCACCATGCGCGGCGTGAAGCTGGTGCTCAGCTTCTACTGCCGCCTGCACGTGGGGGAGTTCATCGGCCTGGCCGGCGTGCTCGGCGTCGGGTACTGGCTGGTCCGCGACGGCTCCGCCTCGCTCGGCACCGCGACCGCCGCCGCCCTGTACTTCCACAGCCTCTTCGGCCCGATCAACGCGGCCCTGGTCCTCCTCGACGACGCCCAGAAGGCCACCGCGGGCCTCTCCCGCCTGGTCGGCGTCGCCGACCTCCCGCCGCCCGAGGAGCCCGGACGCCCGGCCACCGCACGGGACGCGTCCGTCACCGTCGCCGGTCTGGCCCACTCGTACGACGACGGCCACCCCGTCCTGCACGGCATCGACCTGACCCTGGCCCCCGGTGAGAAGGTCGCCCTGGTGGGGGCGAGCGGCGCGGGCAAGACGACCCTCGCCAAGCTGATCGCGGGCATCCACCGGCCCAGCGCCGGAACGGTCCGCCTCGGCGGGGCCGACCTCACCGAACTCGGCCCGGCCGCCGTGCGCGGGGCGATCGCCCTGGTCACCCAGGAGACCCACGTCTTCTCCGGCCCCCTGGCCGAGGACCTGCGCCTGGCCCGCCCCGGCGCGAGCGACGCCGAACTGCGCGCGGCCCTCGCCCGCGTCGACGCCCTGACCTGGGCTGAAGCCCTGCCCGACGGGCTCGCCACGGTCGTCGGCGACGGCGGCCACCGGCTCACCAGCGCCCAGACCCAGTCCCTGGCCCTGGCCCGCCTGGTGCTCGCCGACCCGCCGGTCGCGATCCTCGACGAGGCCACGGCGGAGGCGGGCAGCACGGGCGCGCGGGCCCTGGAGAAGGCGGCCGCGGCCGCGGTCGAGGGCCGCACGGCCCTGATCGTGGCGCACCGGCTCACCCAGGCGGCCACCGCCGACCGGGTGGTCGTCCTGGACGCGGGCCGCGTCGTCGAGACCGGCACGCACGACGCACTCCGTGCGGCGGGCGGCCGCTACGCCGCGCTGTGGGAGGCATGGACGGGCACCCGGGAGGCCGCGCACCGGACCCCCGCGCCCGCGCCGTCCCAGCACCCGGCCGCACGGCCGACGAGCAGGACGCCGGCCGCCCCGGCCGGGCCGCAGACGTGACGACGGCCGCCGGAAACCGGCGGCCGTCACACGAACGAACACACGTCAGGCGTCCCCGGGGCGAGGACCCCGGCTCAGGACAGCAGCTCCAGCTCCGCCAGCACCGCCGGACCACCGCCGGCCGGCACCAGCCGGTGGTGCGCGTACGTTCCCGGCCGGGCCACCGTGAAGACCCGTGTCTGGCGGTCCCAGGCGAACGACTCGCCGGAGCGCCGGTCCAGGGCCGTCCACGTACTGCCGTCCTTCGAGCCCTCCAGGACCCACCCGCTCGGCGCCTTCGTACGGTCCGACGAGGTCAGGGTGTACTGGAGCGCCCGGGTCGGCGCGGCCACCGGCAGGCTCGTGGCGGACGTCAACGGACCCTCCGTGAGGGAGGAGTCGTCGAAGAGCGGGCCCGGACCGGCCAGGGCGTCCGTGTGCGGGGCCGGGACCTCGTCGTCCCGGGTGATGGAGACCGGGGCCGCGCCCCGGCCGGAGCCCCAGGCGGACGGGCGGTCGCCCATCGCGAAGTCCAGGGTGCCGCCCCGGGCGAGGAGGTCGTGGGGGAGCGCGGTGGAGTTCCAGGCGCGCCCGTTGACCTTCAGCCCTTGGACGTAGACGTTCTTCGCGCTGTTCTCCGGGGCGCGGACGGTCAGCGTGCGCCCGTTCTCCAGGCGCACGGTCGCCCGGGTGAAGAGCGGGGAGCCGACCGCGTACTCGCCGCTGCCCATGACCAGCGGATAGAAGCCGAGCGCGGAGAAGAGGTACCAGGCCGACTGCTCGCCGTTGTCCTCGTCGCCGTGGTAGCCCTGGCCGATCTCGCTGCCGGTGTAGAGCCGGGAGAGCACCTCGCGCACCTTGGCCTGCGTCTTCCAGGGCTGCGCGGCCGCGTTGTACATGTACGTCGCGTGGTGGGCGACCTGGTTGGAGTGCCCGTACATGCCCATCCGCACGTCACGCGCCTCCGTCATCTCGTGGATGACGCTGCCGTACGAGCCCGTGAACTCCGGCGACGCGGTCTCCGGGGTGGAGAAGTACGCGTCGAGCTTCTTGCCGAGCCCGCCGCGCCCGCCGTAGAGGTTGGCCAGGCCCCGGCTGTCCTGCGGGGCGGTGAAGGCGTACCCCCAGCCGTTGGTCTCGGTGTAGTCGTACCCCCAGACGCGCGGGTCGTAGGAGGCGGAGGGCACGCGCCAGGCCCCCGCGAGGTCGCGGCCCTGGAAGAAGCCGGCCCGGGTGTCGAAGAGCTTGACGTAGTTCCGCGCCCGGTTGAGGAAGTACGCGGACTCGTCCCGGTAGCGGGCCTTCCCCGTCTTCTCGTACAGCGCCTCGCCCATCTTCGCGAGGCCGTAGTCGTTGAGGTAGCCCTCCAGCGACCAGGACAGGCCCTCGTGGGTCCTGGTCGAGGCGTAGCCCAGGAAGGGTGAGGTGTCCATGCCCTTGCGGCCGACGCCGGAGAAGGGCGGCAGGACGGTGGCGTTCTTCAGGGCCGCCTCGTACGCGGCGGTGGCGTCGAAGTCGACGCCCTTGACGTAGGCGTCGGCGAACGCGACGTCCGACGAGGTGCCGGTCATCAGGTCCGCGTAACCGGGCGAGGACCAGCGGGAGATCCAGCCGCCGTCCTTGTACTGCTGCACGAATCCGTCGACCAGGCGGCCCGCGGTCCTCGGCGTGAGGAAGGAGTACGCGGGCCAGGTCGTGCGGTAGGTGTCCCAGAAGCCGTTGTTGACGAAGACCTCGCCGTCGACGATCTTCGCGCCCGTGCGGGTGGGCGTGTCGGGGCCGGTCTGCGGGGAGAAGGGGCTCGCGTACCGGGTCCTCCCGTTCACCTTCTCGTGGCCGGAGTTGGGGTAGAGGTAGAGCCGGTACAGGCTGGAGTACAGGGTGGTGAGCTGGTCGTGGCTCGCGCCCTCGACCTCGACGCGGCCCAGGATCCGGTCCCAGGCGTCCTGCGCGCGCTCCCGGACCCGCTCGAAGCGGGAGCCCGCCGGGATCTCGTCGGCCAGGTTCGCCTTCGCCTGGTCGACGCCGATCAGGGAGGTGGCGAGGCGGAGGGTGACCTGCTTGTCCTGGCCCGGCCGGAAGCGCAGATAGCCCGTCACGTCCGCGCCTCCGCCGCCGCTCAGCTTGCCGCCCGCGGTCACGGGAGCGTCGAAGACGCCGTACACGAAGAGCCGGGTGGCCCCCGTCGACAGGCCGCTCTTCACGTCCGAGAAGCCGGTGAAGGAACGGGTCGCCGGATCGAGGGTGAGGCCGCCGTCGTTGGAGACGTTGTCGAAGATGACGCTCGCGTCGTCGCCGGGGAAGGTGAAGCGCATCATGGCCGCGTGGTCGGTCGGGGTCATCTCGGTGCGCAGACCGTTCTCGAACCGCACGCCGTAGTAGTGCGGCTTCGCCGTCTCGTTCTCGTGGCGGAAGGGCAGCGCGCGGGCGGTACGGGTGGCGTCCGGGGTGCCGGACACCGCCGAGGGCATGAGCTGGAAGGTCTGCCGGTCGCCCATCCAGGGACTCGGCTCGTGACTGGCGCTGAAGGCCTGGAGGGTGGGGAGGTTGTCGGCGTTGTTGCCGCGCGCGTAGTCGTACAGCCAGCTCGTGGAGCCCGCGTTGGTGACCGGCGTCCAGAAGTTGAAGCCGTGCGGGACGGCGGTCGCCGGGATGTTGTTGCCGCGCGAGTAGGAGCCGCTGGAGTGGGTGCCGCGGGTGGTGAGGGCGTAGTCGGAGAGCCGGTCGAGCCGCTTCTCGGGGGCTCTCGCGGCTATCCGCACGTCATCGATCCAGCCGCGGAACTCCGCCGGGCCCTTCGGGTTGTCGTACGCCACCAGGATCCGGTCGACCGTCTTGCCTGCCGCGACCGTGCCGATCCGTGCCGCCTTGTGGTTCCACTGGTTGGCGTACAGCGTCTTGGACGCGCCCTGGCCCCGCGGCGAGAGCACCGCGCCGTGCTGGTCGAGGGCGCGCAGGTCGCTCAGGTACGTGCCGTCGGTGAAGGCGAGGTCGACCGCCACGTTCGTCGCCGGGTAGCCGAGGTCCGCGCCCTTGTCGCCCGAGGGGAGCTGGGGGAAGACGCGGTAGGACAGCTCGGTGTCCCGGCCGACCCGGGTGTTCACGTCGAAGACCTTGTTGTACGAGTACGCCCGGCCGGCCGGCTTGTGCGTGCCCGCGTAGCGCAGCGCCCGCCTGCCGGTGAAGCCCGCGCCCGACTTGGCGGTGGGGGAGCCGGACGGCCCCCGGTCCACCTGGCTGCGCATGTCCTCGGGGGTGGGCGTCGAGGTGTCGCCGTTCGAGAACTGGACGTCCGCGAGCTGAAGGAGCGGTGCGCCGCCGTTCGCGGTGATGTTCAGCCGGTAGTGCCGGAACGCGGTGTCGTTCGCGATGCCGTACGTCTTCGTCTGGAAGCGGGAGGTGAAGGTCTCGCCCTTGCGCGTGTCCAGGGTGGTCCAGGACCTGCCGTCGGCGGAGCCCTCCAGGGTCCAGTCCTTCGGGTCGCGCTCGGCGGCGTCGTTGGCCGAGGTCAGGGCGTACGTCACGACCTTGACCGGTTCCTCCAGGTCGAACTCCACCCAGCCGACCGGCACGAAGGCCAGCCACTTGCTGCCGGGGGTGATGTCGATCAGGTTCTCCTTGACCTCGCCGCCCGCCGCGTTCTCGGCGCTCGCCCGCAGAGCGGTCACCCGGTCGGTGACGTTGCCGGGGATGCCGGGGGACTCGCCGCCGTCGACGCCCGAGGCCTTCTTGCGGCCCCCGGCGTCGGTCTCGACGGTGTCGCGCCAGGCCGGTGCGGGCTCGCCCGGCTCGAAGGAGGAGCTGAACGTGCCGCCCGCGGGGGCGGGCGGGCCCGGCCGGGCGGTGGCGGCCGGGGCGAGCAGGGTCACCGCCAGGGCGGTCGTGGCGAGGCAGGCGAGCACCGCCGAGGTGCCTCTGCGACGTCTGGTTCGGGTGTGTCCGGGTCTGGGCTGCATCCTGCGGCATCCTTCACTGAGACAACGTTGTCAGGTGTTCAGGCGCTCTCCGTGGTGAAGCAAGTATCCAGTGGTGTCAAGGATGTTGGGGAGGCGTCAGTTGGACAAATGTGCGCGCGGATATCCAAGAGGTCTCAACTCGGGAAAGAAGCCCGGTCAACCTTGCTTGCGATCTTGCCCAGTTGGCGGGAACTGGACTATACCTATCGGCGTCCGCACGACCCGGAAGGCCGTACGGCCGGGAAACCGGACGCGGAGCCGTGAGCCGGGCGCGCAGTCGTCCAAGAGTTGCGTCCAACATTTGCGTCCAAGAGTCGATCAAGTCATCTGACCGCGGTGGCGGGGCCCTTCGCCGTAGGCGAATTCCTTACGGGGGACGGGGGCGTACCGGTACACCGCCTGAGTCCTGGAGAAGGCGAGGACTTGAGCATGGGACCCACCAACGTCAATCGTCGTGACGTGCTGAAGCGGACCGCGGCCGCGAGCCTGCTCGCGCTGCCCGGAGTCGGCGCACTGAGTTCCTGTGCCGCCGGCGGTGGAGGCGACACGAAGGACCAGCCCGCGAAGGGCGAGAAGTCCAAGAAGAACCCGCTCGGCGTGAAGGAGGACGCCGCGCTCGCGGTGTACATCTTCAACGGCGGCTACAAGGACAAGTACGCCCGGTTCGTGTCCGACATGTACGCCAAGAACCATCCCAAGGCGAAGGTCGACCAGAAGGCCACGGAGAAGATCGCCACCCAGCTCCAGCCGAAGATCGTCCGGGGCAACCCGGCGGCGGACGTCATCAACAACTCCGGCGCCGACCAGATGAACATCGGCAAGCTGGTGACCAACCAGCAGGTCGCCGACTTCACCGAGATGCTGGACGCGCCCTCCTGGGACAACCCGTCGGTCACCGTCCGCGACAGCCTCTACCCGGCGATGCAGTCCATGGGCGCCTTCGGCACCAAGGGCTGCTACCAGCTCAACATCGCCATGACGGTCTACGGCAACTGGTACTCCCGGCGGATGCTGGAGGAGACCCTGGAGTCGCAGTACCCCAAGACCTGGGACGAGATGCTGGCCGTCTGCAAGAAGGCCAAGGACAAGGGCATCCACGGCTGGAGCTACCCCGGCGGCCACCCGCGCTACATGCTCTTCTCGATGTACGCGATGTTCGCCCAGGCCGGCGGCCGTGCGGCGGTCGAGGCGATGGACTACCTGGAGCCGAACTGCTGGAAGAGCGACGCCGTGAAGTCGGTCTTCGAGGCGTTCGAGGAGCTCGTCGCCAAGAAGTACGTCCTCACCGGTTTCGACGGTCCGCAGGGCCACACCGAGATGCAGACCGCCTGGACCAAGGGCAAGTGCGTCTTCGTGCCCAACGGCTCCTGGGTGGAGAACGAGGCCAAGGACACCACCCCGGCGGGCTTCGGCATGACCGTCGGCGCCACCCCCGCGCTGTCCTCCGGCGACAAGATGCCCTTCGGCACGCTGTACTCGCCGCCCGGCGAGCCCTTCATCGTCCCGGCCAAGGCCGCGAACGTACAGGGCGGTCTGGAGTGGATGCGGATGATGTACAGCAAGGAGGCGTCCGTCAACCTCTTCAAGGAGACGGGCGGCATTCCCGCGCTCAAGGGCGCCATCGACGGCATGAAGCTGCCGCCGGGGACCGACAGCTCCCAGAAGGCCATCACCGCGGCCGGCGACAACATCGTCATCCCGTTCTGGAAGGAGTGGTACGGCGAGCTGTTCACCGCCGACTACGACAAGGTGATGGGCGACTTCATGATGGGCCGCATCGGCACCAAGGAGGCCCTGGACATCATGCAGAAGGCCTCCGACCGGGTCGCCAAGGACCCCGACATCACGAAGATCAAGAAGGTCTGAACCACCGTCGGCTGAGCCACGGCCAGTTGAGCGCAACGGGTGAAAATCGGAGCGGCATGAGTATCGAGAAGCGGGCGGCCAAGCCTCCCAACCGGCTGTTGTTCTTCGCGGCGATACTCCTGCCGCCCCGATTCACACCGATGAGTGTCCGGTACGACCGGAGGTACCGGACACTCGACAAATACCGATTCGTCGCGGGATTCCTGGCGGTTCCGCTGGCCTTCTACGCGATATTCGTCATCTCGCCGTTCCTCCAGGCGATTTACTACTCGCTCACGGACTGGTCGGGCGGGCCGATAGCCAACTTCATCGGCTTCGACAACTTCGTCAAAATGTGGAACGACGAACGGTTCTGGGACTCCACGACCACCAGCCTGACCCTGCTGGTGATCGCCCCGGTCGTCACGCTCGTCCTCGGCGTCTTCTTCGCGTACATGATCACGGCGGGCGGCAGGCACCGCAAGGGCCAGGCCATCTCCGGCGTCGCGGGCTCCTCGCTCTACAAGGTCGTGTACTTCTTCCCGCAGGTGCTCTCCGTGGCGATCATCGCGGTGGTCTGGGGCCGGGTCTTCAACACCAACGCCGGACTGGTCAACGGCGGCCTGGACCTGGTGGGCGTCAAGGGCCCCGCCTGGCTGGGCGGCGAGTACGGCCTCGCGCTGATCGCCGTGCTCACCGTGATCTGCTGGAGCTTCGTCGGCTTCTACGTCGTGCTCTTCTCGGCGGCCATGGGCGGCATCCCCAAGGACATCTACGAGGCGGCCCTGCTGGACGGGGCGGGCCGGGGCACCACCTTCTTCAAGGTGACGCTCCCGCTGATCTGGGACACCGTGCGCACCGGCTGGGTCTACATGGGCATCCAGGCCCTGGACTCCTTCGCGATCGTGCTGGTGATGATGCCCTCGCACGCCATGAAGGTGACCCCGGTCTTCCTCTACGAACGCTTCCGCGAGGGACAGTTCGGCTACGCGACCGCCATCGGCGTCGTACTGCTCCTGCTGAGCGTGGTGTTCTCCCTGATCGTCATGCGGCTCGGCAACCGCGACCGGATCGAATACTGAGAGCGGGGGAGACCACGTCATGGGCACGAGCACACTCACCGAGTCCCGTCGGGGCACGGCCGATCAGATCAAGGCCAAGGAGGGCGGCGGCACCCTCAACGTCTTCTCGCACGCCTTCCTGGTCCTGTGGACCCTGATGGCGGCGGGCCCGCTGGTCTGGGTCGCGATCACGGCCTTCCGCACCTCGTCCGACATCCTCAACGACCCGATGGGGCTGCCCTCGTCCTTCCACTGGGCGAACTTCGCGAACGCGTGGACGCAGGCGCACATCGGGCAGTACGCCCTCAACTCGCTGATCATCCTCGCCGGATCGCTGACCGGCACCATGCTGCTGGGCTCGATGGCCGCCTACGTCATCGCCCGGTTCACCTTCCCCGGCAACAAGTTCGTCTTCCTGCTGTTCGCGGGCGGCATGATGTTCCCGGTGATCCTGGCGCTGGTGCCGCTCTTCGCGGTCATGGAGAACTTCCAGCTCCTGGACACGCGCGCCGGTCTGATCATCGCGTACATCGCCTACTCGCTGCCCTTCACCACCTTCTTCCTGACCTCCTTCTTCCGCACGCTGCCCACCGGCGTGCAGGAGGCGGCCATGGTGGACGGCGCGTCCCACACCCGGACCTTCTTCCAGATCATGCTGCCGATGGCCAAGCCGGGCCTGGTCAGCATCGGCATCTTCAACTTCCTCGGCCAGTGGAACCAGTACCTGCTGCCGCTGCTCCTCAACAACGAGAACGAGTCCAGCTACGTCCTCCCGCAGGGACTCGCCTCGCTGGCGATCGCGCAGGGCTACCGCGGCGACTGGGGAGCGCTCTTCGCGGGCCTGACCATCGCCATGGTGCCGGTGCTCGTCGTGTACGCGGTCTTCCAGCGGCAGGTGCAGGCGGGCCTCACCGCGGGCGCCCTCAAGTAGCCGACCCGATTAGGCCGTTCGGCCCCGGTCCGTAGCCCTGTTCGGCCGTACCTCAAGTAACCCGGGGCGCACCTCGGGTGACGCCGGAAGTACCCCAAGTGACTTTCGAAGGAACCCTGTTGAACCAGGTTTCGACTTGAACACGAAAGTGGTCTAAACCTATTGCGCCTTCGCGGGGCGTGAGTAGTGTCCGTGCCACGGCGCTGCGGGGGATCTTCGCCCGGCCGGTGGTCCGGGGGCCGACCTCCGGTGAATGCAGCAAGTCGACGCTGAGGTCGAAGGGTTGAAAAGCATGAGGAATCGGGTTATCGCCACCGGTGCGGCAACGCTCGTGATGGCACTGGGGCTGACCGCCTGCGGTGGCGACGGCGACGGCGGCGGGGACGGCGCCGGGGGCGGCAAGACCATCAAGGTGGTCGCCGCCGACTACGGCACCAGCGCGGCGGACGCCTCCAAGCCGTTCTGGGACAAGGTCGCCAAGGACTTCGAGGCCGCCAACGCGGGCTACAAGGTCGAGGTCCAGGTCATCAACTGGAACGACATCGACAAGACCGTCAAGACGATGATCGCGTCGGGCAACGTGCCCGACGTCCTCCAGACCGGCGGCTACGCCGACAAGGTCGCCGACGACCTGCTCTACAAGGTCGACGACGTCATGTCGCCCAAGACCCGGGCCAACCTCTCGAAGGGCTTCGCCGAAGCGGGCAAGGTCAAGGGCGCCGCCTACGGCATCCCGTGGGTCGCCTCCACCCGTACGTTCTTCTACAACAAGAAGGCGTTCGCGGCCGCCGGCATCACCAAGACCCCGGCCACCTGGGCCGACGTCGCCGACGCGGCGAAGAAGCTCAAGGAGAAGAAGGCCGCGGAGATCCCCTACGGCCTCCCGCTCGGCCCCGAGGAGGCCCAGGGCGAGACCCTGATGTGGGAGATGGGCAACGGCGGCGGCTACAAGGACGAGGCCGGCAAGTACACGATCAACAGCGCCCAGAACGTCGAGACGTTCAAGTGGCTCCAGGAGAACCTGGTCAAGCCCGGCCTGACCTACCCCAACCCCGCCTCCACCGACCGCAAGACGGCCTTCGCCGACTTCGCGGCGGGCAAGGTCGGCATGATGAACGGCCACCCGAGCGTCATCAAGATGGCCGAGGAGGCCAAGGTCGAGTACGGGATGGCGAAGATCCCCGGCAAGAACGGCCCGCTGGACTCCACCCTCGGCGTCGGCGACTGGACCATGGCCTTCCAGGACGGCAAGGCCGGCAAGGACGCGGTGAAGAAGTTCCTCGACTTCACCTACACCAAGGACAACCTGGTGAAGTTCGCGTCGATGTACAACTTCATCCCCGTCACCACGGACGCCGCCGAGGCCATGCAGGCGGACCCGAAGAACGCCAAGCTGAAGGACTTCTTCGCGGCCCTGCCGACGGCCACGTTCTACCCGGTCAACGACACCTCCTGGGACCTGGTCTCCGCCGAGATCAAGAAGACCGGCGGCAAGGCCGCCGGCGACGACCCGAAGGCGGTCCTGGACGACCTCCAGAAGAAGGCCGAGGACGCGGCGAAGGACGTCAAGTGACGCGCTGATCCGGCCCGCTCGCCCCGTCGATCGCCCCCTCTCCCTCTCCCAGGAGAAACCGTGTCACTCAAGGCCCCTCCGTCCCCCGCCGAGACCGGCGGGGGACGGGGCGGGCGCGCCCCCAGGCCGGTGAGCCGCCGCAGCGGACTGGCCAGGCTCGGCCCGCTGCCCTGGATTGCGCCCGTCATCCTGCTGATCCTCTTCGTGGTCGTCTGGCCCGTCGTCGAGCTGATCCGCACCTCGTTCCTCAACATCTCCATCTCCGGCAAGGTGCGCGGCAGCGCGGGGACGGACAAGTACAAGAAGCTCTTCGAGGAGACCGACCTCGGTGCCGTCCTGCTCTGGACGGTGATCTGGACGGTCGTCGTCGTGGCCTGCACGATGCTGATCTCGCTGGCCCTCGCCCAGCTCTTCAACCAGAAGTTCCCCGGCCGCACGATCACCCGCTGGGCGCTCATCGCCCCCTGGGCCGCGTCCGTGCTGATGACGGCCATCGGCTTCAAGTGGATGCTCAACCAGACCGCCGGCGTGCTCAACACCCTGATGATGGACCTCGGCCTCATCGACGGGCCGAAGGACTGGCTGGGGGAGTCCTCCACCGCCTGGCCGTGGATGATGGCGGTCGCGATCTTCGTGTCGCTGCCCTTCACGACGTACACCCTGCTGGCGGGCCTCCAGACCATCCCGGGCGAGGTCTACGAGGCCTCGCGCATCGACGGCGCGGGGACCTGGCAGACGTACCGGCACATCACGCTGCCGATGCTGCGTCCGGCGTTCCTGATCGGCGTCGTCATCAACCTGATCAACGTCTTCAACTCCTTCCCGATCATCTGGGCCATGACCCAGGGCGGACCGGGCTACGACACGTCCACTTCGATGGTGTTCATGTACAAGCTGAAGGAGACCGACATCGGCGAGTCGGCGGCCATGTCGGTGGTCAACTTCGCCCTGGTCGTGGTGCTCGTCCTGATCTTCCTGAAGGTCAGCCGCTGGAACGAGGAGGACTGATGGCCACCGCTACGGCCGCCCGGCCGAAGACGCAGAGCCCGTCGGTCACGCCCCCCAAGCGCCCCTTCCGGCCGCGCACGCTGGTCATCGCCGTGGTGGCCTGGGGCCTGGCCGCGCTCTTCCTCGCTCCGTACCTCGAAATGATCATCACGGCGCTGCGGCCGAAGGCGGAGCTGCGCGACCGCACCTACCTGCCCAGCGACTTCGAGTGGTCCAACTTCATCGAGGTCTGGAAGCAGTCCGAGCTGGGACAGAACCTCCAGGTCACCCTGCTGGTCGCGGGCGGGGCCACGGTGCTGGTGCTGCTGGTGGCGCTGCCGGCCGCGTACTACACGGCACGGATGAAGTTCCGCGGGCGCAAGGTCTTCCTGCTGCTCGTGCTGGTCACCCAGATGTTCCAGCCGACCGCGCTGCTCATCGGCCTCTACCGCGAGTTCTACCAGTTGGGCATGCTCAACTCGGTCTGGACGCTGATCATCACCAACGCGGCCTTCAACCTGGCCTTCGCGGTGTGGATCCTGACCGCCTACATCGGCTCCATCCCGGCGGAGCTGGAGGAGGCGGCGATGGTGGACGGCACCAGCCGCTTCGGCGCGATGATCAGGGTCACGCTGCCGCTGGCGCTGCCCGGGGTGGTGACCGCGCTCATCTTCACGTTCATCACGACGTGGAACGAGTTCGCGATGGGCCTGACCCTGACCACCGATCCGGCCAGCCAGCCGCTGACGGTCGGCATCAACAACTTCATCGGCGCCTACACCGTGCAGTGGAACTACCTCTTCGCGGCCTCCGTCGTCGCGATCGTCCCGGTGATCATCCTGTTCGCGTTCATCGAGCGGCACGTGGTGTCCGGACTGACCGCGGGGTCGGTGAAGTAGGACAGCACGCGAGGGAGGACCCCTTCGCACGGCCTTTCCCCCGGTCCCGTACGGAACGAAGCGCCCGCAGGCCCCCGCCGGCGGGCGCTTCGGCGTGATCCGGCCCCTCTTCGGTCCAGGCCTTGACGGGAGCGGGCGGGAAAGTCTCTGCTTAGGGTTCACATGTTGGAAGAACGGCGGGGCCCCGCAGTCGTGGCCCCGGAGCGGGCGGCCGTCGTGCCGGCCGTCAGGATCGGGAGTGGATGAGTCAATGGAGACTCCGGGGTCGCAGACGTCTCTGCACCGGGCCAATCTGGAGCGGGTCGTGCGCGCGGTGCGCATGGCGGGCTCGCTGACCCAGGCCGAGATCGCGAGAAGCACCGGGCTCTCCGCCGCCACGGTCTCCAACATCGTGCGCGAACTGAAGGACGGCGGAACGGTCGAGGTCACGCCCACCTCGGCGGGCGGCCGCCGGGCCCGCAGCGTCTCGCTCAGCGGGGACGCGGGCGTGGTGATCGGCGTCGACTTCGGCCACACCCACCTGCGGGTGGCCGTCGGCAACCTGGCCCACCAGGTGCTCGCCGAGGAGTCCGAGCCGCTGGACGTGGACGCCTCGGCCGCGCAGGGCTTCGACCGGGCCGAACAGTTGGTCAAGCGCCTCATCGGGGCCACCGGGATCAGCCAGGACAAGGTCGTCGGCGTCGGCCTCGGCGTCCCTGGACCGATCGACGTGGAGTCCGGGCGCCTGGGCTCCACCGCGATCCTGCCGGGCTGGCAGGGGATCAACCCGAGCGAGGAGCTCTCGGCCCGGCTCGGGGTTCCGGTGTACGTCGACAACGACGCCAACCTCGGGGCGCTCGGCGAGCTGGTGTGGGGCGCGGGGCGCGGGGTGCGCGATCTCGCGTACATCAAGGTCGCCAGCGGCGTCGGCGCCGGGCTGGTGATAGACGGCCGCGTCTACCGGGGGCCCGGCGGCACCGCCGGCGAGATCGGGCACATCACGCTCGACGAGTCGGGCCCGGTGTGCCGCTGCGGCAACCGCGGCTGCCTGGAGACCTTCGCGGCGGCCCGCTACGTCCTGCCGCTGCTGACGCCCTCGCACGGACCCGACCTCACCATGGAGCGCGTCGTGCGGCTCGCCCGCGAGGGCGACCCGGGCTGCCGCCGGGTGATCGCCGACGTCGGCCGGCACATCGGCAGCGGGGTGGCCAACCTCTGCAACCTCCTCAACCCCAGCCGGGTCGTCCTCGGCGGCGACCTCGCGGACTCCGGCGAGCTGGTGCTCGGGCCGATCCGCGACTCGGTCTCGCGGTACGCGATCCCCAGTGCCGCACGGCACTTGAGCGTGCTGCCCGGCGCGCTCGGCGGACGGGCCGAAGTGCTGGGCGCGCTGGCCCTCGTGCTGAGCGAAATGGGCGATTCGAGCCTGTTGGACACCGCTCAGCCGGTCAACTCGCACGACAGGGACCAGCATTCGGCCCCTGCCTTCACTTAGATAACGAGTGGCACCGTTGTCATCTCGTTAAGGGTTTACTCCTTGACGGTGGTGGCGGCACACGAGTTGACTTCCAGACACCTCGGCCGCAACGACGCGGCCTCGTCAGGGAGGTTGGACTGTGAAGACCCATCTGCGTCGTGCCGCTACCGCCGTCACCGCTGCGGCCGTGCTGACCCTGTCCCTCGCCGCGTGCGGCGAAGCGGGCGCGGGCAAGGAAGAGAAGAAGGACGACAAGACGATCGGCCTGCTGCTGCCGGAGAGCAAGACGACCCGTTACGAGTCCTTCGACTACCCGCTGATCAAGGCCAAGGTCACCGAGCTCTGCTCCGACTGCAAGATCAACTACAAGAACGCGTCCGAGAACGTCGCGACCCAGAAGCAGCAGTTCGACGACCTCGTCGACTCCGGCGTCAAGGTCATCGTCCTCGACGCCGTCGACTCCGCCGCCACCAAGGCGTGGGTCGAGGAGGCCGACAAGAAGGGCATCAAGGTCGTCGCGTACGACCGCCTCGCCGAGGGTCCGGTCTCCGCCTACGTCTCCTTCGACAACGAGAAGATCGGCCAGCTCCAGGGCCAGGGCATCATCGACGCGCTCGGCGACAAGGCCAAGGACGGCCGCGTCGTCATGATCAACGGCAAGGAGTCGGACCCCAACGCCGGGCTGTTCAAGAAGGGCGCGCACTCCGTCCTCGACAGCAAGGTCAAGAAGGTCGTCTACGAGCAGACGGGCGAGTGGGACCCGAAGATCGCGGGCGAGAAGATGGGCACCGCCATCACCTCCCTGGGCAAGGACGGCTTCGACGCCGTCTACTCCGCCAACGACGGCATGGCGGGCGGCATCGTCGCGGCGCTCCAGTCGGCGGGTGTCAAGGGCATCCCGGTCGGCGGCCAGGACGCGGAGCTCGCGGGCATCCAGCGGATCCTCGCCGGTACGCAGGCCTTCACCATCTACAAGCCGTACAAGCCGGAGGCGGACAAGACCGCCGAGGTCGCGGTGAAGCTGCTGAAGGGCGAGAAGCTCTCGCTGGCCACCACGATCGACAGCCCCAGCGCCAAGGGCATCCCGGCGGAGCTGATCCAGGCCACGGTCATCACCAAGGCCAACATCAAGGACACGGTCGTCAAGGACCAGCTCTACAAGACCGCCGAGATCTGCAAGGCGGAGTTCGCCAAGGCGTGCGCGGACGCGGGCATCAGCTAGCCGCGTCGCGGCGACGGGCCGGGGGAGCCCGCCTCCCTCGTCCCGGGCGACGCGGGGTCGCGGTCCCGTCAGGGGAGCGGGACCCCGCGCACGGCGGGCTCGGCCCGGCGAGTCCCGGGGCGGCCCGGAAACGGCCTCCGAGGAGGCCGCGTCCGTGGGGCTCCCGGGCTCCCGCCGGCGCGGCCGCGGCGGTCGGTCGGTACGGTCCCGGCTTCGGGCGGCAGCGCCATGGCTGCTGTCCGTACGGCCCCGGCTTCGGTCGGTGTCGTCGCGGTGTCCGTCAGGGCGGCCCCGCGCCCGGTCGGCGTCGCTTCGGCGGCTGTCCGTACCGCCTCGGCCCCCTTCGGTGTCGTTGCCGCGTCCTTGGGGGCGGTCCCGGTCCGGTGTCGGCAGGCGCTCGGTCCGCGTCCGTACGGGGCCGGGGCCCGTCGGGCGGCCGGAACGCCGTGCCCCCGTGCTCTCCGCCCATGGCGTGCCCGCCCCCGTACCGCCGTGCGGCTCCCGCCCGTACCGCATCCGTCCATATCGTCCCGGCCGACGTACGCGGTCGCGTACGAGGTCCCGGTCGTCGTCCGCCCGCCGGACGCGGACCGGGCCCCGGCGCGGCCACCACGCGTCCGCCCCTCCATCCACACGCCCCGTCCCGTCGCACGCGAGAACGCTGCGGCGGCCCTCCGCCGCACCCGTCGGCGGACGAAGGAGATGGTTCACATGTCCGCTGCGCCCGTCCTCGCGCTACGCGGAGTCTCCAAGCGGTTCGGAGCCGTGCAGGCCCTGACCGACGTCGACCTGGAGGTGCACGCCGGTCAGGTCGTCGCCCTGGTCGGCGACAACGGCGCCGGAAAGTCCACCCTGGTCAAGACGATCGCCGGGGTGCACCCCATCGACGAGGGCAGCATCGAATGGGACGGCCGACCCGTCTCCATCGCGCGCCCGCACGACGCCCAGGGCCTCGGCGTCGCCACCGTCTACCAGGACCTCGCGCTCTGCGACAACCTCGACGTCGTCGCCAACCTCTTCCTCGGCCGCGAGCTCGGCCGGGCCAAGGTGCTCGACGAGGTCGCCATGGAGAAGCGCGCCAAGGAACTCCTGGACACCCTGTCCATCCGCATCCCGAGCGTCCGCATCCCGATCGCCTCGCTCTCCGGCGGCCAGCGCCAGGTCGTGGCCATCGCCCGCGCGCTGGTCGGCGACCCCAAGCTGGTCATCCTCGACGAGCCGACCGCCGCCCTCGGCGTCGAGCAGACCGCCCAGGTCCTGGACCTGGTGGAGCGGCTGCGCGAGCGGGGCCTCGCCGTCCTGCTGATCAGCCACAACATGGCCGACGTCAAGGCCGTCGCCGACGAGGTCGCGGTCCTGCGCCTCGGGCGCAACAACGGTGTCTTCAAGGTCAGGGACACCACCAACGAAGAGATCATCGCCGCCATCACCGGAGCCACGGACAACGCCGTGACCCGTCGCGAGGCGCGAGGCGCGGAGGCCGTGAAGTGAGTGAGACCGTGAACACCCCGCCCCAGAAGTCCACCCCGGTGGACGCCGACCCGGACGTCGCACCAGGCGCCGTCCCGGCGGTCGACCCCCGGCTGCTCGTGCGCGAGCAGGGCTTCGCCGGTTACCTGAGCGAGTTCAAGCGCAAGATCAAGGGCGGTGAGCTCGGCTCGATACCGGTCGTCACCGGCCTGATCGTCATCTGGGCGATCTTCGAGATCAGCTCCGGCCGCTTCCTGGACCCCTCGAACCTCAGCAACATCGCCCAGTACATCGTCGGCCCGGGGCTCATCGCCACCGGCATCGTCTTCGTGCTGCTGCTCGGCGAGATCGACCTCTCGGTCGGCTCGGTGGCCGGTCTCACCGCCGCCGCCAGCTCGGTCCTCGCCATCAAGCAGGACATGAACGAGGGCCTCGCCGTCGTCGTCGGCCTGCTCGGCGCGGCCGCCATCGGCGCCCTGCACGGCTTCTTCTTCGCCCGGATCGGCGTGCCCGCGTTCGTCGTCACCCTCGCGGGCTTCCTCGGCTGGAGCGGCCTGCAACTGTTCGTCCTCGGGAACACCCTGAGCCTGAACAACATCTCCGGCGGCGTCATCTACCACCTCAACAACTACTACTTCAGCGACATCGCCGCCGCCTACGGCCTGGCCGCCGTCGCGGTCGCCGCCTACGCCTGGTCGCAGTGGAACGAGCACCGCCGCCGCAAGGCCGCCGACCTGCCGCACCGCCCGATGAGCGAGCTGGCGCTGCGCACCGGTGTGGTCGCGGTCCTGGTCTTCGCCGCCGCGTACGTCCTGAACCAGGAGGACGGCCTGCCGCTCGGGCTGACCGTCTTCGTCGGCGTGGTCGTCCTCGCCGGCTTCGTGCTGCGCCGCACCACCTACGGCCGTCAGGTCTTCGCGGTCGGCGGCGGCGTCGAGGCGGCGCGCCGGGCCGGCATCAACGTCGTCTGGATCCGGATCTCGGTCTTCACCATCTCCGGCTTCCTGGGCGGGCTCGGCGGTCTCTTCATCGCCTCCCAGTCCGGTGTCGCCGACTCCAACCTGGGCGGCGGCGACACCCTGATGCTCGCCATCGCGGCGGCCGTCATCGGCGGCACCAGCCTCTTCGGCGGCCGGGGCACCCCCTGGTCGGCGCTGCTCGGCATCCTGGTGATCCAGTCGATCATGACCGGCCTGTACATGGAGGGCTCCTCCAGCAAGGCGGTCCAGTCGATGATCACCGGCGCGGTGCTGCTGGCGGCGGTCGTGCTGGACTCGGTGTCGCGCAGGAGCCAGAAGGCGGCGGGACGCGCCTAGCGCCCTGCCGCGTGCCGGGAACCACCCCGCCCGCCCGACGCGCCCCGCAGAGCGGCCAAACCCCTACGTGCCCGGCACCGAAATCAAGGTGCTGGGCACGTTTGTGCGTATGTTGGTCCGTACGGGTGAGGCAGGTCGCACAACCCGCCGATCGCCGCCGCGCGCGGAACATTAGACTCGGCAGATCGGCACGAACGTCCACAGCACAAGCCAGTTCAACCGCAGAGGAGGCACGGGTGGCCTTGCTGACCCGCATCAAGGGACCGCGCGACCTGGACCGGCTGTCCCCGGAGCAGCTCGACCAGCTGGCCGAGGAGATCCGTACCTTCCTCGTCGACGAGGTCTCCAAGACCGGCGGCCACCTGGGCCCGAACCTGGGCGTGGTCGAGCTGACCATCGCGCTGCACCGCGTCTTCGAGTCGCCCAAGGACAAGGTCCTGTGGGACACCGGCCACCAGAGCTACGTGCACAAGCTGCTCACCGGCCGCCAGGACTTCACCCGGCTGAAGATGAAGGGCGGCCTCTCCGGCTACCCGGCGCGCGCCGAGTCCGACCACGACGTGATCGAGAACAGCCACGCCTCCACCGTGCTCGGCTGGGCCGACGGCCTGGCCAAGGCCAACGAGGTGCTCGGCAAGGACGACGCGGTCGTCGCCGTCATCGGCGACGGGGCGCTGACCGGCGGCATGGCCTGGGAGGCGCTGAACAACATCGCCGTCGCCAAGGACCGCCCGCTGGTGATCGTCGTCAACGACAACGAGCGCTCCTACGCGCCCACCATCGGCGGCCTCGCCAACCACCTGGCCACCCTGCGCACCACCGACGGCTACGAGCGCTTCCTGGCCCGCGGCAAGGAGTTCCTGGAGCGCACCCCGGTCGTCGGCAGGCCGCTGTACGAGACCCTGCACGGCGCGAAGAAGGGCCTCAAGGACTTCATCGCCCCGCAGGGCATGTTCGAGGACCTGGGCCTCAAGTACGTCGGCCCGATCGACGGCCACGACATCGAGGCCCTGGAGTCCGCGCTCCAGCGCGCCAAGCGCTTCGGCGGCCCGGTCATCGTGCACTGCCTCACCGAGAAGGGCCGCGGCTACCAGCCCGCCCTCGCCGACGAGGCCGACCGCTTCCACGCCGTCGGCAAGATCCACCCGGACACGGGCCTGCCGATCGCCTCCTCCGGCGTCGACTGGACCTCCGTCTTCGGCGAGGAGATGGTCAAGCTCGGCAAGGAGCGCGAGGACATCGTCGCGATCACCGCGGCCATGCTCCAGCCGGTCGGCCTGGACAAGTTCGCCAAGGCCTTCCCCCACCGCGTCTACGACGTGGGCATCGCCGAACAGCACGGCGCGGTGTCGGCGGCGGGCCTGGCGACCGGCGGCCTGCACCCCGTCTTCGCGGTGTACGCGACCTTCCTCAACCGTGCCTTCGACCAGGTCCTGATGGACGTGGCCCTCCACAAGTGCGGTGTGACCTTCGTACTGGACCGCGCGGGCGTCACCGGAACCGACGGCGCCTCGCACAACGGCATGTGGGACATGTCGATCCTCCAGGTCGTCCCGACCCTGCGGATCGCCGCCCCGCGCGACGCCGACCAGGTCCGCGCCCAACTGCGCGAGGCCGTCCAGGTCGAGGACGCCCCCACCGTGGTCCGCTTCTCCAAGGGCGCGGTCGGCCCGGCGGTCAAGGCGGTCGGCAGGGCCGGCGGCATGGACGTGCTGCGCAGGCCCACCACCGACGTGGACCGCCCGGACGTCCTTCTGGTGTCCATCGGCGCGCTCGCCCCGATGTGCCTGGAGATCGCCGAGCTGCTCGACGCGCAGGGCATCTCCTCCACCGTCGTCGACCCCCGCTGGGTCAAGCCGGTCGACGCGGCGATGGCGCCGCTGGCCGAGCAGCACCGGGTCGTCGTCACCGTCGAGGACAACTCCCGCGCCGGCGGCGTCGGTTCCGCCGTCGCTCAGGCGCTGCGGGACGCGGACGTGGACGTGCCGCTGCGCGACTTCGGCATTCCGCCGGTCTTCCTGGACCACGCCTCCCGCAAGGAGGTGCTGGCCGAGATCGGGCTGACCGCGCCGGACATCGCCCGTCAGGTCACCGGCCTGGTCGCGAAGATCGACGGGCGGCTGGAGCGCGAGGTGACGGCGAAGGCGGCCGTACGCGACTGAGCCGTACGCGACGACTGAGCCGTGTGCGGCTGAGCCGTACGCGACGACTGCCGTACGCCGCATGACCGGGCAGCCCGTTGACGGGGCTCGCGCCGTCTGAGTCCGGGCCGGAGGGAAACCTCCGGCCCGGACTTTTTCGTACATTCGCCCTATCGGGTGAAAACCTGTTCGCGCAGTCGCGAATCCACGCGAATGATCACGATGATTGCGGGTGACCCTCCACTCAGAGGTGGGACGGCCCGAGCGGCGGAGGTGCTGCGGTGAGCACGGAAGACCACAGTTCAACGGGTACATCATCGGCGTCACCGCCTGCGCGGCAGCACGGCGTCTTCCGCACGAAGACCGTCGAGCAGTCCATCCGGGACACCGAGGAGCCGGAGCACGCCCTCAAGAAGTCCCTCTCCGCCCTGGACCTCACCGTCTTCGGCGTCGGCGTCATCATCGGCACCGGCATCTTCGTCCTCACCGGCAAGATCGCGAAGGAGACGGCCGGCCCCTCGGTCGCCCTCGCCTTCGTCGTCGCGGGCGTGGTCTGCGGGCTGGCCGCCCTCTGCTACGCCGAGTTCGCCTCGACCGTGCCGGTCGCGGGATCGGCGTACACCTTCTCCTACGCCTCCCTCGGTGAGCTGCCCGCCTGGATCATCGGCTGGGACCTGGTCCTGGAGCTGGCGCTGGGCTGTGCGGTGGTGGCCGTCGGCTGGTCCGGTTACATGCGTTCGCTTCTCGACACGGCGGGCGTCCACCTCCCGGACTTCCTCTCCGGGACCCACGACGGAAAGTTCGGCTTCGACCTGCTGGCCTGCATCCTGGTGCTGGTCATCACCGCGATCCTGGTCGCCGGAATGAAGCTCTCCTCCCGCGTGACCGGCGTCGTCGTCGCCATCAAGGTGACCGTCGTCCTGCTGGTCATCATCGTCGGCGCCTTCTTCGTCACCGGCGCCAACTACCAGCCCTTCGTCCCGCCGTCCAAGGCCACCGAGGGCGGCGAGGGCTTGACCGCCCCGCTGGTCCAACTGATCTTCGGCTTCACCCCGACCAGCTTCGGCGTCATGGGCGTCTTCACCGCCGCGGCCGTCGTCTTCTTCGCCTTCATCGGCTTCGACATCGTCGCCACGGCCGCCGAGGAGACCAAACTCCCGCAGCGCGACGTCCCGCGCGGCATCCTCGGCTCCCTCATCATCTGCACGCTGCTGTACGTGGCGGTCTCCGTCGTCGTCACCGGCATGCAGAAGTACAGCGACCTCTCCACGGACGCACCGCTCGCCGACGCCTTCAAATCCGTCGGCCACCCCTTCTGGGCAGGCCTGATCAGCTTCGGCGCCGCGGTCGGACTGACCTCCGTCTGCATGATCCTGCTCCTCGGCCAGTCCCGGGTCTTCTTCGCGATGAGCCGCGACGGACTGCTCCCGAGGGCCTTCTCGCAGGTCCACCCGAAGTTCGGCACCCCGTACCGCTCCACCATCCTGCTCGGCGTGCTGGTCGCCGTCGTCGCGGGCTTCACCTCCATCGACGAGCTCGCCGAACTGGTCAACATCGGCACGCTCTTCGCCTTCGTCGTGGTCGCGCTGGGCGTCGTCATCCTGCGCCGCAAGCGCCCCGACCTGCCCCGGTCCTTCAAGACCCCGCTGGTGCCGCTGATCCCCGCCCTGTCGGTCCTGGCCTCGCTGTGGCTGATGCTGAACCTGCCGGCGGAGACCTGGCTGCGGTTCGGGGTGTGGATGCTGATCGGGATCGCGGTGTACTTCCTGTACGGGAAGCGGAACAGCAAACTGGGCAAGGGCACGCTGCCCGGGTAACCCGGCGCGAGCAGCCCCCCGGCCCCGCCCGACGCGCCGTTCCCCGCCCCCGGCCGGGACGCCCCGGCACCCTCCCGGGCGTCCCGCTCCCGGGGGCGGATAACTTGGGCCCATGCTCGCCGAGCCCGCGACCGCGCCCGCACCCCCGACCCCGCACACCTACTGGTGGAGGCTCCTTCCGGCGCTCCTCCTCCTCGCGGCGCTCACCCGCATCCCCTCCTTCCGTCACCCCCTCTGGAACCCCGACGAGGGCTTCCTCGCGGTGCAGGCGGGCCGGCTCGCCGCCGGAGGAGTCCTGTACGACACCGTCGTCGACCGCAAGCCCCCCCTCGTCCCCTGGCTGTACCAAGCCGCCCTCGGCCTCTTCGGCGACCGTTCCCTCCTCCCGCTCAAGGTCCTCGCGATCCTGGCCCTGTTCGCGACCGCCGCCCTCCTCGCCTCCCTGGCCCGCCGCAGGTGGGGCGACCGCGCGGGGGCGGTGGCGGGCACCGCCTTCCTGCTGGTCTCCGTCGGGCTGCACCCCGAGGACACCCAGGCCGCCTCCTTCGGCCTCTTCACGCTGCCCTTCACCGCGCTCGCCGTGTGGTGCGCCGACCGCCGCCTCTGGGTCTGGGCCGGCGCGGCCACCGCCGGGGCGTTCCTGGCCAAGCAGACCGGCGGCGCGGTGCTCCTCCCGGTGCTCTGGCTCGCCTGGGGCGCGTCACGGCGGGCACGGGCCCTGACCCGCGCCCTCGCCGGTTTCGTCGTGCCCGTCGCCGCCGTGGCCCTCCTCACCGGCCCCTCGCGCTTCCTCTTCTGGGTGGTCACGGGTTCCGGTTCGTACGCGGACCTGACCGGGTCGGGGCTGCACGCGCTCGGCCGGGGCCTCGGCAACGCGGGCATCCTGGCCGCCGCCTGTCTCGGCCTGCTGGTCCCGCTGGTACGCCGGTGGCGGGCACCCGGCGCGGACCTGTGGCTGTGGCTCGCGGCGTCCGCCGTCGCCGTCATGACCGGATTCCACTTCTTCGGCCACTACTACCTCCAACTGATGCCGCCGCTCGCCCTGCTCGGCACGGCGGCCCTGCGGACCCTGCCCCGCCGCTGGACCACCGGCGCGCTGACCGCGCTCGCCTGCGCCTGCGCGGCCTTCCTGGCCTGGGGTCTCCTCGCCCCCCGGCCCGAACTCGCGCACGCCCAACGCCTCGCCGACGCCGTCCGTTCCCGTACGTCGGCCGCGGACCCCGTACTGATCTGGGGCATGCACCCCGAGACGTACTGGCTGGCCGACCGCGCCCCCGCGAGCCGCTACCTGACCGCGGGCCTGCTGACGAACTTCAGCGGCGGCCGCGACGGCTCACTGGTGGGGGAGCGGTACGGCGTCGAGGGGAGCTGGCCCGTCCTGCGCCGCGAACTCGCCGAGCGGCGCCCGCCCCTGATCGTCGACGACTCCCGCGGCAAGCCGTACGGCCCGGACCGGATGCCGACGCTCCGGTCGATCCTGGCCGAGGAGTACGTACGGGTGGCGACGGTGGACGGGGCGGTCCTGTACGCCCGCGCCCGCTGACCGCGGGCGCCCGCCCGAGCAGGGTGCGCTCAGCCCCGTACGGTACGGGGCCCCACGCACTCCGCGCCGTACGCCTCGACCCGGCGCCGCAGCTCGCGGTCGGCGGTGACCACGACGCAGTCCCGCCCGGCGGGCTCACGCGTGGCCACGACCTCGACGATGCGGTCGTCGCCGCTGCCGGCGGCCGCCACGACCCGCACCCCGGGCACCGACTCCACCTTCCTGGCCGCGCCCTCGACCACGAGCACGACCTCGACCGGCCCCGGCCGCCCGGCGACGCCTCCCGCCGCGTACACCGGCAGGCGGTCCCGCAGACGCTCGGCGGCTCCGTGCCGGTCCTTCCACCACCCGTCGGGGACGGACCCCACGACGTTGGCCGCGTCGACGACGAGCAGCGGCAGCGGGGCGGGGGACGCGGGCGGGGTGGAGGTCATGGGCCCAGCGTCCCACGGCGGGAAGTGCCGGACCGGCCGCCTATCCTTGGTTCGAATAATTGAACGGACGGCGGGGAAGGCAGGGCGGGCGACGATGGGGCTGGAGAGCGCGGAGGGGGCCGGGAGACCGGCGTCCGGCCCGGTGGCGGGGCGGAGCTGGCTGCTGAGCGGCAAGGACGGCAGGCTCACCGCGTACGCGGTGGCGGCGGACGGCGCGCTGCTGCGCTGGACCGAGACCCGGCCCGGCGGTCCTGACTGGCGGGGCCCGGAGGTCTTCGCGGCACCGGACACGGAGGGCCTGGCCGTGGCGCAGGGCCCGGACGGCTTCGTGCACGTGGTGGGGCGGCGACGGCTCGCGAACGGCTCCGTGGAGTACGTGCACGCGACGCAGTACCAGTCGGGCCGCCCGCTGGCCGCGTGGTACTCGCTCGGCAGCCATCCGTACGAGGACCCGGCCCGGGTGGCCCGAATGGGCCTGCCCGCGGTCGCGGTCGGCGCGGCGGGCGCGGTGCACGTGTTCGTACGGAACGGCTTCGGCGGCGTCCTCATGCGGCGGCAGGCGGCGAACGGCAAGTGGGAGGGCTGGCGGGACCTGAAGGGGGCCGGCTGCGAGATCCCGCTGACCGCGACCCCGACCGCGTCCGGCCGGGTGGACCTGCTGGCGGTGACCACGAAGAACACCATCCTGCACTGGACCCAGCCCGCCCCGGGCGCCGCGTTCTCCGCGCCGGTCCCGCTGCCCTTCACCGCGTCGCCGGGCACGTTGACCGGCCTGGAGACGACGGAGGACGAGCTCACGTACTACGCGCTCACGCCCCCGCGCTCCGGGACGGACGCCGAAACGGAGCCCGGTACGGCGACGGACGCCAGCACGGAGTCCGGCACGGCGAGCGGGCGGCCCCCGGCGACGGCCTTCTCCGCCCACCACCCGGGCCGTCCCGCGGCCCTCCTGCACTGCAGCGAGCCCGCCACCGCCCCCGCCGCACCGCTCGCGGTCCTGCGCACGCCCCTCGACGGCCACGACTGCACGGTCCTGGCCCACCGCGCCGCCGACGGCCGCCCGGCCGTGGCCGCCTGCCGCACCCTCGCGGAGGACGAGGGCCTGTGGTGGACCCCGACGGGCCCGGAGTGCGTGGGCCCGCCCGCCCTGGCCGTGGACGCGGCGGGCCGGGTGGTCGTCTCCGCGATCGCCCCGGACGGCAGCCTGCACATCGCCCGTCGGCGCACCGACGAGAAGGGCCTGTCCCTGGCGGCCTGGACGCGCGTCTGACCCGTCCGCGCGAAGAGGGGCGGCTGCCTCCCGTTCCGGGGCCTGCCGGTCACGGCGAACGGTCATGACGAAGGGGCCGTGCGGAAACCAGCTCCGCACGGCCCCACGGCACTTCAGCGCACTACACGGGCACGCTCGCCACGCCCGGCGCCAGGAACTTCCTGCCGGTCGCGCGCTCCGCGTAGCCCTCGCGGTCCAGGTACGGCGTGATGCCGCCCAGGTGGAAGGGCCAGCCGGCGCCCGTGATCAGGCACAGGTCGATGTCCTGCGGCTCGGCGACGACGCCCTCGGCGAGCATCAGGCCGATCTCCTCGGCGACGGCGAGCATCACGCGGTCGCGGACCTGCTCCTCGGTGAGGACGGTGTCGCCCTGCTTCAGGAGGGCGGCGACCTCGGGGTCCAGGACCGGGGCGCCCGAGTCGTGGACGTAGAAGCCGCGCTTGCCGGCCTTGACCACGGCGGCCAGGTTCGGGGAGACCGTGAAGCGGTCCGGGAAGGCGCGGTGGAGCGTCTCCGAGACGTGCAGGCCGATGGCCGGGCCGACCAGCTCCAGCAGGACCAGCGGCGACATCGGCAGGCCGAGGGGCTCGACGCCCTTCTCGGCGACGGCGACCGGGGTGCCCTCGTCGATGACGTTCTGGATCTCGCCCATGAAGCGGGTCAGGATGCGGTTGACCACGAAGGCCGGGGCGTCCTTGACCAGGACGGCGGTCTTCTTCAGCTTGCGGGCCACGCCGAAGGCGGTGGCCAGCGACGCGTCGTCCGTCTGCTCGCCGCGGACGATCTCCAGCAGGGGGAGGATCGCGACCGGGTTGAAGAAGTGGAAGCCGACGACCCGCTCGGGGTGCCGGAGCTTCGAGGCCATCTCCGAGATGGAGAGGGAGGAGGTGTTGGTGGCCAGGATCGCGTGGGCGGGGGCGACCGCCTCCACCTCGGCGAACACCTGCTGCTTGACCGACATCTCCTCGAAGACCGCTTCGATGACGAAGTCGGCGTCGGCGAAGCCGTCGGCCTTGTCCAGGACGCCGGTGACCAGGGCCTTGAGGCGGTTGGCCTTGTCCTGGTTGATGCGGCCCTTGCCGCGCAGCTTCTCGATCTCGGTGTGGACGTAGCCCACGCCCTTGTCGATGCGCTCCTGGTCGATGTCGGTCAGCACGACCGGCACTTCGAGGCGGCGCAGGAAGAGCAGCGCGAGCTGCGAGGCCATCAGGCCCGCGCCGACGACGCCGACCTTGGTGACCGGGCGGGCCAGGTTCTTGTCCGGGGCGCCGGCCGGGCGCTTGGCGCGCTTCTGGACCAGGTTGAAGGCGTAGATGCCGGAGCGGAGCTCGCCGCCCATGATCAGGTCCGCGAGGGCCTGGTCCTCGGCGTCGAAGCCGGCCGAGAGGTCGCCGGACTTGGCGGCGGCGATGATGTCCAGCGCGCGGTAGGCGGCCGGGGCCGCGCCGTGCACCTTGGAGTCCGCGATGAAGCGGCCGCGGGCGACCGCCGCGTCCCAGGCCTCGCCGCGGTCGATCTCCGGGCGCTGGACCTGGAGTTCGCCGCGCAGGACCGCGGAGGTCCACAGCAGCGACTGCTCCAGGAAGTCGGCGCCCTCGAAGATCGCGTCGGCGATGCCGAGCTCGAAGACCTGACCGCCCTTGAGCTGGCGGTTCTGGTTGAGGGAGTTCTCGATGATGACCGAGACGGCCTTGTCGGCGCCGATCAGGTTGGGGAGCAGCGCGCAGCCGCCCCAGCCCGGGACCAGGCCGAGGAAGACCTCGGGCAGCGAGAAGGCCGCGATCGAGGTGGAGACCGTACGGTACGAGCAGTGCAGGCCGACCTCGACGCCGCCGCCCATCGCCGCACCGTTGTAGTACGCGAAGGTCGGGACGGCGAGGTGCGAGAGGCGGCGGAACACGTCGTGGCCGCCCTTGCCGATGGCGAGCGCGTCCTCGTGGCGGCCGAGCAGCTCGACGCCCTTCAGGTCCGCGCCGACGGCGAAGATGAACGGCTTGCCGGTGATGCCGATGCCGACGATCGTGCCCTCGGCGGCCTCCTTCTCGACCTGGTCGATGGCGAGGTTCAGGTTCGCCAGGGACTGCGGTCCGAAAGTGGTCGGCTTGGTGTGGTCCAGCCCGTTGTCCAGGGTGATCAGCGCGAAGTTGCCCCCCGCGGCGGAGCCGCTGTTGGACCACGTGCCCGGGAGTTCGAGGTGGCGTACGTGCGCCTGCGTGACGACCTCGTCCGGGAACAGCTCGGCCGCGCCCTTCAGGAGCTCGGCGGTGGTGGTGCTCACTTGTCGTCGCCTCCGTTGAAGTGCGGGTTCTCCCAGATGACCGTGCCGCCCATGCCGAAGCCGACGCACATGCTCGTCAGGCCGTAGCGGACGTGCGGCTGGTCCTCGAACTGCCGGGCGAGCTGCGTCATCAGACGCACGCCGGAGGAGGCCAGCGGGTGACCGAAGGCGATCGCGCCGCCGTACTGGTTCACGCGCGGGTCGTTCTCGGGGATGCCGAAGTGGTCCAGCATGGCCAGCACCTGCACGGCGAAGGCCTCGTTGATCTCGAACAGGCCGATGTCCTCGATCGACAGGCCCGCCTTGGCGAGGGCCTTCTCGGTCGCCGGGACCGGGCCGATGCCCATGACCTCGGGCTCGACGCCCGCGAAGGCGTACGACACCAGGCGCATCTTGACCGGGAGGCCCAGCTCGCGGGCGACGTCCTCGGCGGCGATGAGGGAGGCGGTGGCGCCGTCGTTCAGGCCCGCCGCGTTGCCCGCGGTGACCCGGCCGTGCGGGCGGAAGGGGGTCTTGAGGTGGGCGAGCGACTCCAGCGTGGTGCCGGGGCGCATCGGCTCGTCGGCGGTGGCCAGGCCCCAGCCCGTCTCACCCGCCTCGGCGTTCGTGCGGCGCACCGACACGGGGACCAGGTCGGCCTGGATCTTGCCGTCGGCGTACGCCTTCGCGGCCTTCTCCTGCGAGCGCACCGCGTACTCGTCCGCGCGCTGCTTGGAGATGCCCGGGAAGCGGTCGTGCAGGTTCTCGGCGGTCATGCCCATGAAGAGGGCGGACTCGTCGACCAGCTTGTCGGAGACGAAGCGCGGGTTGGGGTCCACGCCCTCGCCCATGGGGTGGCGGCCCATGTGCTCGACGCCGCCGGCCAGGGCGATGTCGTACGCGCCGAAGGCCACGCCGCCCGCCACGGACGTCACGGCGGTCATCGCGCCGGCGCACATGCGGTCGATCGAGAAGCCGGGGACGGAGGTCGGGAGCCCCGCCAGGATTCCGGCGGTACGGCCCAGGGTCAGGCCCTGGTCGCCGATCTGGGTGGTCGCGGCGATGGCGACCTCGTCGACGCGCGCGGGGTCGAGGTCCGGGTTGCGGCGCAGCAGCTCCCGGATCGCCTTCACGACCAGGTCGTCGGCCCGGGTCTCGTGGTAGATGCCCTTCGGGCCCGCCTTGCCGAACGGGGTGCGGACGCCGTCGACGAAGACGACGTCCCTGACGGTACGAGGCACGATTGGCTCTCCTCCGGGGTGCGGGGTGGTGCTGCTGCCGGTATGCGGGTACGCCGAGGTGGGCGGGCCCGTACAAGGTCATGCTACTTGCGGGTAACCATGCTGCCCAGTCCCCACGGCCCAAGCGGCGAAGGTCACACTCCGCGTCGGCGGACATCGGGTGCCGGGGGTGGCGGAAAGTCGCCGGTGCGCCGGTGGCGGCGGGGTGCGGGCGGCGGTGGCCCGGCCCGCGCGGGAGGGTTCCGACTCGGCTCACCCGTACGGGATTCAGGGCCTTTCGGTTCCCTTTCGCGGCCGGAAAATTGGTCTGGACCATACTGCTCGGTAGCGCTTAGGCTCGCCACCAGATCGCCCGTTCTGGACGTGCGATACCGCTTTGACCTGCCGTTTTCTGCTGTGCTGTGCCGATCGACGGGATAGACCGTGCATGACGTGCTCCCTGTAATGGACTTAGTGGTGGTACTGCGGGCCGAGGACGCCGTCCTCGACTTCCTCTCCGTGACCCGGGGTTCCGCTTCGGCGGACCAGGAGGCCGGGGAACACTCCGGCCGGGCGGCTCCGGACCCCGTGGAAGGGTCGCGCGGCGGGACGGTGCGGGTGCTGTGCTGCGACACGCGGCAGTGGATCGACCTGGCGCCCGGCGACTCCCTCGCCGACCGGCTCGCCGCCCTCGCCCCGCACGTAAGGGCCCCCGACGCGCCCTGCGACCCGCCCGGCCCCGAAGCGCTCTCCCGGCTGCTGCGCGAAGCCGCCGAGGGCCGGGCCGCCCGGGTCTGGACCCACTCGCCCGCCGACAACCGCCGCGGCCGCGGCCGGATCGGACGCGACGTGGCCGCGGGCGACCACGGACTGCCGGTGCGGCACGCGGTCGGCTACTCCCCGTACCTCCAGTTCGTCAGTGACGAGGACCGTCCGCTGGACCGCGCCCTGGTCGCCGCGAAACTCGACTTCGTCAACCGGCACTGCGCACCGCTGCTCAGCACCGACTCACCCGAGTTCGTGGTCTACACCGCGCGGGTCCCGGCCGCCGAACGCTTCTTCACCACGGAAGGGGCCCGCGAGCGCGAGGGGCTCTTCGCCCTGCTCGCCAGTCTCGACGACGAGGCCGCCACCGTCGCCGACCCGTGGGAGTTCGAGACCTCCGCCTACGAGAGGTCCCGGCTCGAAGCCACCACCCTGTGGGTCGCCGGGCACCGGGCCCCCGCCGAGGGGCCGCTCGTCGAGGTCGGCGCGTGCGAAGGCGCCCTCACCGCACGGCTCGCCGCCAAGGGCTACGAGATCGACGCCACCGAACCCAACGCGCTCTTCCGCGACCGGCTCGCCGGACGCCCGGAGACCGGCTACGACATCGTTCGCGTGCACGGCGACGCCCTCGAAGCGCTGGCGGCGACGCGCAGGCTGCCGGGGACGGCGTACCTCCTGATCGAGATGCTCTACTACGGGCAGGACCTCGACCTCCTCGACGGCCTCCCCACCGATCTCGTACTCCTCGCCCTGGAGCCCGCCGCACTGGCCGAACGGGTCCGCCCGTGGCTCGCCGGAAGCACCCGCTGGACCCAGGTGGACGAGACCGTGCTCGTCGCCCCCGCCCTGGAGCCGGTGTGCGGCGGCCGGGCCTACCTGAGCAAGCGCGGCAGCACGGGAATCGCACTGCGCCGGAACGCCACCGCACGCTGAACCAGGGCCCCGCACCGCCCCCTCCCGTCGGGCGGACCGCCCCGCCGCGCCCTCCCGTCGGGCGGACCGCCCCGCCGCGCCCTCCCGTCGGGCGGACCGCGCCGCCGCGCCCGCCCATGTGCCCCGTGCGCGCGCCCGCCGCGCCGCCGCGCGTACGCCGGGGCCGGGCGTCCCCGCACTCCTCCCTCCCGAAGGTGACCCGTCATGACCCGCCATGCCCTCGTCCCCCTGGTGAACGCCTGCCTCCTCCCCGCCTACGACGGCCGCACCCCGCCCGACTGGGTCAAGCACGCCCTCGACCAGGGCCTCGCCGGGGTCGGCCTCTTCGGCACCAACCTCCTCCCTCCGGGCGGCCCCCTCCGCGAGGACATCGTCGACCCCCTGCGCGCCGTACGCCCCGACGCCCTGATCGCCCTCGACGAGGAGGGCGGCGACGTCACCCGCGTCGACTACCACCGGGGCAGCGTCTACCCCGGCAACCACGCCCTGGGCGCCGTGGACGACCCCGCCCTGACCCGCCGGGTCGCCGAGGCCGTCGCCGACGACCTCCTCGAAACCGGCGTCAACCTCTGCCTGGGCCCGTGCGCGGACGTCAACTCCCGCCCCGGCAACCCGATCATCGGCGTACGGTCCTTCGGCGCGTCCCCCGACCTGGTCGCCCGGCACACCCGTGCCTTCGTGGCCGGCCTCCAGGGGCGCGGCGTGGCCGCCACCCTCAAGCACTTCCCCGGCCACGGCGACACCGGCACGGACTCCCACTCCTGGCTGCCGGACATACCCCGCTCGCTCGACGAGCTCCGCGCCCTCGAACTGCCGCCCTTCGTCGAAGGGTTCGACGCGGGGGCCAAGGCCGTGATGACGGGACACATCCGCGTCCCCCAGGTGGACGGTCTGCCCGCCACCCTGAGCCGCCGCGTGGTCACCGGTCTGCTGCGCGAGGAGCTCGGGTACGACGGCGTCGTGATCAGCGACGCGCTGGAGATGGCCCCCATCCTCGACCGCTGGGGCTTCGGCGGGGCGGCCGTCCTCGCCTGGGCGGCGGGCGTCGACCTGGTCCTGCTCGGCGCCACCGACGGCGAGAAGATCCTTCCCGAGGTGCACGCGGCGGTGGAACGGGCCCTGGAGACGGGCGAGCTGACGACCGACCGCCTGGAGGAGGCAGCCGCCCGGATCGCCGCACTGCGGGCCTGGGCCGCCCCCCGCGCCACCGCCGAGGCCCCCACGCCCGCCGCCACCGCCCCCGGCACTGCCGGTGTCGGCCTGGTCGCGGCCCGCAGGGCGCTGGCCGGTGCGGCGCTCCCCGTGCTCCCCGTGGCCGCCCCCGTCCACGTCCTGCGGCTGGCCGTGGGGGCCAACCTGGCGGTGGGCGAAGCGCCCTGGGGCCTCGCGCGGAGCCTGGAGCGCCTCGGCGCCCTGGGCTCCGCCACCGACGTCGAGCCCGGCACCGACCCGCACCGGATCGGGCTGCCCGACGGTGACGACGCCGGTGCGCCGGTCGTCGTGGTCGTCCGGGACGCCGTGCGCGACCCCTGGCAGCAGGAGACGCTGGCCGCTCTCCGCGCCAGGCGCCCCGGTCTGCTGACCGTCGAGATGGGCCTGACGCCCGTGCCCCTGCCGGACGCGCCGACGCTGCTGACCCGTGGCGCGGGACTCGCCAACGCCGTGGCGGCCGCCGAACTGCTGACCGGTCGCCGCTGGACGGGCCCCCTGCGGGCCTGACCGTGCGCCCCGGGCCGCGTCCGCGCGCCCGTGCGGGTGGCCTCCGCACGTCTGTGCGAGCGGGCGGGCCGCCGAGTCCGCTCCGGCCGCCGCGCACTCCGGCCCCACGGGCGCGCCCCGCACGGCCCCGCGTCCCGGAAGAGGCCCGCCACGCCCCGTACCGCACCCCGATCCCCTCGTACCCCACCCCGGAGAGCCACGTGACCCCGGCGCAGCACCCCGAACCCCGCCACGACACCCTGCCCGAACCGCCCGCGCCGCCCTACGACACCTGCGTCGGCCTCGGCTACCACTGCGAGTCCACCCACCAGATCCGCCGCATCACCGGCGACGCGCGGGCCCACTTCTTCGACTGGCTCGACCTGGACTACGCGTCCGTGCTCGCCCTCCTGGACACCGACTTCCGCGACGTGCTGCTGCCCGGCGGTTCCGAGCCGTTCAACGACGGGCGCTGCGCGCACGACCGGGGGACCGGCGTCCGCTTCTTCCACGAGTTCCGCCCGGCCGTCGGCGACCGGCTCACCCAGGCGGACATCGACCGCCAACTCCCCGCCGTACGGGAGAAGTTCCTCAGCCTCGCCGAGAGATGGCGGACGCGGACCCGTTCGGGCGAGCGGACGCTGTACGTCCACCACGACGCCTTCGACGAGCTGACCGACGCGGATGTGGCCCGGCTGCCGGAACTGCTGGCCCAGCGTTTTCCGGGCCACCGGTCCGCCGTGCTCTGGCTGCGCCGGACCCCGCCCGCGAGCGTGGCCGCGCTGCCGCCCGGCGTCGTCTGGGACACCGTCCCCGAGGCGCCCGGCCGGTGGCAGGGCTCCGACGCCGACTGGGACCGCGTCTTCGCCGCGCTCGACCCGGCCGCCCTCTGGCCCGCCGCCTCGTCCTGAGCTTCCCGCGCCCGCAACGCCCCGGAGGAATCCCGATGCCCCACACCCCGCCCCGCCCCTGGCACACCGTCGTCCTCTCCCCGCACTTCGACGACGCCGTCTTCTCCCTCGCCGCGACCCTGGCGGGCCTGCCGGGACCGACCGCCGTGGTCACCGTCCACGGCGGCGCGCCCCCGCCCGGGGCGCCCGTCTCCTGGTGGGACGCCGCCTGTGGCTTCTCGTCGGCGCGGGAGGCGCACCGGGCCCGCGTCGCCGAGGACGCCGCCGCCCTGGCGATGATCGGCGTCGAGCAGATCGTCCTGGACCACCCCGACGGCCCCTACGCGGACGGCCCCGAACTCCCGGGCCTGGACGCCTTCCTGGCCGGGCTCCCCGCCGGAACCGACGTCTGGGCCCCCCTGGGCAGCAACCAGACCGACCACGAGAACGTCCGGCTGCGCGCCTCCCGGGCCCTCGACCGTCTCGGCGCCCCCCTGCCCCGCGTCTACGCCGACCTCCCGTACACCGGCCACCTCCCGGAGTGGGGCACGGACCGGGCGGGCGAGGCCCTCGCGAAGAGCCCGATGTGCGGTCTCGCCTACCAGGAACTGCTGCGCACCCACCGCACCACCGTCCACCACCACCTGGTGCCGGACGACGCCCAGTGGGCCGCCAAGCGCGCGGCCGCCCAGTGCTACGGCTCCCAGCTCGCCCCGGTCGCCGCCGACCACGGCAACTTCCTCTCCCGCACCGGCCCGCTGCGCGCCGAACTCGTCTGGTCCCTGGAGTCCGCATGCTGACGCCCGCCGACGCGCGCCCGCCGGTCCTGGTGGCCCGCGACCTCGTCAAGGAGTACGCCCGGGGCCGCGCCGTCGACGGCGTCTCCCTCACCGTCCGCGCGGGCGAGCGCCTCGGGCTGCTCGGCCCCAACGGCGCGGGCAAGACCACCACCCTCCTGATGAGCCTCGGCGCGGTCGAACCCGACGCGGGCAGCGTGGAGATCCTCGGCCACCGGCTGCCCGCCGAACGGGCCCGCGCCATGCGGGGCGTCGGCTTCGTCGCGGGCTACCTCCCGCTGCCCGACCGGGTCAGGGTCTCGGAGTACCTGCGCCTGTACGCCGACCTGTACGGGCTGCGCGACCCCCGGTCGGCGGTCTCCGAAGCCCTGGAACGCTTCGGCATCGGCCACCTCGCCGCCGCCATCGGCACCCAGCTCTCCAGCGGCCAGCGCACCCTGGTCGGCATCGCCAAGGCGGCCCTGCACCGGCCGCGCCTGATGATCCTGGACGAGCCCACCGCCTCCCTCGACCCGGACATCGCCCTGCGGGTCCGTACCGCCCTGCTCGCCCTGTCCGCCGAACGCGGCACCGCCCTCCTGGTCACCAGCCACGACATGACCGAGGTCGAGCGCCTCTGCGAACGCGTCGTCTTCCTGCACGGCGGGCGCATCGCCGCCGACGGCACCCCCGAGGGCGTCGCCCGCGCCTTCGGCCGCGACGACCTCGAAGGCGTCTTCCTCCACCTCGCGGCCGAACGGGACGAGGACCGCGCCCGCCGGGACCGCGCCCGGGAAACGGCGGCCACCCCATGAGCAGCAGCCCCACCCGCACTCCGTTCCCGGACACCGAGGGCCCCGCCCTCCGCTCCCCGGCCGCCGCCTCCGCCCACCGGGTGCGGGCCGTCGCCCGCCGCCACTGGCTGGTGCTCAAGCGCAGCCCGCACCGCTTCTTCGACGTGCTGGTCTGGCCGCTCGTCGACACCCTGCTGTACGGCTCGATCGGACTCTTCGCCGCCGAGGCGGCCGGGGACGGTCCGAACGCCGCCACCGCCGTCGCCGTCTACCTGCTCAGCGGCACCGTCCTGTGGCACCTTGTGCACCAGACCCAGATCTCGCTGGCCACCGGCTTCCTGGAGGAAACCTGGTCGCGCAACGTGCTGGGCCTGCTGGCCACCCCGATGCGGGACTGGGAGTACCTGGCGGGCGTCGGCCTGTTCGCCCTGGTGCGCACGGCCGCCAGCACCGTCGCGGTCGCCGCCCTCGCCTTCGCCGCGTACGCCTTCGACGTCACGCGCCTGGGCCTCGGGCTGATCCCGGTGGCCGCCCTGCTCCTCGCCTCGGGCTGGGCGGTGGCGCTGCTGGTCGTCGGGCTCGTCCTGCGGTACGGCAGCGGGGCCGAGGCCCTGGTGTGGGGCGCCCTCTCGGTGGTCATGCCGCTGTCCGGCGTCTTCTACCCGATCACCACCCTGCCCACCGTCCTCCAGCCCGTCGCACAGGTCCTGCCCACCACCCACGTCTTCGCCGTCGGCCGCACGCTGGCCGCCGGGAAGCCGATGCCGTGGGGCGAGTTCGCGCCGGCCGCCGGGGGGACCGCGGTGCTGATGCTGCTGAGCCTGCTGGCCCTGCGCCGGATGCTCCGCACCTTCCGGCGCAGGGGGCTGGTGACCCGCTACTCCTGAGGGCCGCCCGACACGGGCGGGACCCCCGGTCCGGGGGGACCGGGGGCCCCGCTCACCCGTACCGCCTGCGGGAGCGCCGCGCGCTCACGCCTGCGGCGCCGGCTCCGCCGCCAGGGCCGCCACCAGCAGCGGGGTGACCAGCTCGACCTGCCAGGGGCGCGCCCCGTACGAGGCCAGCGTCCCGGCCACCTGCTCCGGCGTCGCCGGCTTCGGCGGCTCCCAGCAGACCCTGCGCACCGTGTCCGGCGTGATCAGGTTCTCCTGCGGCATGTTGAGCTCCTCGGCCAGCGCCGAGACCGCGGCCCGCGCCGCCGAGAGGCGGGCCGCCGCGGCCGGGTCCTTGTCGGCCCAGGACCGCGGCGGCGGAGGGCCCGCCACCGCCTGGCCCGGCTGCGGGAGCTCGACGTCGGGGAGCGCCTTGGCCCGGTCGATGGCCGCCTGCCACTGTTCGAGCTGACGGCGGCCCATCCGGTGGCCGAAGCCGGGGAGCGCGGCGAGCGCGTTCGCGTTCAGGGGCACCGCGAGGGACGCCTCGACGATCGCGGCGTCGCTGAGGACCTTGCCGGGGGAGACGTCACGGCGCTGGGCGATCGTGTCGCGGGTGTTCCACAGTTCCCGCACGACCGCGAGGCGGCGGCGGCCGCGCACCTTGTGCATCCCGGACGTGCGCCGCCAGGGGTCCTTGCGCGGCGGCGCGGGCGGGGCCTCGGCGATGGCGCGGAACTCCTGGAGCGCCCAGTCCAGCTTGCCCTGCCGGTCCAGCTCCTTCTCCAGGGCGTCCCGCAGGTCCACGAGGAGCTCGACGTCCAGCGCGGCGTAGCGCAGCCACGGCTCGGGGAGGGGGCGGGTGGACCAGTCGACGGCGGAGTGGCCCTTCTCCAGGGCGTACCCGAGCAGGTTCTCGACGATCGCGCCGAGGCCCACGCGGGGGATGCCCGCGAGGCGGCCCGCCAGCTCCGTGTCGAAGATCCGGGTGGGGATCATGCCTATTTCGCGCAGGCAGGGGAGGTCCTGGGTCGCCGCGTGCAGGACCCACTCCGCGTCGGCGATCGCGTCGCCGAGGCCGGAGAGGTCGGGGCAGCCGACCGGGTCGATCAGCGCGCTGCCCGCGCCCTCGCGGCGCAACTGGACGAGGTAGGCCCGCTGGCCGTACCGGTAGCCGGACGCGCGCTCGGCGTCGACGGCGACGGGGCCGGTTCCGGCGGCGAATGCCGCGATCACTTCGTCGAGGGCCTCCTGCGTCGCCACGACGGGCGGGATGCCCTCCCGTGGCTCCAACAGTGGGATCGGCGCCGGTTCGACGTCGTCCGGGGGGCCGCCCCCGGTGGTTCGCAGGTCTGCTTCTGCTGCGGTCTCTTGGGCGTCGGTCACCTGTCAAGGGTATAGGGGTATGACAGCGGCACGACGCCCGAGCGTACGGAAGAGCCCGGCGGCGGAACGTTCCGCCGCCGGGCTCCGGTGCCGCGGGGTCACCGGGTCCGCCGGGAACCCGGAGGTTCACCCGGCGAGGACGCCCGGGGCGGAAGACCCGCGGGCACGGCCGTGACCGGGAGAACGAGAGACGCAGGGAAAGGACGGGAAGGAGGGGGAGGGAGGGGAAGGGGGGAGGGGGGGAAGGGACGGGGGAGAGGTCAGTGGATGATGCCGGTGCGGAGGGCCACCGCCACCATGCCCGCCCGGTCGCCGGTGCCCAGCTTGCGGGCGATGCGCGCCAGGTGGCTCTTGACGGTGAGGGCGGACAGGCCCATCGAGACGCCGATGGCCTTGTTGGACTGGCCCTCCGCGACGAGTCTCAGTACTTCGACCTCACGGCCGGAGAGTTCGCGGTAGCCGCCCGGGTGGCTCGGGGCGCCCGGGGGGCGGCGGTGCATACGGGCGGCTGCGGCGCCGATGGGGGCGGCCCCGGGGCGGCCGGGGTGCTGGCCGATGTTGTTGCGGGTGCCGGTGACGACGTAGCCCTTCACACCGCCCGCGAGGGCGTTGCGCACGGCGCCGATGTCGTCGGCGGCGGACAGGGCGAGCCCGTTGGGCCAGCCCGCGGCACGGGTCTCCGACAGCAGGGTCAGACCCGAGCCGTCGGGCAGGTGGACGTCGGCGACGCAGATGTCGCGGGGGTGGCCGACGCGCGGCCGGGCCTCGGCGATGGAGGACGCCTCGATGACGTCACGTACCCCGAGGGCCCACAGGTGGCGGGTGACGGTGGAGCGTACGCGCGGATCGGCCACGACGACCATGGCGGTCGGCTTGTTCGGCCGGTAGGCGCCAATGCTTGCGGGCTGCTCAAGGAGAACGGACACCAGGCCTCCGGAAGAGTGGCGGAAGGCACCGGCCTGATGGGGGTCAAGCCGGGGCGAACCGTGCTGGAAGGGTCAATGACTCCTTCGGCAGCAACCCCGCCCGGCTTTAGGGAAAGATCACGAATTGATGAGTAACATTTCGGGCAATTCGGACGGGCGATCGAGAGGGCCCCCGGTGGGAGCGACTCCCGAACGCCCCGTCAGCGCACCGCCGCAGAAGCCGCCGCGGACCGGCTGACGGGTCGTCACCCCAGGTCAGGGCAGTTGCGGGCCGCGCCGCTGCGGCAGTGACACCACGCCCGGCAGGCCCGAGAGGCCGGTCTCGGGACCGTTCACCGGCGCCGGGGGCAGACCGGCGACCTGGCACAGCAGATCGCACCAGGCCGCCAGATAGGACGCCGTGTCCGGCACCCCGCCGAGTCCCTCGCGCGGGGTCCAGGAGGCCCGGATCTCGATCTGGGTGGCGGGCCTGCGGTCCGAGAGGCCCCCGAAGTAGTGCGAACCGGCCCGGGTGACCGTGCCGCTGGCCTCTCCGTACGACAGGTTGCGGGCGTCCATCGCGCCCGTCAGCCAGGACCAGCAGACCTCCGGCAGGAGCGGATCGGCGGCCATCTCCGGCTCCAGCTCCGCCCGCAGCAGGGTCACCAGGCGGAAAGTGCCCTGCCAGGCGTCGTGCCCGGCCGGGTCGTGGAGCAGGACGAGACGGCCGTCGGCCAGGTCCTCATCGCCGTCGACCACCGCCGCCTCCAGCGCGTACGCGTACGGGGCGAGCCGTTTGGGGGGCTTCGTCGGGTCGATCTCCACCTCGGGACGCAGCCGGGCGGCGCGCAGCGCGTCCACCGCCTGGCGGAAGGGGAGCGGGGCGGTGTTCTCCTCCATGCCGTCCCTGTCGTTGCTGCCATGCGAGTGACCGTGCGCGTCATCTGAAAATCGTCCCTGAGCCGGAGCCATGCGGGGAAGGGTAGGCGGAAGGCGGCCCCTACGGCGGGAGGGACACCCGGCCCGGGGCGAGTGCTTCCGCGCGCGTGCGAAGATTTGGTACGTGAGTGCCAACGAAGCCCCCACGGGCCGCCCGCAGAGCAAGACGTACGACTCGGCCTTCCTGAAGGCGTGCAGGCGCGAAGAGGTGCCGCACACGCCGGTGTGGTTCATGCGGCAGGCGGGGCGCTCGCTGCCCGAGTACCTGAAGGTGCGCGAGGGCATCCCGATGCTCGACTCGTGCATGATGCCGGAGCTGGTCAAGGAGATCACCCTCCAGCCCGTGCGCCGCCACCAGGTGGACGCGGCGATCTACTTCAGCGACATCGTCGTCCCGCTCAAGGCCATCGGCGTCGACCTGGACATCAAGCCCGGAGTCGGCCCGGTCGTCGCCGACCCGATCCGCACCAGGGCCGACCTGGACCGGCTGCGCGACCTGACCCCCGAGGACGTCTGGTACGTCACCGAGGCGGTCGGGATGCTGGTGGAGGAGCTCGGCGGGACCCCGCTGATCGGCTTCGCGGGCGCGCCGTTCACCCTCGCGAGCTACCTCGTGGAGGGCGGCCCGTCCCGCAACCACGAGAACACCAAGGCCATGATGTACGGCGACCCGCAGCTCTGGGCCGACCTCGTGGACCGCCTCGCGCACATCACCGGCGACTTCCTCAAGGTCCAGATCGAGGCCGGCGCCTCGGCGGTCCAGCTCTTCGACTCCTGGGTGGGGGCGCTGTCCCCGGCCGACTACGTGAAGTCCGTGATGCCCGCCTCCGCGAAGGTCTTCGAGGCCGTCGCCCCCTACGGCGTGCCGCGCATCCACTTCGGCGTGGGCACCGGCGAGCTGCTGGGGCTGATGGGGCAGGCCGGTGCGGACGTGGTGGGCGTCGACTGGCGGGTGCCGCTGGACGAGGCGGCCCGCCGGGTCGGCCCCGGCAAGGCGCTCCAGGGCAACCTGGACCCGGCCGTCCTGTTCGCCGGTCCCGAGGCCGTCATGGCCAAGACGGACGAGGTGCTGGCGGCAGCGAAGGACCTGGAGGGGCACGTCTTCAACCTCGGGCACGGGGTGCTGCCGTCGATGGACCCGGACGCGCTGTCCCGGCTCGTCGAGTACGTCCACACCCGGACCGCGCGCTAGGACCGGCGTTCCCCGGCCCGGCCGTAGTGCCGGGCCAGGGTGTGGAAGGACTCCTTCGGCTCCCAGTGCCAGGCCGCCGTCGGCCGGTCCTGCCTCTTCCAGAGCGGCTTGACCAGGGCGTAGGACGCCAGGTCCAGGTCGTGCCGCGGATCGTGCGGGCGGTGCGGGGCGTCCGGCGCCACGAACTGGTAGGCCTGCGCGGCGTACAGGTTCAGTGACTCGAAGACGTCGAGCACGTCGGCGAGGTACGCGGCCTGGGCGCGTTCGCTGCGGACCGGGCCGCCGACGATCTCCGGCGGGTCCTTGGTGTGGTCCACGGCGTCCCAGCCCATGCCGCCCTTCTCCGGTGCGCCCTCGAAGGTGCAGGTGCCGAACTCCGTGACGGCCACGGGCTTGCCCCACTTCTGATGGCGCGTCAGGTCCTTGACGTATCCGGAGCGTCGGCGGTGGTGTCCGTAGTAGTTGACGCCGACCACGTCGAAGAGGCGCCAGTCGACGTCGTCCTCGTGCGCGGCGCCGTACGTCAGCGGGCCCCGGAAGACCGACCGGCCCGTGCTCGCCGCGCGGGCGATGAACTCGCTCAGCCCGCGCGCCAGTCGCACCGGGTCGAAGTTCCCCTCGGTGAGGTTCTTGATCCGTTCGACGGCGTCGGCCCCCGGCGCGATGCCGGGCACGAAGAGGACGAACTCGCAGCCCACGCTGAGTTCGACCCGTGCGCCCTGGCGGCGCAGGCGCTCCGCGACCCGGCCGGTCTCGGCGAGGTGGTCGAGGATGTCCGCGTGCGGGGCGTCGGCGAGCCGGGGCTGGAGCCACAGGTGCAGGCCGCGTTCGGCGGCCTCGGCCGCCGTGGCGGCGAGGCGGTCGATGCCCGTGCCGAACAGGGAGACCGAGCTCGCGTGCAGGCGGTCGGCGATGACCCGCAGGTCGCGGCGCATCCGGTCGGCGTGCCAGCCGGTCTCCGGGTGCTCGCCGTCCTCGATCTCGTAGCCGACGCCGTGGTGGGTCAGGCCGGGGCGTCCGCGCGTCCGCGGCGCGGCGCCGCGTCCGGCGGCCGGGGCCGGGCCCGTCGCCGCCGTGAGCGCGGCCGCCGCCGTGCCGGTCAGGAACGCCGCTCTGCTGAGTTCCGCGTCGCGCATGGTGCCTCCCGTGGTCCGGTGTCCTACCGGTCGCACTCTGGCCCGGCGCGGGTCCTCGCGGGCATCCGCCGATGGTCTACGGCGCGCAGACCTCGGGAGGAGGGGCGGACCGCCCCGGATGTACGGTCCGCCCCTCCCAGGCGCTATCCCCGCGCCCTGCGCACCGCCGCCACCGCCTTGCGGGCCGCCACCAGGACCGGGTCCCAGACCGGCGAGAAGGGCGGGGCGTACCCCAGGTCCAGGGCGGTCATCCGGTCGACCGTCATGTTCGCGGTGAGGGCGACCGCCGCGATGTCCACCCGCTTGGCCGCGCCCTCGCGGCCGACGATCTGGACGCCGAGCAGCCTGCCGGTGCGGCGTTCGGCGGTCATCTTGACCGTCATCGGGGACGCCCCGGGGTAGTACCCGGCGCGGCTCGTCGACTCGATCCGTACCGTCACGAACTGGAGGCCCTCCGCGCGGGCGTCCTTCTCGCGCAGGCCCGTGCGGGCGATCTCCAGGTCGCAGACCTTGCTGACCGCGGTGCCGACCACGCCCGGGAAGGTGGCGTAGTCGCCGCCCACGTTGGAGCCGATGACCTGACCGTGCTTGTTGGCGTGCGTACCGAGCGGGATGTGGCGCAGCCGGCCCGAGACCAGGTCCAGGACCTCCACGCAGTCGCCGCCCGCCCAGATGTCCTCGTGGCCGCGCACCCGCATGGACAGGTCGGTGACCAGGCCGCCGGAGGGGCCGACGGGGAGGCCCGCGGCCTTCGCGAGCGTCGTCTCCGGGGTGACGCCGACGCCCAGGACCACCACGTCGGCGGGGTAGGTGGCCGCGCCGGCGGCCACGCCGCTCACCCGGCCGTCCGCGCCGGTGAGGATCTCGGTGACCTCGGCGTCGGAGACCACGGTGATGCCCATGCCGGTCATCGCTTCGTGCACCAGGGCGCCCATGTCGGGGTCGAGGGTGGACATCGGCTGCTCGCCGCGGTTGATGAGGGTGACCTCGTAACCGCGCTTCATCAGGGACTCGGCCATCTCGACGCCGATGTACCCCGCGCCGACCACGACCGCGCGGCGGCCCTCGGTGCCGGCGAGGGTGTCCAGGAGGGCCTGGCCGTCGCCCAGGTTCTGCACGCCGTGGACGCCCGGGGCGTCGATGCCCGGGATCGGCGGGCGCACCGGGCGCGCGCCGGTCGCGATGACGAGCTTGTCGTACGAGGTCCAGACGTCGTTGCCGGTCTTGAGGTTGCGGGACCTCACCCGGCGGCCCTCCACGTCGATCCCGACGACCTCGGTCTGCATGCGCAGGTCGATCTCGCGGGCCCGGTGCTCTTCGGGCGTACGGGCGATCAGGTCGTCCCGGTCGGAGACGTCGCCGCCGACCCAGTACGGGATGCCGCAGGCGGAGTACGAGGTGAACCGTCCGCGCTCGAAGGCGATGATCTTGAGCTCGGCGGGGCTCTTGAGCCGGCGCGCCTGGGAGGCGGCGGACATGCCGGCGGCGTCGCCGCCGATGACGATCAGGGTCTCGGGGGAGGTGGAAGTCATGAGCACACGCTATGGCCTCTCCTTGACGGAGGGTGGCGGGCGGGTTCCTCGCGCGTGGTGCGGGGTGTTTCCTGGCGGCCCCGTGCCCGGCCCGGCTGCGGCGTGCGGCCGGTGGCCCGGTTGCCTGCGGCGACGCCCCGGCCCCGCCCCTTCACCCGGAGCGCACCGCCACGCGGCCCGGTGGCGGGCTGCTCGCGCGGTTCCCCGCACCCCTGGCAGGGGCGCGGGGCCGTGTGGGTGTGCGGCTCCGCCGCGCGCGAGCGACCAGCCGCAACGCATCCGCGCGGAACCGTCCACCCCCCGACCGGGCTACCCCTCCTCCGGCGCCCCGCCCTCCCCGGGAGCCGACGGCCCGCTCCCCACGGCCCTGCGCGGGACCCGCGGGGCGAGGACCTTGCGCCACAGGAGCCAGAGCAGGGCGAGCGCCGCCGCGAAGGGGGCCACCGCGCCGGCCACCACCGCGATCCACCTGACCGTGGTCAGGAACGCGTCCCAGCCGCCGCCCAAGGCGTCGAGGAAGCCCGGTCCGTCCTCCTCCGGCTCCTCGGCGGGCTTCTTCGGCGGCGTCTCCGTCAGCACCAGCGTGATCGTGCTCATGCCGGTCTGGTCGGCCAGGGTGTTCTGCCGGGCGAGCAGCGACTCCAACTCCGCCTGTCGGTTGGAGAGTTCGGCCTCCAGTGTGACCACGTCGCTCAGCTTCGTCGCGCGGTCCATGAACTCCTGGACCCGCGCCACGCTCACCCGCTGCGACTTGATCCGGCTCGCCAGGTCCACCACCTGGCCGGTGACGTCCTTGGCGTCCACCTTGCGGCCGAGGATCTTGCCGGGCTTCTTCTCCAGCGCGGCGAGGGTCTCCGAGAACCTGTCCTGCGGAACGCGCAGGGCGATCCGGGAGTGGATGTGGTCGCCGTCGTCGCGTTCCGTCGACTCGTTGCCGACGTAGCCGCCCGCCGTCTCGGCGGTCGCCCGTGCCTCGGTCAGCGTCCGGACCGTGCTCTTGACCTCCATGTGGAGCTCCGCGGTGCGGATCACGTGGGCCCTGGCCACCGGGGCCGTGGGCCGCGCGGCGGACGGCGCGCCCGGCTTCGCCGCGTCCGCCCCGGCCCCCGCCCCCGTGCCTGGCTGCTTCGCGGCCGCTTCGGGCGCCGCGGCCTTGTCGTTGCCGTGGTCGGAGCGGCCCCCTTCGTCGCCCGCCCCGCAGCCGCCGAGCGCGAGCGCCGCCGCCACCACCGCCGCCCCGATCATGGACGTCCGCCGTGTCCTGCCGCCCGCCGTCGTCACTGTTGCCCGCATCTCGGTCCCCCCGGAAGTGGTGAAGGATGTTGCCGGTTCGACGTGTGGGGTGGCGGCGCGGGTTGCCGGTTCCCGGTTCCGAAGCGGCCCCGAACCGGTCACGGTCGGGACTCGAAGGTCACGGTCGGGACGCGGCGCGTCGTTTGAGACAGTGGACACATGAACGGTACGGACAGCCCCCCCAGCACCGGTGCGCACGCGGGAGCGAGCGCCCCGCACGTCGTCGTCGTCGGAGGCGGCATCGCAGGCCTCGCCGCCGCCCACCGGCTCACCGGCGCCGGGGCCCGGGTGACCCTCCTGGAGGCCACCGACCGGCTCGGCGGCAAGCTGGAGACCGGGGAGATCGCCGGGACCCGGGTCGACCTCGGAGCCGAGTCCATGCTGGCCCGCCGGCCCGAGGCCGTCGCCCTGGCCCGCGAGGTCGGGCTCGGCGACCGGCTCCAGCCGCCGTCCACCGCCACCGCCTCCCTCTGGAACCGGGGCGTCCTGACCCCCATGCCCCGGGGGCACGTCATGGGTGTGCCGGGCGACCCGGCCGTGCTGGGCGGCGTGCTGTCCGCCGCGGGTCTCTCCCGGGTGGCGGAGGACCGGACGCTGGCCCGCACCGAGGTCGGGGAGGACATCGCCATCGGCGAGTACATCGCCGCCCGGCTGGGGCGCGAGGTCGTCGACCGGCTCGTCGAACCGCTGCTCGGCGGGGTGTACGCCGGGGACGTCTACCGGACCTCGCTGCGGGCCGCCGTGCCCGCCCTCTTCGAAGCCGCGCGCACGCACGCCTCGCTGCTGGAGGGCGTCCGCGAGGTGCAGGAGCGCGCCGCCGCCCAGCAGCGGACCGGGCCCGTCTTCATGGGTATCGACGGCGGCATCGGCAGCCTTCCCGAAGCCGTCGCGGACGCGGTGCGCGCGCGGGGCGGGCAGATCCGTACCGAGACCCCCGTACTCGCCCTGACCAGGACGGACGGGCAGTGGACCGTACGCACCGAAACCGGCGGACTGCGGGCCGACGGCGTCGTCCTCGCCGCTCCCGCCTGGTCCGCGTCCGCGCTGCTCGCCGAGGTCGCGCCGGCCGCCGCCGCCGAGCTCCGGGAGGTCGAGTACGCGTCCATGGCCCTCGTCACCATGGCCTTCGCCCGCGAGGAGGTGGAGGACGTGCTGCCGGCCGGGTCCGGGTTCCTGGTGCCGCCCGTGGACGGGCACACCATCAAGGCGTCCACCTTCTCCTCGCGCAAGTGGGGGTGGGTGAGCGAGCGTTCCCCCGACCTGTTCGTGCTGCGCACGTCGGTGGGGCGGTACGGCGAGGAGGAGCACCTGCACCGCGACGACGCCGAGCTGGTGGACGTGTCGCTGAAGGACCTGGGGGCGGCGACGGGCCTGGCCGCGAGGCCCGTCGAGACCCGGGTGACCCGGTGGATCGGGGGACTGCCGCAGTACCCGGTGGGCCACCTCGCGCGCGTCGCCCGCATCCGGGAGGCCGTCGGGCGGCTGCCCGGACTGCGGGTCTGCGGGGCCGCGTACGACGGGGTCGGCATCCCCGCCTGCGTCGGCAGCGGGCAGCGGGCAGCCGACGCGCTCGCGGAAGAGATCTTGGTCATGCCCACCCTGGTGGAGGGCACGGCAGGCGGCACGGGACAATAGCCTCATGACTGCTCAGGAGAACGCCGCGAACGAGGTCCCCGCCAATGGCGGCAAGGCCCCGAACGCCGGCAAGAAGGCCAAGGACCTCAACGAGGTCATCCGCTACACCCTGTGGTCCGTCTTCAAGCTGCGCGACGTCCTGCCGGAGGACCGCGACGGCTGGGCCGACGAGGTCCAGGCGCTCTTCGACAAGCTCGCCGCCGAGGACGTCACCGTCCGCGGCACCTACGACCTCTCCGGGCTGCGCGCCGACGCCGACGTCATGATCTGGTGGCACGCCGAGACCGCGGACGAGCTCCAGAGCGCGTACAACCTCTTCCGCCGCACGAAGCTGGGCCGCGCGCTGGAGCCCGTGTGGTCGAACATGGCGCTGCACCGCCCCGCCGAGTTCAACAAGTCGCACATCCCGGCGTTCCTCGCCGACGAGAACCCGCGCGACTACGTCTCGGTGTACCCGTTCGTGCGGTCGTACGACTGGTACCTGCTGCCCGACGAGGACCGTCGCCGCATGCTCGCCGACCACGGCAAGATGGCCCGCGGCTACCCCGACGTGCGCGCCAACACCGTCGCCTCGTTCTCGCTCGGCGACTACGAGTGGCTGCTCGCCTTCGAGGCCGACGAGCTGTACCGCATCGTCGACCTGATGCGCCACCTGCGCGCCTCCGAGGCCCGGATGCATGTCCGCGAGGAGGTGCCCTTCTACACCGGCCGCCGCAAGAGCGTGGCGGACCTCGTGGCGGGGCTCGCCTGACCCTTCCCGTACGGTCGGCTTCCGTACGGAACACCTGACTTGGCGGTCTCCCTGGTGCGTATTCACCAGGGGGACCGCCCCAGCCCGGAAGATCAGACGGCGGCCGGAATCCCCCGCAGGGGGAGGGCACGTCCGTCCAGCGACACCGGGTTCGGCTCCCGGTGCGGCGCGCACACAGCGCGCCGCACCGGTGTGGCACCGGTCAGCAGATACGTCTCCAGGTGTTTGTTGACGCAGGCGTTCGCGCCGCCCCCGATGCCGTGCGTGCCCGCGTCCTCCTCCGTGACCAGCGCCGCGCCCGGCAGCCGCTTCTGGAGTTCGAGCGCGCCCCGGTACGGGGTCGCCGCGTCACGTTCGGCGGCCAGGATCAGGGTCGGCGGCAGGGCCCCCTTCGCGACCCGGACGTCCACCGGCCGCTGCCGGGGCTGGGTCCAGTAGGCGCACGGCAGGTTCATCCACGCGTTGTCCCAGGTCTCGAACGGGGCGCGCTTCGCCAGCCGCGTGTTGTCGCGGTCCCAGGTCCGCCAGTCGCCCGGCCAGGGGGCGTCGTTGCACTCCACGGCCGTGTAGACGGCGGTGCCGTTCTCGTTGTCCCGGGCCGCCTCGGGGCGGGGAGCCGCCTGGTCGACCAGCGGCTTCGGGTTGCCCTTGAGGTACTCGGACAGGGCGGTGGCGCGCATCGCCCACACGTCGTCGTAGTAGCCCGCCTGCAGGTACGCCGCCTGGAGCTGGCCGGGGCCGACCCTGCCGCCCGCGGGCCTGTGGGCCAGCTCGGCGCGGACCTTGGCGTAGCTGTGCTGCACGGCCTCCGGGGTGTCGCCCAGCCCGTACGTCGTGTCGTGCTTGGCGACCCAGGTGCGGAAGTCCTCCCAGCGGCGCTCGAAGGCGGCCGACTGGTCGAGGTTGTTGCGGTACCAGATCTGCGCGGGATCGGGGTTCACCGCCGAGTCGAACACCATCCGGCGCACGTGCGAGGGGTGGAGGGCCGCGTACAGCGCGCCGAAGTAGGTTCCGTACGAGGCGCCCATGAAGGTGAGTTTCGGCTCGCCGAGGGCGGCGCGCAGGACCTCCAGGTCACGGGCGTTGTTGAGCGAGTGGTAATGGCGCAGCGCGTCGCCCGCCTTCCGCGCGCAGCCCTTCGCGTACGTCTTCGCGCGGGCGATCCGCTCCTTCTTGTACGACTCCGAAGGGTGCACCGGCGCCTGGGTGGGGGCCTGGCCGAAGTCCTCGGGGTCCGCGCAGGACAGCGGGGCGCTGCGGGCGACGCCGCGCGGCGAGTAGCCCACCAGGTCGTAGGCGGCGGCGATGTTCCGCCACTCCGGCATCCCGGAGACCAGCGGGAAGTACATGGAGGAGGCGCCCGGGCCGCCCGGGTTGTAGACCAGGGCGCCCTGGCGGGCGACGGGCTTCTTCGTCTTCGGGTCCTTGCCGCCGGCCTTCAGGCGGCTGACGGTCAGTCCGATCTGCCTGCCCCCGGGCTTCGCGTAGTCGAGGGGGACCTTGACGGTGGCGCAGCGCACCGCCTCGGGCAGTTGCTCCGACTCCGGGCACGGGCCGAAGGACGTCCCGGAGTCCGAGGCGCGCTGGGCGGCCAGGGCGACGCCGCGCGCCTCCGGGGACCCGCCGGGACCGCCCGCCGCCCCGGTGGGGGCCGCCGCGAGGGCCGTCAGGACCAGGGAGCCGAGGGTGGCGGCTCCGTACAGCGCTAGTGCTCTCATCGCGATCCCTGATCCCTTGTTCCGGCCGCTGCTGTGGGCGTCGCGCCCGGGGCGGCTGTCGTGCTCGGCTGGCGTGCTGGACAAAAGGGATACTTGGCAAGGCAGTTGGCTATGTAAAGCACCGGTGTCCGGTGTCGGGCTCATTGACCCCGTTGCTTCACGGCCCTGTCAGCGCGGTGCGCAGCCGCGGGTCGGGTATCGCCCGGGCGCCCGACACGGCGACGGCGGTGAGCAGGGCGCGGCGGTCGTCCCCCGGCGCGTCGCCCCGCAGGGCACGCAGCCGGATCCGGCCCGCCGTGGACGCCCACTGGGTGTACGGACGCACCTCGAAGCGGGCGACGGCCAGGCAGCCGAGGGTGAGGAGCAGGGGCAGCGAGAACCAGAGCGCGACCGGGGTGGACCCGCCGGGTTCCTGCGGCAAGGCGAACGAAGCCGCCGCGCCCAGCGCGAGGATCAGCGCGCTCGCGGCGCGCACCGCGCGGACCCCGTGCCGTTCCGCCTGCCGGAGGGGGGCGGGGACGGCCAGCCCGGAGGCGGTCAGGCGGTCGGCCAGGGCCCGTACGGCGTCGGCGGCGGCCACCGCGGCGCGTACCGCTGACGTACGGGAGCGGCCCTCCGGGCCCGCCGCGGCGATGACCGCGCGCTCCAGGGCGTTGTGGCCGTGCGGGGTGACGACGGTGGCCCAGCCGGTGTGGGCGAGCAGCAGGCGCCGGTCGGCGTGCATGGTCAGCAGGGTCAGGTCGGCCACCCGGTCGGGGCCCCCGCACAGGAACGCGGTCTCGTGCAGCGTGAGCGGGCCGTCGTGCGGCGGGACGTCGGGCGCGTGGTCGCCCACGGCCGCCACGGCGGTGGCGGCACGGAGGAGCCGGGTGCAGGAGCCGATGGCGGCGGCCCAGGCGAGGGCGAGGAGCGGGAGCCAGAACATGGCGGAGTTCTACGTGAGGAGAACACCCCGCCGTTGTGTCGTGTCCATGATGTCGACGGGGTGTTGTGGATTCGTGACCGGGCGTGGGGGATGTGGGGTGCGGTGGGGTGTTTGAGCGCGCGGCGCGCGGGGGTCAATCACCGCCCCCGCCGCCTCCGCCGCCACCTCCTCCTCCTCCGCCGTCGCCCCCGCTTCCGCCGCCTCCGCCGGAACAGCCCCCTCCGCCGGAGCAGCCGCCACCGCCGGAGCAGCTCCCTCCGCCCGAGCAGCCTCCTCCGCCGCCCGAGCAGCCTCCCGCGCCGCCGCCGCACCCTGCTCGGGGGTTGCCGCTGCCCGGCGCGTGGGCGGCGCACCAGACCGTCGCCACAGCCGGGACGTACGGGACCGGCGAGCCCGAACGCGCCCGCGTCCTCCCCGGGCGGACGCGGGCCGCCGCGAGGAGCTGGTGGCGCAGACCGGGGTCGGGAACGGCCGCGAGGCCGCCCAGCGCGACCTGCTGAGCGGGCGTCAGGGCGTTCGCCGGGTCGGCGCGGTGGGCGAGCAGCGAGGCCCGGCCCGGATCGGTGACCCGGCGCTTGGCACGGATGCCCCACCTGAGGCCGGTGAACACGCCGAAGAACAGGGCGGGCAGCGTCGGCGCAGCGAAGGGGACGTAGTCCACGAACGGGGTCCCGTCGTCCGACACGACCAGCAGGACGACCGCGAGGGGCACGGTGAACACCGTCCCGATCCAGCACAGGAGGGCCTGCACATGGCCCCAGACGGACCACAGGTTGCTCCGGTCCGGCGGCAGGAGCAGCCCGCGTGCGGCCAGGCTGTCGCCGATCTCCTGCACGGCGGGGTGGTGGGCGGCCGCCAGGCGCAGGGTGTGCAGGGCCCCGCCGCCCGTGGTCCCGTACGCGTGGAGCACGGCGCGTTCGACGGTGTCACGGGCCCTCGGTCTGTGCACCACGACGACGCCGGGCGCGCCGACGCTGATCCGGCCGTCCTGGTGCAGGGCGGTCAGGGCGGCGTCCACGGCACGCAGGGGACCGCCGATCAGGAACGCGGCCTCCATGGGGTCGAGACGGCCAGGTCCGACGCCCTCGGGGCGGTGCCCCCGGCGCACGGTGGCCGCCAGGCGGAGGCCGGAGCCGAGGGCGCAGCAGGTGACGAGGACCGCGAACATCAGAACGAGTGGGTTCTCCACGGCTACGGCTCACCTCCCGACCAGGGCCGCCGCCGCCCGGACGAGGCGGGTGGCGAGGGACGGCGGCCGGGCGTCGGCCCGGTCCCGCCACCAGTGCGTCAGCTCGCGGCGCCGCGCGGGGTCGAGGTCCGCGTGGAGGAGGGCGTGCGCGGCGAAGTCCAGGGCGTCCCGGCGGTATCCGCCGCACAGCGGGCGCGGCCTGGCGTACGCGACGAACGCGGGCCGGAACCCGTCGCCGAGGATGCGCGGCAGCTCGGGCGCCACCTTGGCGACGATCCCGGCCCGCTTGGCGACGAGGGCCCTGGCCTGCACCCGGATGCGCGGCCCGTCGAACCCCTCGGGCACGGGCCCGCCGGCGACGAGGGCTTCCAGCAGGGAGGCCTGCGCGATGGCGAGACCGCCCCGGGCGGCCTCGGCCGCGGGGTCGCCGGTCGCGCCGCCGCTCGCCACGGGCCGCGCGGGCACCGCGACAGCACCGCCGGTCCGGGCCCGCTCGCCGCCGTGCGCCGGCGAGCCGACCGTGCTCTCCGGAGCGGTGCGGGCGGGCGTGCTCTCCGGTGCGGTGCGCGCGGACGTGGCGGTGCGGCCTGTCGTACGGGCCTGCGCGGACGTGGCGGTGCGGGCTGACGTACGGGCCTGCGCCGGCGTGGCGGTGCGCGCCGCCGTCCCCCTCGACGGGGTGCCGCCCGGGGCTCCCGCGCCCACCAGCCGCGGAGAGTCCAGCACGCCGCGGATCAGGTCCAGTTCCCCGGCCAGCTCCGCCGCCTCCGGGAAGTTCTCGTCGCGCTCCAGCAGGACTCCGGGCGGCGAGATCCGCGAGCGCAGTTCGGCGAGCACCTCCAGGACCGGTTCCGTGACCGGGTGGGCGTGCGTGTCGTGCCACACGCCGTCCCGCTCGACGCCGCCCGCCACATGGACGTACGCGATCGACTCGACCGGCAGCTCGTCCAGCGCCCGCGCCGGGTCCTCGCCCCGGTTGACGCGGTTGGTGTGCAGGTTGGCGACGTCGACGAGCAGCCGTACACCGGTGCGCCCCACCAGCTCCGCCAGGAACTGCCCCTCCGTCAACTCCTCGCCCGGCCAGGCGAACAGGGCCGCGATGTTCTCCAGCGCGAGCGGCACCGGCAACTGGTCCTGGGCGATCCGCACGTTCTCGCACAGCACCCGCAGCGCGTCCCAGGTGCGCGGCATCGGCAGCAGGTGCCCGGCCTCCAGGGGCCGGGACGCGGTCAGCCGTCCGCCCGCCCGTACGAACGCGATGTGCTCGGTGACCAGCGGCGCGCCCAGCGCCTCGGCGCGCGCGGCCAGGGACGCGAGGCGGTCCGGGTCGGGGCGCTCCGCCCCGCCGATGCCCAGCGACACGCCGTGCGGGATCACCTTCGTGCCGCGCTCGCGCAGCCGCAGCAGGGAGGCGGGGAGGTGGCCGGGGCAGATGTTCTCCGCGACCACCTCCACCCAGTCGACGCCGGGCAGCGCCTCGACCGTGTCGGCGATCTCGGGCCGCCAGCCGATGCCGACGCCGAGCCTCAGTCCCTGGTCCTCGCGTTCCATACCGTCCCCCTCGGTGCGTGCCGTGCAGGGGTCATGGCCCCGTCGCGGGGCGCTGAACCCACGAGGGGGGACGTTCAGAGGTTGATTTGAGGTTCCGCCCCGCGCGTCACGGCCGGGCGGCCGGGCTGCCGATCTCGCCGACCGCCGGCGCGGACGGCAGCGAGGTGAAGGTCTGGGTGCCGGTCGGCCGGGCGGGCGGCGGAACCGGGACGGGCACGCCGGGCACCGGCGGGGGAGGGCCCGTCGGGGCGGCGGTGGCGTTGCCCGCCGCCTCGTTGGCGATCGCGTCGAAGTCGACGAGGCCGGTCGCCTCCAGCATGGTGATGTGGTCCAGCACGGTCTGGTTGGAGGCGTCCGCGAGCTGCCGGACCAGCGCGTTGCGGGTGGAGTGGCGGACCTGGGCGATGACGGCGAACACCTTGCCGTGGGCGCGCCGCAGCAGGTTGGCGAAGAGACGCTCGTACGTCGTCCCGCTCGCCGCCGACAACTCCCGCAGCCAGCCCTGCTGTTCGGGGGACGGCTGGTTGGGCAGCTCGACGCCCAGCCGGGCGGCGACCGCGCGGACCCGGGCGTCCAGGTCGGTGTGCCCGACCACGAGGTGGTCCCCGGCGGCCTTGACGGACTGGCTGGGCGCGCGTTCGATGGCCTGCTGCCCGGCGGGCAGCTCCCACAGCCCGGCGAGGCGCACCTTGACCAGCAGGTCCCGGTCGGCGGCCGACAGCGGACCCCACTTGGTGGGCACGGAGGACGCCGCGAGGTCCGCCTGCCCGGTGCCGGAGCGGTCGGCGTACGACCAGATGGGGAAGGCCAGCGCGGCGAGGGTGGCGATCAGGGCGGTGACGATGAGCGCGGTGCCGTTGATCCGGCGCAACAGGGCGAAGAGGACGGGGGGCATGGACGAATCTCCCGGACGCTGTGCGTGGTGCTGCGGTACGCGAACGAATCAACCGCCAAGTGCCTTGATCCTTCAGGGGTTTGGCGGCATCCGTGCGTACGTGTGAGACACCCGACACGTTCAGGGGAGCGTGGTGCGGGGGCGGAGGGGGGCGCTGTCAGTGCTGCCCGGCCGGCCGGCTGCCGAGCGCCGGATGGTCCGCGATCACCGTCTCGGAGCCCGGGGCGATCTCCGTGAAGCCCGCGTCGCGGACCACCGGCAGACCGGACGCGGTCAGCCGCCGCCACTGCTCGGGGGCGGCCGTGCGGACGGCGAGCGGGAAGCCCGCCGCACGCCACGCCGCGCGGTCCGCGTCCGCGAGGTCCCACCAGGCGAGCTGCGCGCCGTGCCCCGCCTGGGCCATCGCCTTGCCCGCCGACATGTCCAGGTCCGGGCTCGTCCAGAGGACCGGAACGCCGGGGTCCGGGGCGCCGGGGTCCTGCGGGTCGTCCAGGTCGGTGCCCGACACCTGGAGCTTGGCCAGCTCCTTGGGCCAGCCGTCCAGCGGGACGGGCGGGAAGACCCGTACCTCCGCCGCCTTGCCCGTGACGGTGATCCCGGGCAGCGCGGACGCCTTGCGCCACTCCGCGCCGCGCGCCCGCCGCACCACCTTGCGGATGCGGGCGTCCTGCCAGTCCCGCATGGCCGCGGCCCATTCGCCCTCGCCCAGCGAACGCTCGTCGGCCAGGATCGTCAGGACCGCCCGCGCGGCCGTCTCCAGTGCGTCGGTGCGGGCCGGCGGATCCGTCTTCTCGATGTGCGCCACCAGCGGAAGGACGAACTGCGGCGCGGCGTCGCGCTCGGCGGAGACGGACTGGACGTCGGCGGACGCGGGCGGCGCGCCGGTGGTGTCGTTGCTGCTCATGGGGCCAAGTTTGCCAGGGCGTGACGTGCGGCTCCTTGTCGGACCAAAACCCGGCGCGCGAGGATGAGCCGCATGAAGAGCGAGATCTTTGCCTCCGAGAACATGGTCCAGCCGGCGACCGCCCCCGGCATGACCCTGCAGAACGCGAAGTCGGTGAAGTACGCCGTCAACGGCGAGATGCACGCCCGCCAGGGCTCCATGATCGCCTACCGCGGAAACCTCCAGTTCGAGCGCAAGGGCCAGGGCATCGGCGGCATGCTCAAGCGCGCCGTGACCGGCGAGGGCCTGCCGCTGATGGCGGTGCGCGGCCAGGGCGAGGCCTGGTTCGCCCACGAGGCGCAGAACTGTTTCATCGTCGACCTGGACCAGGGCGACGCCCTCACCGTCAACGGCCGCAACGTGCTCTGCTTCGACGCCACGCTCAGCTACGAGATCAAGATGGTGAAGGGCGCCGGCATGACCGGCGGCGGCCTCTTCAACAGCCTCTTCACCGGTTACGGCAGGCTCGCCGTGATCTGCGACGGCAACCCCATCGTCATCCCCGTCACCGGGAACATGCCGGTGTACGTCGACACCGACGCGGTGGTCGGCTGGAGCGCCCAGCTCAACACCTCGCTGCACCGTTCGCAGTCCGTGGGGTCGATGATCCGCGGCGGCTCCGGCGAGGCCGTGCAGCTCGTCCTCCAGGGCGAGGGCTTCGTGATCGTCCGGCCGAGCGAGTTGACGCAGACGAAGCCCACCGCGAACTGAGAAGATCCCCGGATGCGATGCGTACGGGTGGGACGGCGCTACGGGCTGCGCGGCGACTGGATCCTGCGGGACCTCGACCTGGAGCTGCGCCCCGGCTCCCTGGTCCGCTTCCGGGGGGCCAACGGCACCGGGAAGTCGACCCTGTTGCGGGTGCTGGCCGGGATCGACGCGCCCACCGAGGGACGCGTCGAGGACCGCCCCCGCCGGGTCGCGTACGTGCCCGAACGCTTCCCCGGCGCCCTGCCGCTGACCGCGCTCGGCTACCTCGTCCACCTCGGCCGCATCCACGGCCTGGGGCGGGCGCGGGCCCGCACGGAGGCGCTGGCGTGGCTGGAGCGTTTCGGCGCCGCGAGCCACGCCCGCACCCGCGTCCGCGAACTCTCCAAGGGCACCGCGCAGAAGGTCGCCGTCGCCCAGGCCCTGCTCGCCGCCCCCGGACTGCTGGTCCTGGACGAGGCGTGGACCGGCCTCGACGAGGCCGCCCGGGGCGAGCTGGACCGGGCCGTCGCGGAACGCGTCGCCGCCGGGGCGACCGTGGCCTTCGTCGACCACGACCCGCGCCGGCTGGCCGGCGCGGTGGACGCCGCCTACGAGGTGGCGGGCCTGGGGCTGCGAGCCGTCGACCACCGCCCGGCGGAGCCGGATTCGGGTCCCCGGGTACGGATCGTCGCCGCCGGCCCGCCCGGCGCGGTGCTCCCGGCCGCACTTCCCGGCGCGCCCCTCGTCGTACCGGAGGGCGACGGGACCACGGCGCTCACCGTGGCCGCCGTGCACTCCGACGGAGTGCTGCGGACCCTGCTCGCGGCCCAACCCCCCTGGCACGTCGAGACGGTGGCCCCGGCCGCCGCCCCGGCCGTACGAGAGCACCCGCCGGCGGACCGGGCCCGCCTGCCCGAACCCGCCCGGGCGCCGGAACGGAACCAGGCATGACCGCCCTCGCCCCCCTCACGGGCTACCAACTCGCCCTGCTCGCCCGGTCGCAGCGCTGGCTGGCGCCCGTCCTGCTGTACGCGGCCTTCGTCGCCGTCGGCGTCCAGGGCGGGCAGCCGGTCCTCGACTCACTCGGCTACGGCGCGGCCGCCCTGCTGCCCGTCGCCGCCTGGCTCACCCGCCTCTGCGTCACGGGCGAGCCGCCCGCCGCCCGGCACTGCGCCGCGGCCGCCGCCTCGCCCGCCCGGACACACCTCGCGGCGCTGCTCACCGCGTTCGGCTGCGCGGCGGCGCTCGGCGCCCTGGCCACCGCCTTCGTGGTGCTGGTCAGCAGGTGGGCGGACACGGACGGGCAGGTACGGATCAACCCGCTGAGCGCCGCCGGGGCCGGCCTCCTCGCCGTCCTCACCTGCGCCCTGCTCGGCACCGCCGTGGGCGCGCTCGGCAGCCGCCCGGTGCTGCACGGCACCGGCTGGAGCATCGCCCTGACCGCCATCGGCTCGCTGCTCGCCCTGGTCACGGCGGGCTCCCCGGCCCGCCTCGCGGTGAACGCCCTGGTCGACGGCTCGCACTCGGGGGCGGTGGTCCTGTCGCCGGTGCCGTTCGCGGTGGCGGTGCTGCTGACGGGGGCCGTCGGGGCCGCGGTGTGCGCGCTCAGCTCCCGGCGGGACTGAGCGGGCACGCGTACGACAGGCCCCGGTTCCGGGCGGTGCGCCGGCTAGCCGCGGGCGATCAGGTCCGAGACCTTGACGAAGCGGTAGCCCCGCTTCCGCAGCTCGGGCACCACCCGCCGCAGTGCCTTCTCCGTCGTCGGGGCGGCGCTGCGGGTGCAGTGCATGACCACCAGCGAGCCGGGCCTCACCCCGGCCAGCACCTGCTCGGCGACCGCGTCCGCGTCGGTGGCGAAGGCGTCGCCGCTGACCACGTCCCACTGCACCGCCGTCACCTTCGCGGGGGCCAGGCTGCGCAGCGCGCGGTCGTCGTAGCAGCCGCCGGGGAAGCGGAAATACGGCACCACGTTGACCGCCCCCGCCGCGCGGAACGCGGCGAACGCCCGGTCCACGTCCGCCTTCATGGCCTTCGGCCCGACCGTCGGCAGCCCGTAGCAGGGCGAGGAGAAGGCGTGGTGGCTGTAGGAGTGGTTGGCGATCTCGAAAAGCGGATCGGTGCCGATGGAACGTGCCTGGTCCGGGTACTCCTCGGCCCACCGCCCCGTCATGAACACCGTCGACGGCACCTTCCACTTCCGCAGTGACGCGATGAGCCGCGGGTTGTCGAAGTGCTCGCCGAGGGCCGCCCGGGGCCCCTGGTCGGCGGTCATGTCCGCGTCGAAGGTGAGCGCCACGACCTTGTCGCCGCCCTTCGTGCGCGCCCGTTCGAACACGGGGGTGAGCCCGCCGGGGCCGGCCGCGATCGTGGGGGCGGGGGCCGGGGCGGCCGGGGGAGCGGCCGGCGTCGACGGTGCGGGCGCGGAGGGCGACCGGCGGGACGCGGCGCCGTCGCTGCCGGTCCCGCCGTCGGTGCTGCCGGTCCCGCATCCGGCGAGAGCCGCGCCCAGAGCAGTCGCCGCGAGCATTCTTCGTACAAAAGTGGTCACCGACGGAAAGTAGCCGATCAGAACGAGCGGGTACGGCTGCGGCACGGCGTACCCCGGGCAGGTCATACTCCCGGAGTGATCTCAGACATGACGCCGGAAGGGCCCGCCCGCGTCCGGCGTGCCGTCGCTCGGGACGCCAAGCGCCTCACCGGCCTCGTCCGCACCTCGCGCGCCTACGAGGGTCCGTACGCCTCGATGGTCGAGGGGTACCGGGTCGGCCCGGACTACATCGAGCACCACGAGGTGTACGTCGCCGAGTCGCCGGACGGACGGGTCCTCGGTTTCTACGCGCTGGTCCTGGACCCGCCCGAGCTCGACCTGATGTTCGTCGCCGACGCCGCGCAGGGCACGGGCGTCGGCCGCCTGCTGTTCGGCCACCTCACCGGGCGGGCCCGGGAGGCGGGGCTGACCGAGGTGCGGATCGTCGCCCACCCCCCGGCGGAGGGCTTCTACCGGAGCGTGGGGGCGGTGCCGGTCGGCACGGTCCGGGCGAACCCGCCGGCCGTGCGCTGGGACCGGCCGGAACTGGTGCTCACCCTTCGCTGAGCAGCCGCCCGCGGCACTCCCGCACGTCGAAACCGGCCGGCGGGAACCGCGGATCGAGCGCCGTGAGGTGTTCCTGGAGGAGGCTGCTGACGGCCCAGTCGCGGTACCACTTGCGGTCGGCCGGCACCAGGTACCAGGGGGCGGCGGGGGTCGAGCAGCGGGCGAGGGCGATCTCGTACGCCTCCTGGTAGGCGGGCCACAGGGCGCGCTCCTCGATGTCGCCGGGGCTGAACTTCCAGTGCTTGTCCGGGTTGTCCAGCCGTTCCAGGAGGCGGCGTTTCTGCTGCTCGTAACTGATGTGCAGGAAGACCTTGACGACGGTGACGCCGCTGTCCGCGAGGGACGCCTCGAAGGTGTTGATCTGCTCGTAGCGGCGCTCGATCTCCTCCAGCGGAGCCAGCGAGCGGACCCGGCCGATCAGGACGTCCTCGTAGTGCGAGCGGTCGAAGATGCCGATCTCGCCCGCTTCGGGCAGCGCCTTGGCGATCCGCCAGAGGAAGGAGTGCGCGCGCTCCTCCTCGGTGGGGGCCTTGAAGGCGCGGATGCGGCAGCCGGACGGGTTGAACAGGCCGATCACGTGTTTGACCGTGCCGCCCTTGCCGCTGGTGTCCATCCCCTGGAGGACCAGGAGGAGGCGGCGCCTGTCGCCCGCGGTGCTGGCGGCGTACAGGCGTTCTTGCAGGTCGGCGAGGGGTCCGCCGAGCAGGGCGGTGGCGGCCGCTCCCGTCGCCTTGTCCTGCGGGCCGACGGGGGTGGCGTTCGCCGCGTACGAGGCGAGGGAGACCCGGGAGCCCGGCGGGACGCGCAGGCTGTCCCGTACGGAGGGCTGCGGACGGGCCTGCTGCCGGTCCTGCTCCGGCCGGCCCCTCCCTCGGCGGTTCTTCTCCGGCCGGTCCTTCTCGTGCGGGTCCTTCTCGTGCCGTTCCTTCTTGGGCATGGGGCTCCTTGTCCGGGCGGGCGGCTCCCTCGATCCTGCGCCGTATCCTTCCCCTCCGCGAGCCCTGGAAGCCGTCCTCAGCCGCCTTGCGGCGGACGAGGGGGCCGGCGGGGCCGGGGGAGCGCGGACCGGCCCGCCCGCCCCCGGCCCCTCGGGTCAGTCGTCCCAGGGTCCCGTCACCGCGAACGTCGTCCCGGGGGTGTAGCAGTTCACGTACATCGTCGACTCGTCCGGCGAGAAGGTGACCCCGGCGAACTCGCCCCACTCGGGCGCCTCGGGCGTGCCGATGTTCTGCCGGTTGCGGGCCATCGGGTAGACCTGGCCCCGGCGGCTCAGACCGAACACGTGCTGCGCGCCGTCGCCGTCCTCGCACACCATCAGGCCGCCGCTCGGCGCGAGACAGATGTTGTCCGGGTACTCACCGGGCAGCCGGTGGTCGGTGTCCGGGCCGAAGACCACCACCAGGGTGAGCCGGCGCCGGTTCGGCTCGTACTTCCAGACCTGCCCGAAGTGGTCCTTGAGCGAGCCCTCCTTGGTCCTGGCGTAGCTGGAGACGAAGTAGACGGCGTTGTCGCCCCAGTAACAGCCCTCCAGCTTCTGGGCGTGGGTGATGCCCTTCTTGCCGAAGTCCTGGAGCCGGACGGGGGTCTGCTCGGCGAGCGGGTCCGGCACCGGCACCCACTCCACCCCGCCGAAGCTGCGGCCGGCCTCGTGGACGGCGGAGAGGTCCGGCACGCCGGGGACCCGCATGGCCTCCAGCGCGCCGCCCGCCCGCAGCGAGTTCACGCCGCCGCAGGGCTTCTCGGGCAGGAAGCGGTAGAAGAGGCCGAAGGGGAACGCGAAGGCGTCCTCCGTCTCGTACACGATGCCGCTCTTCGGGTCGACGGCGATCGCCTCGTGCTGGAAGCGGCCCATCGCGGTCAGCGGGACCGCGCCGGTGCGGTGCGGGTCGGCGGGGTCCACCTCGAAGATGAAGCCGTGGTCCTTGGTGTACCCGGCCGTCCCGGCCTTGTCCTCGTTCTCCTCGCAGGTGAGCCAGGTACCCCAGGGGGTGGGCCCGCCCGCGCAGTTGACGGCCGTGCCGGCGATGCCGACGCGCTCCTCCAGGACGTTGCCGCGGCCGTCCAGGGTGAGCGAGGTGCAGCCGCCCTTGGCGGCCGGGTCGTAGGTCAGGCCCTTGACGGTGGGCACGCCGTACCGCGCGCTCTGCCGGTTCTCGTGGTTGCGGACCAGGTGGACGCGGCCGCGGCGGCCCCGGAGCGCCGTCATGCCGTCGTGGTTGCCGGGCACCGGGCCCTCGCCGGATCTGAGCGGCTCGCCCTCGCGGGAGAGGACCCGGTAGCGGAAGCCCCGGGGCAGGTCGAGCAGGCCCTCGGGGTCGGGCACCAGCGGCCCGTATCCCGCGCGGTGCCGGCCCCCGCCGCCGCGCGGTCCGGCCAGGGCCGTACCCGCGAAGACTTCGGAGAGGGCCCCGGTGAAGGCGATGCCCGCACCCAACGCGCCCGTGCGGGCGAGGACCTGGCGTCGTGAGGCGTCGGCGGCCGGGGGCTTTTCGGACGCCGGAGACGTGCCGGGCGTCGGGGACTTCTCGGTTGCTGACATGAGGCAACTCCCTGCTGGCGGACAGGAATGTGACCCGCACGTGTGTATCACGCAACCGGTGACACGTGAACCATGCGGGCCACAACTCCTCGCCGGACGCCCGGAGTCACCCGAAAACACCCCTGGATCAGCGGACGCCCGGAGTCGCCCGGAAGCACCGCTGGATCAGAGGGCTCCCGAAGTCACCCGGACACGCCCCGGGACCTCAGACCAGCTTGGCGTCCAGCGTGATGTTCTTGACGCCCGCGAGCGCCTGGCTGACCGGGCAGTTGGCCTTGGCGTTCTCGGCGGCCTCCTGGAAGCCCGCCTCGTCCAGACCCGGGACCTCGCCCTCCACGGTGAGGTGGATGCCGGTGATGCCCTCGCCCGGCTGGAAGGTCACCGCGGCGGCGGTGCTGATCCGGGTCGGGGTGTGACCCGCGCCGGACAGGCCGTGCGAGAGGGCCATCGAGAAGCAGGACGAGTGGGCGGCGGCGATCAGCTCCTCGGGGCTGGTCTTTCCGTTCGCCTCCTCGGCGCGCGACGGCCAGGACACGGCGTAGCTGCCGACCCGGGAGGAGTCGAGGGAGACGGTGCCCTCGCCCTCCATGAGGCTGCCGGTCCAGTCGGTGTGCGCGTTACGGGTGGTGGCCATGGTGAAACCCTTCGCAGATTCGCAGAAATGACGGACAACACCCAGAACCTACTGCGCCACCAGCCCCTTCGCGTCCCGCGCCAGGGCCGTCAGCCGGGAGATCGCCCGGAAGTACTTCTTCCGGTAGCCGCCGTTCAGCATCTCGTCACTGAAGAGCCTGTCGAAGGGCACCCCGGACGCGAGCACCGGCACCTCGCGGTCGTACAGCCGGTCCGCCAGCACCACGAGCCGCAGCGCCGTCGACTGGTCGGGCACCGGGGTCACCCCGGTCAGGCAGACGGCCCGCAGGTCGTCGGTGAGCGCCCCGTACCGGCTCGGGTGCACCTTGGCCAGGTGGTCCAGCAGCTCCGGGAAGGCGTCCAGGCTGGCGCCCTCCGTCGCGTGCGCGGCCCGCGTGACCTGCTCGTCGGTGTACGGAGGCGGCGCTTCCGGCAGGCCCCGGTGGCGGTAGTCCTCGCCGTCGATGCGCAGCGGACGGAAGTGCGCGGACAGGCCCTGGATCTCCCGCAGGAAGTCCGCGGCGGCGAACCGGCCCTCGCCCAGCTTGCCGGGCAGGGTGTTGGAGGTGGCGGCGAGCGCGACCCCGCTCTCGACCAGGCGGCTGAGCAGCGAGGACACCAGCACGGTGTCGCCCGGGTCGTCCAGCTCGAACTCGTCGATGCACAGCAGCCGGTGCCCGCTCAGGGTCGCCACCGTCTGCTGGAAGCCGAGCGCGCCGACCAGGTTCGTCAGCTCCACGAACGTGCCGAAGGCCTTGAGCTGCGGCTCGGCGGGCGTCGCGTGCCAGAGCGAGGCCAGCAGGTGCGTCTTGCCGACGCCGTAGCCGCCGTCCAGGTACACCCCGCGCGGCCCGGTGGCCTTCGCCGGGGCCTTCTTGCCGAACCAGCGCCGCTTCCCGGCCGACGGCGCGGACCCGAGCCCCGCCGCGAAGGCGCTCAGCACCCGGACCGCCTCGGGCTGGCTCGGCTGCTTCGGGTCGGGGATGTACGTATCGAACCGTACGGAGTCGAAGCGCGGCGGCGGCACCATCTCGGCCACCAGCCGGTCGGCCGGGACGTGCGGCTCGCGGGCGGACAGCGAGAGGGGGGCCGCGTCGGCTATGGGGCTGCCGGGGCCCTGAGCGGCGGATTTCGACGGAGACGGCTGTGAGGACGACACAACCGTCCACTCTATGTGCCGTGCCAGACTGCCCCCATGCGACGCCTGTTCCCTGTGACCGACGAAACATCCCGCGCTGCGGCGGAAGCTTCCGTGGAAGCGCCGACGGAAGCCACGGCGGAAGCGCCGGCGCGGACCTCGGCGGAAGTCCCGGAGGAAGTCCCGGCGGCCGGGACCTGGAGCCTGGACGCACTGGCCGACGCCTACGCGTACCCCACCGGGCCGGACGTCTGGCTGCGCGCCAACATGGTCTCCACGCTGGACGGTGCGGCCCAGCACGACGGCCGCTCCCAGCCGATCTCCTCCGACACCGACATGCGGATCTTCGGCACCCTGCGGGCGCTGGCCGACGTGATCGTGGTGGGTGCGGAAACGGTACGGCAGGAGGGCTACCGGCCCGCCCGCGCCCGGGACGCCTTCGCCGCCCGCCGGAAGGCCGCGGGCCAGGGCCCGGCCCCCGCCGTCGCCGTGGTCAGCGCGAGCCTGGACCTGGACTTCGCCCTGCCGCTCTTCACCGAGCCCCTCGTCCCGACCCTGGTGCTGACCGGCGCCACGGCCCCTCCGGAACGGGTGCGCGCGGCCCGCGCGGCGGGGGCCGAGGTGCTGATCGCCGGGGACGGCGCCGGGGTGGAGACGGGCAGGGCGGTACGGGTCCTGGCCGAGCGGGGCCTGAAACGCCAGCTCACCGAGGGCGGGCCCAGGCTGCTGGCCCAGTTCGTCGCGGACGGCGTGCTGGACGAGCTGTGCCTGACCCTGTCCCCGATGCTCACCTCCGGGCACGCCCAGCGGATCGCGGACGGACCGGGGCTCGCGGTTCCGGATCGTTTCGTCCTGGCGTCGATTCTGGAAGAGGCCGGGTTCCTGTTCACCCAGTACCGTCGGAAACAGCGCCACATGTGATCATTTGCCACAGGCCGACAAACGGTGGAATTTGTCGTTCCGCTTTAGCCCGGGTGGGCACACTTAACCCCAGCGGTTCCCGTGCCCGCGCGGGGAACGATGGTTTCCGCGAGGTTTCGCGCCGGCCGGAGCGCGCAGACGTACAGGTCAGGCGTACAGACCCAGGCGTACAGACCCACTGGCGTACAGGGCCAGAGAAGGAGAAAGGGCGCCCGACATGTTCACGAGCGTATTGATGATCGAGAAGCCCCTCACCGCGGCCGACGTGGAGTTCGTCACGACCCTGCACGGGGAGGAGCAGGTCTCGTTCGTGGTGCTGATGCAACCACGGGGCGATCAGGCCGACGTCCTGCTGAGAGCCATTGACGACGTGGCGATGGGCGAACTGGACGAGGCGGTCCGCGAGGGCGACGAGCCCGAGGGCGAGGACGCCCGGCCGATCGCCGAGCGGGGCCTCGCGGTCTCCCTCACGGCACTGCGCGCCACGGGCAGCGAGGCGGTGGGCCGGGTGGTCGAGGACCACCCGCTGGACCTGCTGAAGTCCGTCGTCGACGAGACGGGCGCCGACGAGGTGATCGTCCTGACCGCACCGCACTACGTGGAGGAGTTCTTCCACCGCGACTGGGCGTCCAGGGCGCGTCACAAGGTCGGCGTCCCGGTGCTCAAGCTCTTCTCGCACAGCGAATAGGGTGGGGCTGCCTTCCGCCGAGAAGGCCGCAAGCGGCTTGCACGAAGTCCGCAAGACGACCGCCTGACGACCGCAAGACGACCGAAACGTACGGAGAACCGCATGGCACCCGGCATTCCCACCGCCCTGGACCGACCGCACTTCATCGGCATCGGCGGCGCCGGAATGTCGGGCATCGCCAAGATCCTCGCCCAGCGCGGCGCGAAGGTCGCGGGCAGCGACGCCAAGGAGTCCGGCACCGCCGAGGCCCTGCGCGAACTGGGCGCCACCGTGCACATCGGCCACGCGGCCGGCAACCTCGCGGACGACGCCACCGCCGTCGTGGTGTCGTCCGCGATCCGGGCCGACAACCCGGAACTGGTCCGCGCCGCCGAGCTGGGCATCCCCGTCGTCCACCGCTCCGACGCGCTCGCCTCCCTGATGGACGGCCTGCGCGCCATCGCCGTCGCGGGCACCCACGGCAAGACGACCACGACCTCCATGCTCGCGGTCGCCCTCACCGACATGGGCCTGGACCCCTCGTACGCCATCGGCGGCGACCTGGCCGGGCCCGGCACGAACGCCCTGCACGGCGAGGGCGACATCTTCGTCGCCGAGGCCGACGAGAGCGACCGCAGCTTCCAGAAGTACGACCCCCAGGTCGCGATCGTCCTCAACGTCGAACTCGACCACCACGCGAACTACGCCTCGATGGACGAGATCTACGAGTCCTTCGAGACCTTCGCCCGCAAGATCGTCCCGGGCGGCACGCTGGTCGTCAACGCCGACCAGGGGGGCGCGGTCGAACTCGCCCAGCGCCTGCGGGGCGAGGAACTGCTCAACATCGTCACCTACGGCGACTCCGCCCAGGCCGACGTCCGCGTCCACAAGATCACCCCGCGCGGCCTGTCCAGCGAGGTCACCGTCCTCCTGAACGGCAAGTTCCTCACCTTCACGGTCTCCGTCCCCGGCGCCCACTACGCCCACAACGCGGTCGCCGCGCTCGCCGCGGGCGTCGCCCTCGGCCTCCCGGCGCACAACCTGGCCTCCGCCCTCGGCACGTACACGGGCGTCAAGCGCCGCCTCCAGCTCAAGGGCGAGGAGCAGGGCGTGCAGGTCATCGACTCGTACGCGCACCACCCGACCGAGATGACCGCCGACCTGGAGGCCATGCGGGGCGCGGCGGCCGACGCCCGCCTCCTCGTGGTCTTCCAGCCCCACCTCTTCTCCCGCACCCAGGAACTCGGCCAGGAGATGGGCGAGGCCCTCGCCCTCGCCGACGCCTCGGTGGTCCTGGACATCTACCCGGCCCGCGAGGACCCGGTCGAAGGCGTCACCAGCGCCCTGATCATCGACGCGGCGAAGGCGGCGGGCGCGCAGGTGACGGCCGTCTCCGACATGTCCGCGGTCCCCGACGTGATCGCGGGAATGTCCCGGCCCGGTGACCTGGTTCTCACCATGGGCGCGGGCGACGTGACGGACCTGGGCCCGCGGATCCTGGCCCGCCTGGCGAGCCCGGCCGACAAGTAAGGGGACTCAAGGTCATGCCGTACGACATCGAAAAGCCCGACGAGCAGTGGCGCGAGGAACTGACCCCCGCCGAGTACGCGGTCCTGCGCCGGGCCGGCACGGAACCGGCCTTCGTCGGCGAGTACACCGACACGAAGACGACGGGCGTCTACTCCTGCCGCGCCTGCGGCGCCGAGCTGTTCCGCTCCGACACCAAGTTCGAGTCGCACTGCGGCTGGCCGTCCTTCTACGACCCGAAGGACACCGACGCGGTCGAGCTCGTCTCCGACACCTCGCACGGCATGGTCCGCACCGAGGTCCGCTGCGCGCGCTGCGGCTCGCACCTGGGCCACGTCTTCGAGGGCGAGGGCTACCCGACCCCGACCGACCAGCGCTACTGCATCAACTCGATCTCCCTGCGGCTGACGCCCGACGAGGGGTGACCGCTCACCCCCGGTCCGTACGTTCGCGGCGCGGCCGCAACCGGTGGAAGAGGAAGAAGCAGAGCCGTACGTACTGTCCGACGAGGACGCCGTTGATGACGGTGCCCTCGCGGACGAAGTGCGGTGCGCCGAGGCAGATCAGGCCGACCGCCGCCGAGACGACGAGCAGGGTGCAGTCGAAGGCCGTCTTGATGTTGCCCCACTTCCAGCCCTTCCGCCGGAAGACGGTGTTGACGAACATGTCGACCGGCATGAGGACCAGGTTGGCGCGGATCATCAGGAACAGGCCGAAGGCCAGCAGCGCGTCCGCGAAGACCAGGAGCGCGAACCTGGCGGCGTAGGCGTCCGGCACGATCCACTGCGTCAGCCTCAGGTTCAGGTCGAGGAACGTGGCCAGGGCGAGGGCCGGGACCAGCGACAGGAAGTTCCTGAGCCGGAAGGCCTTCGGCATGACCAGGTAGGTCAGCGCGAGCATGACGAGTTCGAGCAGGAAGTTGAATGTCCCCTGGCTCATCCCGGGAAACACCAGGGTCATGGTGCGGGTGAGGCTGCTCTGCGGCGAGATGCCGATGCCGGCCCTGATGGCGAGGCTGACGCCCAGCGTCAGCAGGTAGATGCCGGCCGCGTAGGTGATCCACCGCCGCGGCAGACCTCCGGTGTCGACGACTCCGACTTCCTGTTCGTGCCGTTCGTGCTGCAACACGGGCTTCTCCTGTGTCTGCTGACCGGATGGGGAGGCGGTGTCTGCTGACCGGACGGGAGGCGTTCGTCAGATCATGAACCCGAAGCGGTCGAGCGAGATGAAGAGCGTCAGGAGCTTGTTGACGACCGGTTCGCCCTCGTTGTGGTGGCCCAGCTTCTCCAGTTCCGCGTCGATCGAGCGGGTCGCGGCGAGGAGTTCGGACAGGTTCATGTCGGCCATGACGCCGTAGATGTCCAGCGCCAGCTCGGCCTTCACCTGTCCCCCCTCGGTCACCAGGCAACCGCCGACGCGGGTGTCCAGCCGGGTGAGGCTGTCGTGCATCTCGGTGCTGTCGGAGCCGACGGCCACGAAGTAGGCGCGGGGCGCCGGCCAGAACGTCGAGACCGCGCCGCGGGAGATCGACACGCCCCTGAAGAGGCCGTTGACCACGTGGCGCTCGCCGTCCGCGTACCGCTGCACGACCGAGATCCGGTTGAGCGGCTCGCCGTCCAGCTCCGGGACGACCGCGCCGTCCCGCAAGGGCACCCAGACCTCCTGGGCGAACTTGAGGTGGCCGCGCCCGTACACGTCGAAGAGCAGGACCTTGGCCCGGCTTCCGTCGGCGGAGACCTCGGTCGGGGTGAGGTCGAGCTGCCCGGGGGACAGGCCGGCGAGCCCGGGGCGGGGCTCCTGCACCATGCCGGAGTAGTCCAGTTCGGCGGCCTTGAGGAGCCTGCGGTCCCGGGCGACGAGTTCGCCGCCCTTGAACACGTACAGCGGATTGATCCGGGAGAGGCTGTCGGTCAGCACGATGTCGGCGAACCGGCCGGGGGCGAGGGAGCCGAACTCGTTGTCCATCCCGAAGGAGCGGGCCGCGTAGAGCGTGCCCATCTTGATGGCGTGGATCGGGTTCATGCCCATCTCGACGGCCAGGGAGATCACCCAGTCGATGTGGCCCTTGGTCAGGACGCGGTCGACGGAGATGTTGTCGGCGCACAACTGGAAGTTCTCGGCCGGCCAGCGGCGTTTCACGAGGGCGCGCAGCATCGTCCTGATGACCTCGGGGCTGCCCACGCCGAACTTGATCTGGGTGCGCAGGCCGTAGCGGACGCTCTTCTCGATGTCGTCCTCGTTCCAGACGTCGTGGTTGTTGTGCGCGCCGATCGCGGGCAGGTAGTTGAGGAGCATGTCCGGCAGCGCGGTCACGCCCCAATGGCTGTTCACCCAGCCGCCGTTGGCGCGGCCCAGGGCCGCCCTGCGGAAGTCGTCGTCGTTGCCGGTCATGTACGAGAGGTGGGCGAGCTCGCCGAGACCGATCACCGGGTCCATCTTCAGCATGGCCTCGGTGACCTCGACCGAGGTCTTCTTGCCCGGTGCGAAGGCGTAGATCCGGTAGGGCAGCTTCTCGTGGTCCCGGAACAGGGCGCGGACCGCCTCGACCGCCTCGTCACCGGCCGCGCTCGCGAAGTCCAGGGTCTCGGCGAAGATGGTCGTCGTGCCGCTCGGTACGATCGCCTCGCCGAAGGCGGCGGGGTGCGCGAGCTGGGCGTCGAAGTGCAGGTGCGCGTCGATGAGTCCGGGGATGGCGTACAGGCCCTGCCCGTCGAACACCTCCCGGGTCCGGACGACGGACTCGTCGGGGTCCAACGCGATGATGCGTCCGCCGTGCACGAGAATCGACCCCTGGAACACCGCCTCGCTGTGCACGTCCAGAATGCTCAGATTCCGCAGCAGGAGATCGGCTTCCCGCTCGCCGTGCAGAATGCCGAACACCGTCCGGACGTGTTCGTCGTGAAGGGGAACGGAATGCGCGATGTCCGTCCGGTTGTCCCTGTGCGCCTGCACCATGATGTCCTCGCCTCGTCGTCGGTCTGCTGTGTGCCGTCGTCCGCCCACCACGCATTCATTGCCGACCGCGGACCGCCGATCGCCGTGCGGGAGACGGAAATGCGTTGTGTGCGGTGAGGACATGAAAGGGCAGGCGACTGTTGCTGACAAGCAGCCGTTTTCGCACGGACCGTGCGCTTTTTGTGTACGGTCGGGCTCGGGGAGGCCGACATGCTGCACTCACGCCTGCTGCTCTACATCGACGAGGTGGCGCGCTGCGGATCCATCCGGGCGGCGGGGGCCCGGCTGCACGTCGCGCCGTCGGCCATCAATCGCCAACTCCTGCTGCTGGAGAAGGAGTTGGGGGAGAAGCTGTTCGAGCGCATGCCGCGCGGGATGCGGCTGACGCCCGCCGGTGAGGTGCTCCTCGCGCACGCCCGGCGGACCATGCGGGACTACCGCGAGGCAGTGAGCGCGATGCGCGACCTGCACGCGCTGCCCAGCGGGGAGGTGGCGATCGCCACGATGACCGGGCTGGCCAGCGGTGTGGTCGCCGCCGCGACGGCGAGTTTCCGCGCCCGTTATCCCGAGGTGCGGATCTCGATCCGGGTGATGTCGAGCCACGACATCCTGCGGGCCGTGCAGAACGGCGAGGCCGACCTCGGCCTGGGATTCAACGTCCCGCCCTCCCCGCAACTGGAAACCTGCTGGCAACTGGCCACCCGCCTCGGAGCGGTGCTCGCCCCGACCCACCCCCTGGCTCCCATGGAAACCATTCCGCTGGCGCGGTGTGCGGCCCATCCCCTCGTTTTCGCGGACCGCTCGATGACGATTCACGGAATCATCGCCGACACCTTCAACGAGGCCGGAATCAAGGTCGAGCCGGCGTTCCGCACCAATTCCATCGAGACGATGAAAAAGCTCGCCGTCTCGGGCGACGCCATCGCCTTTCTCAGCAAATTCGACATGGCCGAGGAGCGGCAGAGCGGAATCCTGGTGTTCCGGCCGGTACGCGACCGGGCGTTCAGCAACAACATCCTCGCCCTCGTCCGCCGCGAAGGCCACGGCCACGGCCCGGCCGGGCTGCTGTTCGCGGAGGAGGTGCTGGGAACGCTGGAATCGGTGGTCAGGGGGCCGGTGGGATGAGGCTGGTCGCTTGAGACTCCCCCCGCCCCGAGGGCCCCGGCCGCCGAGCGCCGGGTTCGGGAGCGGTTCGGCGGCCGCGGTTACCGGCTTGTCGCAGCAGCGCGGGCCCGGCCCGGTGAACGGGAGCATCCGGAACGGCTCCGGCACCGTGATCACGCCGGCCGCACTGCCGTGAGCCCCTCGCACGCTCCGGCAGATGGCCGGCCCCGGCTACATGTTCCGGATGTGTTCGAGCGCGGTGTCGAGGAGCTCGCCCACCTGGTGGAGAGTGGTGGCGGTGGCGGTGGCCAGGTAGGCGGGGTGCCGGGCGAGCGGGGTGAGAACGGCGTGGCCCTTCTCCCGGTCGTCGCCGATGAGGACCGATGGGCGGTCGGCGGGGAGGCGGGGGTCCACGACGAGGAGCTGGCCGGCGGCGCGGTGCCCGCCCAGCACGGCGGGGCCGTCCCAGGCGGGCGTCGTCCCGCCGTAGGCGGTGTGCTGGTCGAGTACGGGGCGGCCGCCGCGCAACACGGTGAGGCGGGTGGAGAGGCGACCCGGGGGCTCAGCCGTGCGGCCGAGGAGTTGCTCCTCGCGCAGGAGGACGGCGGCGGTGGACGCGAGGTCGACCGTGCAGCTCTGGTGAAGGGTGCTGCCCGAGGCGCTGATCAGGGGTTTGGGCAGCCAGGACAGCATGGCGTGGTCGGCGACGGTGAGGCGGACGTCATAGGTGGCCGGGGCGGTGGTGGCGCCGGGCAGCGCGATGGTGGCGGTCGGCGTGGTCACCTCCAGTTCGGCGCGTTCCCCGGCGGTGATGTCGAGGGCGAGCCGGTCCCCGCCGAGGGGTGCGCACATGGAGCTGATCACGCTGACCCGGGCCCACCCGTTGTGGGGTTGCGTCTGGTGCAGGTGGAAGGGGCCGCTGTTGCGCATGAGCGGCACGGTCGTGGTGGAGCCTTTGCGGACGGCTCTGATGACGGCGGTGGCCCGCACCCCGGAGTGTTCGGGGTCCGTGGGGTGCACGCGCCCGGCCATGTGTGTTCCGACTGTCTGACCGCTGGCCGTCTCGTTTCCCGCGGCGGCCGGCGCGGGGGGTGCCATGGTGGGCGGTGGGCCCGGATGCGGTGCGGTGGCTGTCATACGGCGGCCTCGGTGCGCCAGGCGGCCAGGCAGCCGTCGACCCAGTCGGCGACGGGCTGAATGCCGTCGTCGGAGGTGAGACTGGTGAAGACGACGGGGAGCTTGCCGCGCTGCCGGCCGGCGTCGGAGGCCATGGTGGCGAGGTCGGCGCCGACGTAGGGCGCGAGGTCGGTCTTGTTGACGACGAGGAGGTCGGCGGTGGTGATGCCGGGGCCGCCCTTGCGGGGGATGTCGTCGCCGCTGGAGACGTCGATGACGAACACCTGGTGGTCGACGAGGCCCTTGGAGAAGGTGGCGGTGAGGTTGTCGCCGCCGGACTCGATGAGGATCAGGTCCAGCGGAGGCAGTGATTCCTCCAGCTCCTCGACGGCTTCCAGGTTGGCGGAGATGTCGTCGCGGATCGCGGTGTGCGGGCAGGCGCCGGTCTCGACGGCGGTGATGCGCTCCGGCGGCAGCACGGCTTCGCGGAGCAGGAACTCGGCGTCCTCGCGGGTGTAGATGTCGTTGGTGACGACCGCGATGGACAGCCGGTCACGCAAGGCGCGGCACAGTGCGGCGACGGTGGCGGTCTTGCCGGATCCGACGGGCCCGCCGAGGCCGATACGCAGGGCACGGCGGCTGCCGTCGGGGTGCAGCGCCTCGGCGCTGGGCGTGTGGTGGTGCGGCGGCATCGTGTCGTGGTCGAGGTGCATGGCGTACTCCGAACGGTCTGGGGGTCAGGAGGCGAAGAGCCGCATGGGCCAGGCGGCGTGCTGTTCGCCGGTGATGTCGAGGAGCGGCGAGGAGGCGGCGGGCAGGACCGCGACACCGTCGGCCGCGAGCCGTGCTGCCGCCCTGGCGGCGGTGTGGGCGACGTCGTCGAGTTCGCCGGCGAGCCGGGCGAGGAGGGCGGTCGCGTCGAACGGGTTGAGACTGAGCAGCCGCACCGCCGCCGTCGCCGGGCCGCCGATGCTCTCGTACGCGGCGCACTGGGCGGCGTCCAACGGGGTCAGACCGGCGGCGCGGGCGGCGACGCCCAGCACCACGGGCTGGTGGGCGCCCTGCGGCAGGCGCTGGGCGATCTGGTCGAGCTCGGGGCAGGGCCAGGCGGCCCGGGCCGCGCGCAGCATCTGCCGGCCGAGCTTGCGGGCGACCTGCCGCAGCGCCGGCACGGGGGTGCGGGCGTCGGCGGCCTCGTCCAGCGCCATCGCGTCGTACCCGGTGGCGGCAGCGGCGGCGAGGCCGGCCGCGGTGAGCCCTGCGGTGTGCAGGCGGCCCCGGCAGAACGCCTCCAGGCTCGCGGCGTCGTGGACACCGCGCGAGGCGACCGCGGCCTCGACACCGCCGGAGTGGGCGTGCCCACCGGCAGGGAAACGGCCGTCGGCCAGGACGAGCAGAGCGGCATGGCTCATGGGAACGGTGGCCTGCCTTTCACAGGTACTGAGCTCAGGAAAAGGACTGCTTGCCGAGCAGGCGGTCCGGGGGAGGGGGCGCCGCCGGACCGACGGCATGCTCAGAAGAGGAAGTACCGTTGCGCCATCGGCAGTTCGGTCTCGTAGAGCTCCGGATCCCTCTGCGGGTGATCCTTGTCGAACATCAGCTTGTCGTCGGGCTCGTCGCCGTCGTCGGCGCCGTCCGCAAGGGCCTTCTTCAGCACGGTGCGGGCGTCAGTCGTCGTACCCCTGTTCGCGCCCGGTTCCCCTGTTCCGGGCTCTGTGCCCGTACCCGTGCCCGTGCCGGCACCCTCTCCGATGGTGACCTGGAAGGTCTCGGGGCCGATCTCGATCTCCGGCGACTCACCGTTGAGCTTCATGCTCCGCTTGGTCAGGCCGCGAGTGGACTTGGTCTCTTTCACTCCCTTGGTCAGGTCGTACTTCGCCTTGATGCCGACCGCCTCGGGCACCACGAAGTTGAAGGAGTTGCCTCCCGGGGCCCGGCCGCACGCCCCCCACACCGGGCGGGGCAGGTACGGCTGCGGTGTCGGGATCGACGCGTTGGCGTCGCCGACCTGCGCGTAGGCGATCTGTCCGCCCTTGATGACCATGTGTGGCCTGACGCCGAAGAACTTCGGCTCCCACAGCACCAGATCCGCGACCTTGGACGTGCCCAGAGGCCCGGTTGTCTCGACGGAGCCGACGTGCTCGTCGATGCCGTGGGCGACGGCCGGGTTGATCGTGTACTTCGCGATGTAGCGCCTGATGCGGTGGTTGTCGTGCCTGTCGGTGTCCTCCGGCAGGTGGCCGCGGCGCTTCTTCATGACGTGCGCGGTCTGCCAGGTCCGCATGATCATCTCGCCGATGCGCCCCATGGCCTGCGAGTCGGAGGACATCATCGAGATGGCGCCGGTGTCGTGCAGCCAGTCCTCGGCGGCCATGGTGGAGGGCCGGATGCGCGAGTCGGCGTACGACTTGTCCGCGGGGACCTCAAGGTTGAGGTGATGGCAGATGACCATCATGTACATGTGCTCGGCGACGGTGTTGACCGTCAGGGGCCGGGTCGGATTGGTCGACGCGGGCAGGACGCTTTCGTAGCCCTTGCCGACCAGTTTCATGATGTCCGGTGCGTGGCCGCCGCCGGCGCCTTCGACATGGAAGACGTGAATGCCCCGGGGCTCTCCGGTGCCGGGGTCCCTGGTGGCGTTGTAGGTGTCCTCGACGAACCCGGACTCGTTCATCGAGTCGGCGTGCAGGGCGACTTGGGCGTGATAGGTGTCGCAGATCTCCAGCGCCCTGTCGATGGCCGCGGGGGTGGCTCCCCAGTCCTCGTGGACCTTGAGGCCGATGGCGCCGGCCAGGATCTGGGCCTCCAGCGCCTCGTAGGAGATCGTGCCGCCCTTGCCGAACAGGCCGATGTTGACCGGGTAGGCGTCCAGGGCCTCGAACGTCCGCCGGAGGTGCCACTCGCCGGGCGTCACGGTGGTGGCCCGGCTGCCTTCCGCGGGGCCGGTGCCACCGCCGATGAGCGTGGTCACTCCCGACGCGAGTGCCTCGTGGATCTGCCCGGGGCCGATGAAGTGCACATGGGTGTCGATGCCGCCCGCGGTCAGGATCCGCCCGTTGCCGGAGATCACCTCGGTCTCCGGCCCCACCACGAAGTGCGAGGCACGCCCGCCCCGGTCCTCCTCGGCCGGGTAGGGCTTCGGTGTCATCGTTTCCGGGTTGTACGCCTGCCCGATCGCCTTGATCTCGCCGTCTCGCAGGCCGACGTCGGCCTTCACCACACCCCAGTGGTCGATGATCAGCGCTCCGGTGATCACCGTGTCCACCGGGTTGTGCGTGGTGTCGCTCCTCGGGAAGTGCGACTGGCCCATCGACTCCCGGATGACCTTGCCGCCGCCGAAGAGCATCTCGTTGCCGCTACGGCCCGGCCCCCCGCACCAGTCCTCCTCGATCTCGACGACGAGGTTCGTGTCGGCGAGCCTGACCCGGTCGCCCTTCGTCGGGCCGTACAGCGTGGTGTAATCCTGCCGCCACAGCGGCACCGGAGGACGCACGGTGAAGCTGAGCTCGCGCGGCGTCGACCGCGCAACACCACTCGCCTGGCTGGAGCCACCGCTCATCGGGCCACCGACCAATCGTCGTCGGTCTTGCCGCGTTGAAGTCCCTTGACCACTTGGTCTCCCCTGATGGGCACCACCCACACTCTGCACACGTGCTCCGGCTCGATCCGCTCCGACGTGCCGGCCGCGATGTGCAGCCGCTTCCCCTTCACGTCGGCCTCGTCGGTGCACTCCTCGTCCTTGAAGAACTTGAGGCACGCGTTGACGTCGCCCAGGTGGAAGTGGGAGCCGACCTGGATTGGGCGCTTAGCGGTGTTCTTCGCCCACAGCGGCCCCTCCCGCAGGGAGTCCTCGTGGTCGTCCGCGTCGAACGTCACCGCGTGCTGGCCGTCGTCCGCGAGAAGTTCGTACTTGCCCGGGTAGACCTGCGCACGAGGGTCCGCCTTGCCGAGCGGGTCCGGGATGGTCACCAGCTTCGTGCCGTCCTTGAACGTCGCTTCGACCTGCACGTCGCGGATCATTTCCGGCAGGCCGTCCATGACCTTGAAGTCCGTCAGGTCGACGCCGGCGGTCTTGCTGGGGATCTTGAGCGACTTGGCCACATCGCTGAGTTTGGTGTCCATGAGTTCCGCGACCGTCTTCGTGCCGTGGCGGGCCTCCTCCAGCACGTAGGCCGCCAACAGTGCCATGACCTCCGGGTAGTTCAGTGCGAGATCAGGCTGGCGCCTGAGTCGCCGTTCGGCCAGATCCGCCGCGACACGGATCATGAGCCGTTCCTGCTCGTGGGGCGTCAGGTGCATGCGGGTTCTCCTTCCTGGTTCGGCGTGACGTGCGGCGGCGAGTCACCGAAGGAGAAACCGGTGCGGACGCCACTCATGTGCTCAACGACCCAGGCAGGGATAAAAGCGGAAGTAGTACATGCATTCATGCTTTCGGATGTAGCTTGATCAGCGAGTCTTCAGCGCCGCCCTCGTCGGGTACTACCTGCGACGGCTTCTGCCGCGCCCCAGGGATGCCGGCTCGTTCTCAGTCGCTCGCTCTGCGGTGCTCCTGGTGCTCGGCTGGACACAGGCGAAGCGGCGCTGCGGCGTCGTCCTTCGCGCGCGCTCGTGCACGTCCTGCTGGAGCGGCGCGGTCAGTTGGCAGAGCAGTACGCGTCGCAGCGCTCCCGAGTCCCGGGCATGCAGGGAGATCAACTGCTGTACGTACGGGCCGGGGTCCGCCGCCGTGACGGGGCGCACGTGCCGGATCACCTCGGTGTCCACCCGCTGCCATCCGCGTGGAACCCCTGGCACGTACAGGCCGCCGAGTACGCGCACGGTCTTCCCGACCCCCACCGGGTGCCCCAAGGCCGCGTGGACCTCACCTGTGATCGGCCATCCCGGCGCGTGCCGTCACGGACGGATACGGAATAGGGAAACCTCCCCGGCCCGGAGCGAGTTGTTGCACAGATCCCGACCGTAAGATATTGCTCAACAATCCCACAATGGGTTTCGCGTGCGACGGGGTGCGTCGTCGGCCCCCGCCGCCCTGGTCCGGGAAACCCTGCCGACATCGCGGAGGTCTGACATGACCGACAAGCCCGGCGTCATCGATCTGAACGCCGATCTCGGGGAGGGGTTCGGACGGTGGACCCTTACGGATGACGAAGCCCTGCTCGCCGTGGTGACCAGTGCGAACGTCGCCTGTGGGTTTCATGCCGGTGATCCCGTGACCATGCGCCGAGTGTGCGAGACAGCCGTCGCGCGAGGGGTGCGGATCGGGGCGCAGGTGTCGTACCGGGATCTGGCGGGCTTCGGGCGGCGGGCGATGGATGTTCCGGCGGAGGAGTTGGCCGCCGAAGTCGCCTATCAGGTGGGGGCGTTGGACGTGTTCGCGCGGGCCGCCGGGGGTCGGGTCGCGTACGTCAAGCCGCACGGTGCGCTCTACAACCGCACCGTGCACGACGCCGAGCAGGCTGCCGCGGTCGTGGCCGGTGTGCGGCTGGCGGGTAGGCTGCCCGTGCTCGGGCTGCCCGGGTCGCGGCTTCTGGCGGCGGCGGAGGGGGCCGGACTCCCGGCCGTCAGCGAGGCGTTCGCGGACCGGGCGTACACCGCGCGGGGGACGCTGGTTCCGCGCGGGGAGCCGGGGGCGGTGGTCCATGATCCGGACGCGGTCGTCGCCCGGGCCCTGGCGATGGCCACCGAGCACGCGGTCACCGCCCTGAGCGGCGAGAGGGTTTCCGTTCGGGCCCGGTCCCTGTGCCTGCACGGGGACACCCCGGGGGCGGCGGGGCTGGCCGTGCGGGTGCGGGACGAACTGGTGCGTGCGGGAGTGGAGTTGGGGGCGTTCGCGTGAGGGGAGGAGTGCGTGGGGGTGGAGCTGGAGGTGGTGCTTCGCCCCTTCAGGTGTTTGCCGTCGGGCGCCGGGCCCTCCTCGTCGAGCTCGGCGACCTCGCCGGCGCCCAGGCCCTGCACGCCGAGGTGCTGCGGCGGCGGGCCGCCGGGACCCTGCCCGCCGTGCGGGACGTCGTGCCGGCCGCGCGGACCGTTCTGCTCGACGGCGTCGAGGACCCGAAGGGGCTCGCGGCCGAGATCCGGGCGTGGGAGATCCCGCCGCTCACCGCTGACGCGGGACCGCTGATCGAGATCCCGGTCCGGTACGACGGGCCCGATCTGGCGGAGGTCGCCGGGCTCTGGGGAGTGCCCGTCGGGCGGGTCCCGGCGATCGTCGGCGGGCTCGAACTCCGGGTCGCCTTCTGCGGGTTCGCCCCGGGCTTCGGCTACCTCGGCGGGCTGCCCGAGGAGCTGCGTCTGCCGCGCCGGGCCACCCCGCGCACCGCCGTGCCCGCCGGGTCCGTCGCCCTCGCGGGCGAGTACGCGGGCGTCTACCCCCGCTCGTCCCCCGGCGGCTGGCAACTCGTCGGGTCCACCGACGCCGTCCTGTGGGACCCCCGCCGCGAACCGGCCGCCCTGCTCGCCCCCGGCACCCGGGTGCGCTTCACCGAGGAGCCCCGCACGTGAACACCGCCGCCGTCCTCGACGTCGTACGGGCCGGAGCCCTCACCACCGTCCAGGACGAGGGGCGTCCGGGCCAGGCCCACCTGGGGGTGCCGCGTTCCGGCGCCCTGGACGTCCCCGCCCACCGGCTGGCCAACCGGCTCGTCGGCAACCCCGCCCGCGCCGCCGCCACCCTGGAGACCACCCTCGACGGCGTCGCCCTCCGCCCCCGTACCCCCGTGATCGTCGCGGTCACCGGCGCGCCCGCCCCGGTGCGCGTCGACGGGCGGCCCGTCGCGTGGGGGGCGCCGGTGCGCGTTCCGGCCGGGGCCGTCCTCGACGTCGGGCGTGCGACGGACGGGCTCCGTTCGTACGTGGCGGTGGCGGGCGGCGTCGACGTCGAGCCCGTGCTCGGCAGCCGGGCCACCGACCTGCTCTCCGGGCTCGGGCCCGCCCCGCTCGTGGACGGTGCTGAACTACCGCTGGGCGCCGCCCGCTTCACCCCGCCCGCCCCGGACGCCGCCTCGTTCCGGGCGCCGCCCCGCGAGCTCGTCCTGCCGTTGTTCCTCGGTCCCCGCCACGACTGGTTCACCCCCGAGTCGCTGCGGACCCTCGCCGGGGGCGGCCATCGCGTCTCCCCGGCCGCGAACCGTATCGGCCTGCGTACCGAGGGGCCCGCCCTCACCCGTGTCAAGGAGGACGAACTGCCCAGCGAGGGAATGGTGTTGGGGGCCGTCCAGGTGCCCCCGGACGGCCTTCCGGTCGTCTTCCTCGCCGATCACCCGGTGACGGGCGGCTACCCGGTGGTCGGCGTCGTCCCCGAGCGGTGCCTCGCGGCGGCCGCCCAGGCGGTCCCCGGCACCCCGGTCCGCTTCACGGTGCGGGACGCCTGACGGCTGTCGCGTACCGGGTCACCGTCGCCCCCGGAGGGCGGCCGCCGGCCGGGCCGTCGCCCCCGCACTCCCGCTGTCACGGGCAGGCCGCTCAGCCGCCCGGCCCCGAGCGCGCCGGCGGGGTCTCGGGCGGGGGCGCGGCCTCCTGGGCGTGGCCGCGCAGGGCGAGCAGGTAGCCCGCCTGGAAACGGCTGTCGGCGCCGAGCTCGGCCATGAGCCGACCGGTACGGGAGCGGGGCGTTTCCCAGCGCGGTGTCAGTGCCCGGCGGAGGTGTGCGGCCGGTGCAGGCACTTGCGCGGGGGGCGGCACCCGGGTGGGCCGTGGGCGGGAGGGCGTCGGTCAGCGGCGGCCGAAGCGGCGGGCCAGGCGGCCCAGGGTCCCCCCTGGCCTGTGCCAGGCGCGGAAGTCCGCCGCATGCGTCCCGCCGGAACGGTCCAAGTGCTCCAGGAGGGAGGCGATCTCACGACTCGTCATGTGTTGCAGCGCCGGTCGCAGCACCTCCTCCAGCAGGGCGCCCCGCGTCTCGTCCCACACCCCGCTCGCCCCCACGTGCGACGTCCACGCCACGAAGCAGTCCGCCGCGTAGGAGGGCGCGGTCCGCAGCCGGTCCAGGAGCGGGGCCGTGCGGGCCGCCGTCCCGTACGCACCGATCAGGTCGGCGTCCCCCGACCGGGCGAGCGCCGACAGCTCGCCCACCGGACGCTGTTCCGCCAACAGGTCCCGCGCCACCAGCCCGAACGTCCGCCGGAGGACGGTCGGCTCCACCGGGTGCGCCGCCGATCTCAGCGTGAGCGCGGTGGCCACCGGCCCCGCTCCCGCCCGCCCCTCGGCGAGGGACTCCGCGAACTCCAGCATCCGCAGCGCCCCCAGTTGCCGCGCGTCGATCTCGTGCGGGAAGCACCGGATCAGGTCGGCGGCCAGCGGCGTCACGTCGGGGTCGTCCGCCGGACCCTCCAGCGCGGCCCGGATCAGCTCGGGATAGGTCCCCGCCGTGCGGTGCGCGTCCGAGCCGGTCTCGCCGAGGATCCACCGGGCCTCCTGCGGCGTGGGCAGCAGGTTCTCGGGCCACACCAGCCGGAATCCGGTCCGCAGCACCAGGGGTTCGACCATCGGCGACACCCCGGCCGCCCGCAGCACCGTGTGCAGCGTGGACTCCCGGTCCTCGTCGGAGCCCTGCCGGGAAGCCCCCGGCAGCGAGTAGGCGGCGCACATCCGCAGGTGGGGCAGCCCGTCCGGGACGCCCCGCACCAGGTCCGCCGTGTGCAGCAGCCGCACCACCGAGAAGGGGTTGTCCGGAGCCAGGCCGTCGAGGTGGAAGAGGAGTTGGGCGTGCAGGTCCGTGTGGCGGTCCAGGGCCTCGCGGACCGCCGCGCTGCGGGCCCGCTCCGGATCGGCGAGGAGTTCGTGGGCGAGCTGACGCGCCAACTCCGGTACGGCGGCCGGGTTGTCGTCCTCCGCCGCGAAGAGCGCCGCCAGCGGGGCCAGGATCTCGGTCGGCACCTTGCCGTCGACGCGCTCGGCGAGGCGTGCCAGGGCGTCGAGTTCACCGTCCGGGCGGGGCCCGGGGACCGGCGCGCACAGGGCTCCGACCAGGGCCGGCCAGTCGGAGGCGCTGAGCCCGTCCGCGTGCTGCTCGGCCCACCGGGCGGCAGCCGTCCGCCCTCGCGAGTCCAACGGCACCCCGGCGCTCAGCGCGGTCGCGGCGAGCGGTCCCTCCTCGAACTCCCCGTTGGAGAGCGAGGGTTGGGCGGCGGCACGCTTGAACAGCTCGGGCCGCCCCGCCCGCCACACCTGCGCGGCCACCGCGGCCCACGCGTCGTCGCCGCCGCGGGCCGGTCCCGCACCCGTATCGGAGGAGTCCGGCCCCGCACCCGTATCGGAAACCGCCGACCCTCCGTCCGTAACGGACGGGACGGACCCCGCGCCCGTGACCGACGGGCCGGAATCGCAGCGGTGGACGCGGAATCCCGCCGTCGGGAACACCACGTCCGGCGACGTGCCGATGATCTGCTGGAGCGCGTGCTCCGGGCGTTCGGCGTACGTCGTGAAGGTCAGCCCGTGCGCGTGCTCCCGCGGCAGGGCGGCCCCCACCACCGCCACCCAGCGCGCGATGTCCGCCGGGTCCTGTGCCACCAGGACCACCGGCTGCGCGCCCGGGTCCTCGCACAGGGCGCGCACATCGGCCAGCACGCCCGCCAGCCGCCCCCCGCACGCCGCCGCGAAGGCCGCGAGCCCCTCCCGGTCGAAGAAACCGGCGGCCGGGGTGAGCAGGTCGAGCGGCTCCGGGGTGCTTCCCGGCGCAGGCGCGACAGGCGCCCAGCGCGGCGAGTCCCACGCGGTGACGGGCAGCGCGCCGCCCGGCAGGCGCTCCCCGGCGGGCAGGTGGACGGCGTGGGTGTGCGCCGCGCCGGACTCCGGGTCCGTCGTCGTACGACTCAACAGGCGGCTGCCGTCGGACAGTTGGGTGAGCGAGAAGGCCGGGGCGGGGAACGCCGCGAGGACCTCCTCCGCCTCGTCGAGCAGCTCGCGGGGGACGTCGGGGCTGACCGCCGTGAACCCGGCGGCCGAGGTGTAGTGAAGCTGGGCCAGGCTCATGCGGGTCGCTCGCTCCCTTGGTGCGGTGGGTGGGACGACGGTGGTGTCGTGCCGGGCGTACCTCGACAGGGACGTCGTACCGGCGGACCTCCATGATCACTCGTCCCTGCGACGGACCCATACCAGCAGATCCCGGCGCTGCTTGCTGCGCTTTGCGGGATTTTCATGCTCGTAAGGGAGCGGAAACGGTCGAGGACGGCCCGGTCGCGCTCGTGGGCCTCCTCCTGCTGTCGGCGGCCCGTCCCGCCCCCGCCGGTGTCCCCGGGGTGCGGAGGTACGAGAATTCTCGAACCCGTCACGTGTGAACCCACGTCTGAACCCCACGTCTGAACCCAGGAGTCCGTCATGACCACCCCCCGGCCGGTCGTCGCCGTCCTCGGCACCGGAATCATCGGCGCCCCCGTCGCCCGCAACCTCGCCCGGGGCGGCTTCACCGTCCGCGCCTGGAACCGCACCCGCATCAAGGCCGACGCGCTCGCCGCCGACGGCGTGCACGTCGCCGACACCCCGGCCGACGCGGTCGACGGGGCCGACGTCGTCCTCACCGTCCTCAACGACGGCCCCCGCGTCCTGGAAGCCGTCCGTGCCGCCGCCCCGAAACTGGCCGCCGGCACGGTCTGGGTGCAGGTCAGTACGGTCGGCGAGGACATCGACGCGATCGCCGCGCACGCCGCCGAGGCAGGGCTCGTCCTCGTCGACGCCCCCGTGCTGGGCACCCGCCGGCCCGCCGAACTCGGCGAGCTGACCGTCCTCGCGGCGGGACCCGAGTCCGTACGGGAGACGGTCCAGCCGCTCTTCGACACCATCGGCTCGCGCACCGTGTGGGTCGGCGAGGACGGCGCCGAAGGCCGGTCCAGCCGTCTCAAGCTGGTCCTCAACACCTGGGTCGTCGCCCTCACCAACGGCGTAGGCGAGGCCCTCTCGCTCGCCAAGGGGCTCGACGTCGACCCGAAGCTCTTCCTGGACGCCATCACCGGCGGGCCGCTCGACAGCGGGTACCTCCAGGGCAAGTCCGGGGCCATCCTGACCGGCGACTTCACCCCCAGCTTCAGCGTCGACAACGCGGAGAAGGACGCGCGGCTCGCCGCCGAGGCCGCCCGCCGCACCGGCCTGCGCCTGGACGGCATCGAGGCGGCCCGCGACCGCTTCGCGCGCGCGTCCGCGCAGGGGCACGGCGGGGAGGACATGGCCGCCGTGTACTTCGCGAGCTTCGAGGGGGAGGGGACGGCCGGGGACTCCGACGGGTCCGGCCGTTCCGCGGACGCCGGGCCGCGTGCCTGATCCCGGGGTGGGGGGCGGCCCGGAAGCCCGGGTGGCGGAACGGCCGACCACCCCCGGGGCAGGGCGGGCGGAACTGCCTGGCGGCGGTCTTCCGGGCCCCCTACCGTGGCGTGCATGACGACGCAGATGATCGTGCTCAACGGTGGTTCCAGCTCGGGGAAGACGGGCATCGTCCGCTGCCTGCAAGCGGTGCTGCCCGATCCCTGGCTGGCCGTCGGCACGGACGTGTTCGTCGATCTGCTGCCGCTGTCGATGCGCGAGCCCGAGGCGGAGGGGGCGGGTTCGGGCAAGGGGCTGGTGATCGCCGCCGACGGGACGGTGACCGTGGGGGAGGAGTTCCTGCGGTTGCAGGACGCGTGGGTCGCCGGCGTCGTGGCGATGGCGCGGGCCGGGGCCCGGGTGATCGTGGACGAGGTGTTCCTCGGCGGCGGGGCCGGCCAGGAGCGCTGGCAGAAGGCGCTCGGCGGGGACGTCGAGGTGCTGTGGGTCGGCGTGCGGTGCGACGCGGAGGTGGCGACGGGGCGGGAGATCGCCCGCGGCGACCGGGTGCCGGGGATGGCTGCCGGGCAGGCGGGACAGGTGCACCGGGGGATGCGGTACGACCTGGAGGTCGACACCACGCACAGCGAGTCGCTGGAGTGTGCGCGGCGTATCGCGGCGCACGTGAAGTGAGGGGGCGGGGGCGGGGTGGCCGGCCCCGGTCCGGGCCCTGCACCCGGAGTGCTCGGCCGGCCGGGCGCGGGGCACAGGGAGGGCGGAGGTCCCCCCGGCACCGGGTGCCGGTGAGTCGCCGCGCATCTCCATCACCCGGGTACTTGAGCTCCGCGACACCTGTCCCTTCCGGTGCCGGGGGCAGAGGAGCCGCCGCGCACCTCCCCTGCCCACACTCTTGGGGACCTCAACCCCGCGTCATCCCCAGCCTTCCGCCGCCGGGTGCCGATGAGCGGCTCGCACATCCACCACCCCACGGGCACCGGAGCCCTACGTCACGCGTGACCTCCCTGGCGCCGGGTGCCGACCAGCCGCCCGGCGCCTCCACCTCCCCCCCCGGGGGGGGCCTCATTCCCGTGTCATGCGCAGCCCCCGGCACCGGGTGCCGATCAGCCGCGTCGCACCTTCGCCTCCCGCCCCGGGGAGGGCCTCAGCCCCGTCCCACTCGCAGCGTCAGGATCTGGAACGGTCGCAGGGACACCTCCACCTCGCCCCCGGCGCCGAGCGCATACGTCCCCGCCTCCGGCAGTGCCCGCTCCAGCAGGTCCGTCTCCGTGACGGACGACGCCGGGAAGTCCACGGTCAGCGTTCCCGTCGCCCGTCCGCCCGCCGACTCGTAGAGCCGTACGACCACGTCCCCGCTTCCGTCCTCCGCCAGCTTCACCGCCTCCACGACGATCCGCTCGTCGGAGACGCGGAACAGCGGCGCGACCTCCGCGCCGGAACCGGACACCGTCCGTTCCGGAAGGTTGATCCAGTGGCCCTCGCGGACCGCGTCCGTCACCGAGGCCCCGGGCGCGAGCGCGAAGCGCAGCCGGTGGGAGCCCTGGTCCGTCTCCGGGTCCGGATAGCGCGGAGCCCTGAGCAGGGAGAGGCGGACGGTCGTGGTCTGGCCGCCGTCCTCCCGTACGTCACGCGTCACGTCGTGCCCGTACGTCGAGTCGTTGACCAGCGCCGCGCCCCATCCCGGCTCCTCCACCTGGATCCACCGGTGCGCGCAGATCTCGAACTTGGCCGCCTCCCAGGAGGTGTTGGTGTGCGTCGCCCGGAAGACGTGCCCGAACTGCGTCTCCGCTGCCGACCGGTCCGCCTTCACGTCCAGCGGGAACGCCGCCTTCAGGAACTTCTCCGTCTCGTGCCACTCCACGTCCGTCTCGATGTCGAGCACCTTCGCCCCGGCCCGCAGGGCGAGCCGCTGGACGACTGTCGACGCGCCGAAGGAGCGCGACACCGTGACCGCCGCCAGGTCCTCGCCGGACGCGGTGAGTTCGAGGGAGTCGACCGCCGTCAGGTCCGTCACGTTGTGGCGGTAGAACTCGTCGATGTCCCACGCGTCCCACATGTTCGGGAAGTCCGGGTGCACCTGGAGGAGGTTGGCCGCCAGGCCCGGCGCGACGGCCTCCCGGCCGCTCTCGACGTCGTACGCCGACACGACCAGCCCGCGCCCGTCGATCACGACGCGCAGCCGCCCGTTCGCCAGCTCGAAGCCGCCGTCGCGGGCGGCCGCCGTGACCGCACGGGCCGTACGCGCCGGAACGGCCGCAGCTCCCATCGCCGCCACCGTGTTCCGTTCGTGCGGGGCCGAGTTGAAGACCAGGGGAGCCGAGCCCTCGCCCGCGAGCGCCGTCTGCGCGGCCAGCGTGATCGCCTCCAGCTCCGCCCGCACCCGCGCGTACGTCTCCCGCGCCTCCCGGTGCACCCAGGCGATCGACGAACCCGGCAGGATGTCGTGGAACTGGTGCAGCAGCACCGTCTTCCAGATCCGCTCCAAGTCCGCCCGCGGGTAGGAGAATCCGGGCACGCGGACCGCCGCCGTCGCCGACCACAGCTCCGCCTCGCGCAGCAGCGACTCGCTGTGCCGGTTGCCCTGCTTGGTCTTCGCCTGCGAGGTGTACGTCCCCCGGTGCAGCTCCAGGTACAGCTCGCCCGCCCACACCGGCGCGTCCGGGTACTCCGCCTCCGCCTTGGCGAAGAAGGCCGACGGCTTCTCCACCGTCACTTTCGGCGAGCCCTCCAGGTCCCGCAGCCGCTCCGCCCGCGCCAGCATCTCGCGGGTGGGGCCGCCGCCGCCGTCGCCCCAGCCGAAGGGGGCCAGCGAGCGCGAACCCCGGCCCTTCTCACGGTAGTTGCGGGCCGCGTGCGCCATCTGCTCGCCGCCCAGGTCCGAGTTGTACGTGTCCACCGGCGGGAAGTGCGTGAAGACGCGCGTCCCGTCGATGCCCTCCCACCAGAAGGTGTGGTGCGGGAACGTGTTCACCTGGGACCACGAGATCTTCTGCGTCAGGAACCACTTCGACCCGGACAGCTTCACCAACTGCGGCATCGCGGCGGTGTATCCGAAGGAGTCCGGCAGCCAGACCTCGTTGGTCTCGATGCCGAACTCGTCCAGGAAGAACTTCTTGCCGTAGAGGAACTGGCGCGCCATCGCCTCCCCGCCGACCATGTTGGTGTCCGACTCCACCCACATGCCGCCCACCGGCACGAACTGCCCGTCCGCGATCTTCTTCTTGACCTTCGCGAACACCTCCGGCCGGTGTTCCTTGATCCAGGCGAGCTGCTGCGCCTGCGACATCGCGAACACGAACTCCGGGTGGTCGTCCATGAGGTTGACCATGTTGGACGACGTCCGCGCCACCTTGCGCACCGTCTCGCGCAGCGGCCACAGCCAGGCCGAGTCGATGTGCGCGTGCCCGACCGCGCTGATCCGGTGCGCGGAGCGCGAGGCGGGCGAGGCCAGTACCTCGGCCAGTTCGGCGCGGGCGCGGGCGGCGGTGCCCGCGACGTCCGTCAGGTCGACCGCGTCCAGACAGCGCTCGACGGCGCGCAGGATCTCCCAGCGCCGGGCGTCGTCCTTGGAGAGGTTGCGCATCAGGGAGTCCAGGACCTCCAAGTCCTGGACCAGCTCCCAGACTTCGGTCTCAAAGACCGTCAGGTCCATCCGCTCGATGCGGTACAGCGGGTCCTGGCGTGCCGTCAGGCGGTCGCCCTCGTACGTCGGGGCGTGGTCGACCAGGATCGGGTTCGAGGACGCCTCGACATAGAGCAGCACTTCCTCGCCGCCCGTCACCCGGTCCCCGCCGATCCGCACCCAGTCGTTGCGCGGATTGAGCGCCTTCACGGCCTCGCCGTCGGGGCGGTAGACCAGGCCCTCGCACTGGAAGCCCGGCATGTTGCGGTCGAAGCCCAGGTCGATGACGGCCTCGACGGTCTTCCCCGCCCACTCGGCGGGCACCCGCCCGGTCACCCGGAACCAGGTCGTGCCCCACGCCGGCCCCCACGGCTCACCGGCCGCGGCCGGACCGTACTCGGCGGCCAGCCCCTCCGCCACGGGCACCGGCTCGCCCGGTGCCTCCCAGCGTTCGACGGTGAGCGGGAGGGGTTGGGTGTGGACGGCGGGGCGGATGCGGTCGCGCAGTACGCGCTGGAGGCGGTGTTCCACGATGCTGCGGTCGTCGTGCATGGGGTTACTCCGTAGGTGATCGAGGGGATGGTGCCCCTTTCAGGGGCGCGGGGAACTGCGCGACCAGCCACGCACTCACCTGCACGGGAACCGTGCGCTGGCCGCGCGGCGAGCGCTTTAGGTGGAGGGGCGGGTCCGGGGCCTCTTCTGCCCGAGCCGGGCGGGGCTGCCTGGTCCGGTGCCGGGGTTGAGCTCTCGGCTTTGGCGGGGTCGCGCGTCCGGCGCAGGCGCTCGGGCAGGGGGGCGGCACCCGGGTGGGCCGGGAGCGGGAGGGGCCGCCCCCTTGCCCGCCCGTCCCGCCCCCTTGGGGCGGCCCCGTCGCCCAAGGGGGCGGGGGTGGCAGGGCGGCCGTGATGCCCGAGGGAACGGGGACGGGAGGGCGGCCCCGTCGTCCAAGGGAGCTCGCGGGCGGCAGGGTGGCTGCGATGGGCAAGGGGAGGGGGCAAGGAAGCAAAAGTGAAGGGGAGTCGAAGCGGGCGAGGGTGCTTCGGGGGAGCGGGTCACGGGGAAGCGAGACGCGTGCGGCCCGGCACGTCCGGCACCCGAAGCAGCTCCTCGATGCCCCGCTCCGCCAAGTACCCCCCGTCCTCCGCCCGTTCCGCCAGCACCACCCCCGCCCGCACCCCCTCCGCGGCCAACCGCCCCCACGCCTCGAAGAAGTCCCCACCGGGCGCGCACACCTCCCGGCCCGGGGCCGTCTCCGCGTCCCCCACGTCGAGCACCAGCGCGGTCGTCCTGCGCACGGGGGCGGGAGCCGTGCCCGCCCGCACCCGCGCCGCCATGTCCCCGAGCGCCTTGCCCTGCGGCTTCACCACCCGGTCCGAGGTGAGCAGCCCGAGCCCGTACTCCAGCTCGGGGAAGTCCGCCAACGACCGCGACACGTCGTGCGAACACCACCAGGTGACCCCGTACACGTCCGCACAGCTCAAGACGTTCTCCACGGTCTCCGTCACGAACTCCGCCGCGTGCTCCGCCGGTATCAGCGGCGCCGGGGCCCCCACCTCCTGGAGCCACACCGGCCGGCCCGCCGGCGCCCACGCGCGCGACAGCTCGACCAGGTACTCCGCGAGGTGGACCGTCGCCGCCCCCGTCCGCCCGTGCCGCTGCGCCGTCCCGTTGAACACCCACGAGTGGATCGTGGTGATGTCCCCGAGCCGCGAGGCATGCGCCGGGGTGAAGGGGTGCCCGGGCTGGAACCACACCGCGTCGTACTCCGAGTGGGTGTGCAGCTTCCCCGGCGCTCCGCGCTCGCACGCGGCGAGCAGCCGCTCCAGCCACCGTCCCGCCTGCTCGTACGTGCACGGGTCGGGGTCCGGATGCGGCCGGTCGGAGAACTGGTTGACCTCGTTGCCGAGCGTCATGCCGATGAAGTTCGGCCGGCCGGCCAAGGACGACGCGAGCGTCTCCACGTACCGTGCCTCCGCCTCCACCACCTCCGGGTCCGTGAACATGTTCCGCCGGTGCCACGTCGTCAGCCACGACGGTACGAAGTCGAAGCTCGACAGGTGTCCCTGGAGGGCGTCCACCGCGACGTCGAGCCCCCGCTCGCCCGCCGCGTCCACCACCTGTCCGAGCTGCTCGACGGCCCGCCCCCGAATCAACGACCGGTTCGGCTGGAACAGCGGCCACAGCGCGAAGACCCGCACGTGGTCGAGCCCCAGTTCCGCCAGAGAGTCGAAGTCGCGCCGCACGTCGTCGAGTTCGAAGTCCAGCCAGTGATGGAACCAGCCCACCGACGGCGTGTAGTTGGCCCCGAAGCGCGGGCGCGGAGGTACGGCGGCGTTCATCTGCGGAATCCCCATTTCACGTGCGCGGAAAGGAAGTTCGGAGAAGGAAGGAGGGGCGGGTCAGGTTTTGATCGCGCCCTCTCCGACCCCCCGGAAGAAGTACCGCTGCAACGCGAAGAACAGCAGCAGCATCGGCAGCAGCGCGGCCATCGCCCCGGCGGCGATCAGCCGCTGGTCATTGACCGTGGTGGCCCCCGCCAGCGTCTTCAGCCCGAGCTGCAAGGTGTAGTTGTCGCTGTCCGTCAGCACGATCAGCGGCCAGAGGAAGTCGTCCCACGCCCCCATGAAGCTGGTGATGCAGACCACCGCGAGCGCGCCCTTGGCGCTCGGTACGAACACCCGCCGGAACCGCTGCCACTCGTTGGCCCCGTCCAGCACGGCCGCCTCCTCCACCTCCTTCGGCACGGCGAGGAAGGCGGCCCGCATGATCATCAGGTTCAGCACCGACACGGCGCCGGGCAGCCACACGCCCACCAGGGTGTCCACCAGACCCATCTCCCGCACCGTCAGGAACATCGAGATCATCACGGACTCGAACGGGAACATCAGCGTCGCGATCAGCACGGTGAACACCGTCTTGCGCCCCCGCCATCCGGCCCGCGACAGCGCGTACCCGCCCATCGCCGCGAACAGGCAGTTGGAGGTGATGGCCAGCGCGGCGACGACCAGCGTGTTCCCGACGTACTGGAACAGCGGGAACGCCTCCGCGACGCGCGTGTAGTTGTCGAGCGTGGGGTCGCTGGGCAGCACCCCCTCGTACACGTTCTCGCCACGGCCCTTGAGCGAGGTCAGGAACTGCCAGACGATCGGCCCGACCAGCACCACCAGCATCAGACACAGCGTCAGGTACCGGCCGGACAGGCCGACGACCACCCGCCTGCTGTACCGCTTCGGCTTCCGGGCGCCGGCGGCCGGCTCCTCCGGGCCGGCCCCCGCGACGGCCTGCGTGCCGGCCTCCGCGGCGGTCTGTGCGGCAGCCTTCGCGGCGGCCGGGCCTGTCGTGCTCAATTCTCGTCCCCCTTGGACAGCCGGTGTCCCAGCACGCTGAACACCAGCGTCAGCAGGAACAGCAGAATCGAAATCGCCGCCGCGTACCCGGTCTCGCCCGCGAACCCCAGGCCCACCTGCCGGATCAGGAACGGCAGCGTCCGGGAGTCGCCGCCCGGACCGCCGCTCTCGCCGCCCAGGATGTAGATCTCGGTGAACACCCGCAGCGCGGAGATCGCCGACAGCGTCCCCACCAGCAGCATCATCGGCTTCACCGTCGGCACGGTGATCGAGAAGAACCGGCGCACCGGCCCCGCGCCGTCGATCGCCGCGGCCTCGTACAGCGAGGTCGGCACATTCCCGAGCGCGGCCAGGTAGAAGACCATGTAGTAGCCGAGGCCCTTCCACACCGTCACGATCATGGCCGAGACCAGCAGCATCGTGGAGTCGGTCAGGAACGGAACCGGCTCGCTGATCAGGCTCAGCTTCTGGAAGACCGTGTTGACCAGCCCGTCACTGCGCAGGATCCACTGCCACATCAGTCCGACCACCACGGCCGACGCGATCACCGGCGTGTAGAAGGCCGACCGGAAGAACCCGATCCCGGGGATCTTCTTCTGTACGAGCACGGCCAGCGCCAGCGGCAGGAACACCAGGCACGGCACCACCACGACCGTGTAGACGACGCTGTTGACCAGCGCCAGCCAGAACGTGTCGTCCTGGAGCGCCCGCACGTAGTTGTCGAATCCCACGAACCCGCCGCCCCGCAGGATCTGGGCGTCCGTCAGCGACAGGATGACGGTGTTGACGAACGGCCACAGGCTGAACAGGACCACCAGGGCCAGCCCCGGCAGCAGGAACAGGTACGGCGTCCACCACCGCCGGTGCACCAGCCCCGGCTCCTGGCCCGTCTCCTTCTTCGGCCGCCGCGCCCGCCGCGCCCTCGGCGGGCCCGCGACGCGGCCGGCGTCCAGCGTCCCGGCGGCCGCGCCCCGTTCCGTACCAGCGATCTGCGCCATGGTTCGCCCGCCGCCTACTTCTGCTTCTGCTCGGCCTGCTGGGCCAGGATCTTGTTCGCCTCGTCCTGTGCCTTCGTCAGCGCGGTCTTCGCGTCGACCTCGCCCTTGATGGCCTTCTGCATCTCGCGCACCACCGCGTCACCGATCTGGTTGGTCCACTCGACCGGCGTGTTCGCGTCGAGCTGCGCCTCCTTCAGCTCCTCCGCGCCCAGGGCCCGCGCCAGGGTCTCCGGGTCCTTGCCGTCGCCTTTGTCGGAGAAGTACGGATCGGCCAGGCCCTTCGCGTTGGAGGGGTAGATCGCGACCTCCTTGGAGAAGGCGACCTGGTTGGGGCCGTTCGTCACCCACTTCGCGAACTCGGCCGCCGCGTCGGGGGACTTGGTGTCCTTGCGGACGCCCAGCGACTGCGTGTAGATGCCGATGTGCCCCAGCACTCCGGTGACCGCCTTCGCGACCTGCGTCTTGGCGTACACCTTCGGCGCGTTCGCCTTCACGTCCCGGATGAAGCCCGGCGAGCCCGGGCCGAAGACCAGCTTGTCGGCGCCGTAGAGCTGGCTGGTGTCGTCGGACTTCGTCAGCGACTCCTTGGGCATGGCGCCCTTGGCGTACAGCTCCTTCATCCGCTCGATCCACTCGACGGCCTTCGGCGTGTCGAAGGTGAAGGCGTCCTTCTCGGCGTTGAGGACCGGCACGCCCATCTTCTGCCAGTCGCCGGGCAGCCGGGACTTCGGGTCGGCCATGAAGACCGCGTACTTGCCGCCGGACTTCTCGGTGATCCTCTCCGCGTAGTCGAAGAACTGCTCCACCGTCGTCGGCGGCTTGTCGACGTCGAGCCCCGACTTCGCGAAGAGGTCCTTGTTGTAGGTGAGGATCTCCGGCGTCACGTACCAGGGGTAGGCGAACACGCCCTGCTCGCCGTTCAGTTTGTACTGGTCCCACGCGCCCGGCACGTAGTCCTTCTGCACCGCCGGGTCCAGCTTGGCCACATCGGCCAGCATGCCCCGGTCGGCGAGGAGCTGGAAGGAGTCGGTGTTGAGGTTGACGACGTCCGGCAGCGCGCCGGCCTGCGCGTCCGCGACGAGCTTCTCGTTGTAGCCGTCGCCCGGAACGTCCTCCCACTTCACCTTCACGTCCGGGTACTTCTTCTCGAACGCGTCGATGACGCCCTGGACGTACGCGGTGAAGGTCGGCTTGAGCTGCAGCGTGCGGAAGCTGATCTCGCCGGACACCTTGCCCGACTTCTCGGGCTGTTTGACATCGTTGTCAGAGCCGCTGCCGCCCAGGCCGCAGGCGGCGGTGGACAGCAGGGCTGCCGCCGTGGCGGTGGCGATGGAGATGCGGGACAGTCGCCCACGGGACATCGTCGTTCCTCCTCTTCGCACCGGCCGCGCTGCCGGATCGCGCAACACACGATGGAACGGCGGAAGACATTCGTCAACAGGTAGGTCCGCGTGGGTTTTTGCGCGTCGCTGAGCTGGACTAAAGCGGTTGAGCGGGGAGTTGACAGCCGATGGTGGGCACGGTAATGCTTCTTCGCGCCAACGCGGTTCAGCCGGTCGTGCGCCCTGGGTGCGCCGCCCCTCTTGCCGTGTGACCGCTCATGCGGTTCAGCTTCTTCTCGCCCAGAAACGAACGGAGTTGGGGGAACGGGTGGACGGCAGGCGTACCGGCGTCACCATCACGGGTGTCGGGTCCCCGAGCCTCTTCACCGGCCCCGAGGAGCGCCCGTTGCAGGTGGTGCGGGTGGGGGTGCGGCGGAGCCGGCCGGTCGGCCCCCTCGTCGTCTCGCTCTCCGGTCCACGCGTCGAGACGCCTCATCCGCGCTGGCTGCGTGCGGACGCGGTGGAGGCGTACGCGGGGGTGGACGCGGCCTCCGAACTGCCGGGCACGTCGGGCGACTTCGCCCGGGACGAGACCGTCGAGGTCTCCGTCGACCTGCGCGGGGCCGCCCCCGGCAGCCGCCTGCCCGCGACCGTCCGCGTCAGCACCCCGGGCGGCACGGTCCTCGCCGCCCGCTCCTGCGAACTGACCGCCGCCGAACCCGGCTGGACCGTCCGCCTGGTGCCGCACTTCCACTACGACCCGCTCTGGTGGAACACCCAGGCCGCCTACACCTCCCAGTGGGACGCCCCCGCCCGGGAGGGCGAGCCGCAGAAGGGCTGGGAGTACGTCGGAGTGCCCGCCTTCACCCTCGTGCCGCTGCACCTCCAGCAGGCGCGCGACGACCCCGCGTACCGCTTCGTCCTCTCGGAGATCGACTACCTCAAGCCGTTCTGGGACACGCATCCCGCATACCGGGACGAGCTGCGGCGTCTGATCGCCGAGGGCCGCCTGGAGATCGTCGGCGGCACCTACAACGAGCCCGCCACCAACCTCACCTCCGCCGAGACCACCGTCCGCAGCGCCCTGCACGGCCTGCGCTTCCACCGGGACGTCCTCGGCGCGGACCCCCGCACCGCCTGGCAGCTCGACGTCTTCGGCCACGACCCCGGCTTCCCCTCGCTGATGGCGGGCGCGGGCCTGGACTCGGCGGTCCTGGCCCGCGGTCCGTACCACCAGTGGGGGCCGATGGCGGACACCTGGGGCGCCGCGCTGCGCCCCCCGACCGCCATGCAGCTCCCCGCCGAGTTCGAGTGGATCGGCCCCGGCGGCGGCCCGGGGCTGCTCCTGCACTACCTCCCGGCGCACTACTCCGCCGGCTGGTTCTCGCACGCCGAACCCGACGCGGACGCCGCCGCCGCCGAGCTTCTGGAACTCTTCGAGCTGCTCAAGCAGTCCGCCGCCACCCGCAACGTCCTCATCCCGATGGGCACGGACTTCTCCTGGCCGCATCCCTGGGGCCCGGCCGTCCAGCGGGACTGGGCCGCGCGCTACACCTGGCCGAAGCTGGAGCACGCCACTCCGCGCGAGCACTTCGCCGCCGTGCGGGCCGAGCTGGAGTCCCGGGGCGAGCGTCCGCTCCCGGTGACGCGCGAGATGGGGCCCGTCTACACCGGCAAGGACGTCTCGTACGCGGACGTGAAACAGGCCCACCGCGCCGCCGAGAACCTCCTCCAGGAGGCCGAGACCCTCGCCGCCCTCGCGCACGCGCACAGCGGGCTTCCGTACCCGCAGGACGCCCTCGACAAGGCCTGGCGGCACCTGCTGCACGCCGCCCACCACGACGCGGTCACCGGCACCTTCTCCGACCAGGTCTACCTGGACCTGCTGCCGACCTGGCGCGAGGCCCATGAACTCGCCGAGGAGGTACGGGAGTCGGCGCTCCTCGCGCTGGCGGGGGAGCCGGCGGGAACCTCCGTCACCGTCGTCAACGCGCTGTCGTGGGCGCGGACGGACGTCGTACGGGTGGAACTTCCCGGACTCGCCGCGCGGGCGGACCGGCTCGCCCTGCGCGACGAGGCCGGCGGACTCGCGCCGGTGCTGGTGGAGGGCGTCTCCCCGGAGGGCGCGGTCGGCATCGCCTTCCTGGCGGTGGACGTGCCGGGGCTCGGGCAGCGCACCTGGTCGGTGGTCACCGACGGGACGGGACTGTCCGGAGGGTGGACCGTCCAGGAGGGGGCCGCACCCGTCGTGCGGAACCAGGCGTACGAGGTCGAGGCCGATCCCGCCCGGGGCGGCGGCCTGTGCCGGGTGACCCGACTGGATTCCCCGTGCGAGGTGCTGACGGCGGGGGAGGTGGACGGGCTGGTCGTGCAGGACGAGTACCCGGCCCATCCCTTCTTCGAGGAGGGACCCTGGCACCTGCTGCCCAAGGGGCCGGGGGAGTCCTCGGAGTCCGCGCCCGCCGACGCGGTGCGGGTCGAGCGCTGCCCGATCGGACGGCGCATCGTGGCCTCGGGGCGCACCGGCCCGGTGGAGTGGACCCGTACGACCACATTGTGGGACGGCGTGGACAGGGTCGAACTGGGTACCCTCGTGCGCGACTTCACCGGAAGCGACCAGCTCGTCCGGCTGCGCGTGCCGGTGGACGTGCCGGGAGCGCAGCCCGTCGCCGAGACGGCCACGGCGGCGGTCGGGCGCGGCTTCGCGTTCCCCGAGGCCGACACGGGCGCCGACCGCACCCGGGCCCCGTGGACGCTCGACGCCCCGTGCCTGAACTGGTTCGGCCTCTCGACCATGACCCGGGCGGTGCTGAGCGGCCCCGACGGATCGGCGGCCGGCACGCGGGCGCTGGGCGCGGGCGAGATCGTCCTGCCGGACACCGGGCCGCCCGAGGGGCTGCGGGAGTGCGTCACGGCGCTGGGCGCGCTCGGCGTGACGACGACGCCCACCCGGCCGGACGGGCCGCGCTGGGGCGACCTCGCGGTCGACAGCAGCCTGCCCGACTTCCGGCTGGCCGTCGGCGGCCCCGACGCCAACGCCTTCACCGCCGCCGTGCTGGCCGCCGCCGACCCCCGGTACGCGGACGCCGTGCGGAGCGGCGCGCCGGTGGTGTGGGTGCCCGCGCTGCGGCCGCTGCGGGAGACCTGGCGGCCCGGGTGCGACCTCACCGGGGTGCGGGACCTGCCGGTGCTGGTGCTCGCGGGCTCCCTCACGGAGTTCACGGACGCGCTGGTGCGCGAGCACCGCGTGGCGGCGCTGCATCCGCTGCCGCGGGAAGGGGCCCGGGAGTGCGCCGAGGCGGCGGACCGCACGGTCGCCCTGCTCGTGCGCGGCACGCCGGGCTGCGCGGTGGACACCCGGGGCCGCCTGCACAGCTCGCTGCTGCGGTCGTGCACCGGCCGGCCGAGCGGCGCGTGGATGGACCCGCCGCGCCGCACCGCCCCCGACGGCAGCTCCTTCCAGCTCCAGCACTGGACGCACGAGTTCGCCCACGCCCTGGTGGCGGGCGCGGGCGACTGGCGGGACCTCGACCTGGTGCGCAGGGGACGGGAGTTCAACTCCCCGATGGCGGCACGGGCGACGGGCGCGGAGCCCGGGACCCGGCGCTTCCTGGCGGTGGAGGGGCTGCTGGTCGAGACGGTGAAGCGGGCGGCCGACGGAGGGCTCGCGGTACGGCTCAGGGAGGCACGGGGGCGGACGGCCACCGGCACCGTGCGGGCGCCCTTCCCGGTGACGGCCGCGGCCCGGGCCGACCTCCTCGACGTACCCCGGCAGGCACTGGCGGCGGACGCGGGCGACGGCGCGTACCGGGTGACCCTCGGCGGGAACCGGTGGACCACCCTGCACCTCGCCCTGCCGGACGGCCCGCGCCCCACCGCCGTGCACCGCGAGCCGCTGCGGCCGGGCTTCAGCCGGTACTGGCTGCACAACACCGGCACCGCCCCGCTGGGCGACGCGCCGTACGCGGTGACGGTGACCCCGGACGCGGTGACGGTCGCCTCCGGCGGCCCGGCGGGCGATGCCACGGTGACGGTGCGCGCGCCCGCCGGCTGGGAGATCTCCTGGGCGACGCGGACGGTCGCCCTGGAGGCGGGCGGCCACGAACGGCTGCCGCTCTCGGTGGAACCGCCCCACGGGGCGCCGGGGGGCGACTACGTGGTGCGGGTGACGGCGGAGTTCCAGGACGGCACGGCCGTGGAGGACAGCCTCACGATCACCGTGACCGGCGACGGCGGGCCCGCGCCCGGCATGGGCGACGGCGGGTCCCCGGCACCCGGCGCCGGTCGCGGCGGCCCCGTACCCGGGATCGCCGTGACGGTGCCCGAGGGCCCGGTCCGCATCGTCGCGGGCGCGAGCGCGCCCCTGCCCGTCCGCCTGTCGAACACGCTGCGCAGCGCGCTCCGGTGCGAAGCCGTCCTGGTCTCGCCGTACGGTGGCTGGCAGGTGGCCGGTCCCCGCTCGTGCGTCGTCGACGTCCCCGCGGACGGCTCGGCCGAGGCCCGCTTCACCCTGCGCCCGCCCGTCACCACCGCACCCGGCAGGTACTGGGTGCTGGTCAAGGCGGTCGGGCAGGGCCGCGTCGCGTACAGCGCGGCCGTCGACGTACGGGTGGGAGCACCCGCCCCCGGCGCACCGCACCCCGCCCCCGAGAGGACCCCCGCCCCATGACCGCTGCTGCCGCGTCCGGTGACGGCGCCCGGCCCCGTCCGGCGCGCAGGCCCACCATGAAGGACATCGCCCGCCGCGCCGGAGTCTCCGAGAGCGCCGTGTCCTTCGCCCTCAACGACCGCCCCGGCGTCTCCTCCGACACCCGCGAGCGGGTGCGCAGGGTCGCCGAGGAACTGGGCTGGCAGGCCAACAGCGCCGCCCGCGCGCTCTCCGGCGAACGCTCCGGGTGCGCCGGACTGGTGCTGGCCCGCCCCGCGCACACCCTCGGCGTCGAGTCGTTCTTCCTCCAGCTCGTCTCCGGCATCCAGGAGGCGCTGTCCGCGCGCCGGGTGGCGCTGCTGTTCCAGGTGGTGGAGGACCTGGACACCGAACTGGCGGTGCTGCGCCGCTGGTGGGCGGAGCGGCGCGTGGACGGCGTCCTGGTGGTCGACCCCAGGACCGAGGACCCCCGGCCCGGCCTGCTGGCCTCCCTGGGGCTGCCCGCCGTCGTCATCGGCGGCCTGGAGGCGGACCGGCACCACGCGGAGACCCCGCTGCCCGTCTCCAACGTGTGGGCCGACGACGCGGGGGCCATGGCCTCCGTACTGGACCACCTGTACTCCCTCGGGCACCGCCGCATCGCGCACGTCGCCGGAATGCGCGGCCTCGCGCACACGGAACGGCGCATCGTGTCCCTGCGGGCGGAGGCCGCCCGCCGCGGCCTCACCGGGGAAGAGGTCCGTTCGGTGGCCACCGACTACTCCGACGCCGAGGGCGCCGAGGCCACCCGCCGCATCCTCGACGAACCCGCGCGCACCCGGCCCACGGCGATCGTCTACGACAACGACGTGATGGCCGTCGCGGGCGCGTCCGTGGCCGCCGGACGCAGTGTCTCCGTACCCGCGGAACTGTCCGTCGTGGCCTGGGACGACTCGGCGCTCTGCCGCGTCACCCACCCCCGGCTCACCGCCCTGGTCCGCGACACCCCCGGCTTCGGCAGGCTCGCCGCGCAGGAGCTCCTCGCCGCCCTCGACGGCGCGCCCGTACGCAGCGTCCAGGGCGAACTGCCGCACCTGGAGCCGAGGGAGAGCACGGGACCGCCGCCGGGCGAGTGATCCGCCGGGCACCGCCACCCCGCGTCCGGGGGTCTAGACACGCCCCTCCACGCTGTTGATCCAGTCGTACGGATACGGCACCGGCCGCGCGCTCGCCGCGTCCAGCCTCGCCACCTGCTCCGCCGTCAGCGCCCACCCGCTCGCCCCCAGGCTCTCGGTGAGCTGCTCCGCCGTGCGCGCCCCCACGATCGGCGCGGCCACCGCCTGCCGGTCCATCAGCCACCGCAGCGCCACCTGCCCCGGCATGCGCCGTGCCTCCTCGGCGACCGCGACCAGGGCGTCCACGACCCGCCAGGTCTCCTCGGTGTCCCGCTCGCCCCACGACTGGTCACCCGCCGCGTCGCGCCGCCGGGCCTCCCGTGAGCCCTCCGGGGCGGCCGGCATCGAGCGCCGGTACTTCCCGGTGAGCCAGCCGCCCTCCAGCGGGCTGAACGGGATGATCCCCAGCCCCTCCTCCGCGCACAGCGGGCCCAGCTCCCACTCCACCTCCCGGTGCAGCAGGTTGTAGAGCGGCTGGAGGGAGCTGTACGGCTCCCAGCCGTGCGCCCGCGCCACGTCCTGCGCCTTCTGCAAGCGGGACGGTGCGATGTTGCTCGCGCCCAGGTAGCGGACCTTGCCCGCCCGCACCAGGGAGTCCAGCGTCGACAGGGTCTCCTCGACCGGCGTCGTCCGGTCCCACATGTGGGTCTGGTAGAGGTCGATGTGGTCGGTGCCCAGCCGCCGCAGACTGGCCTCCACCGCCGGGACGACGTGCTTGCGGCTCAGGGAGCTGTCGTTGGCGCCCTCGCCCGTCCGCGCCCACACCTTGGTGGCGATCACCAGGTCGTCCCGGCGGCGGCCCTTCAGCCAGCGCCCGAGGACCTCCTCCGAGACGCCCCGCCCGTACATGTCGGCGGTGTCGATGAACGTGCCGCCCGCCTCCACGAACGTGTCGAGAACGCGGTGCGCCTCCCTCTCGCCGTCCCCGTCGCTGAAGATCATCGTGCCCAGGCACAGTTCGCTGACCCGCAGACCGGTGCGCCCCAGATTCCGCTGCTCCATGAGATTCCCCTCCGTGGTCCCTGGGGAGGGACCGTAGGGGCTGGAGCGCACTCCAGGTCAAGCGCCGGTGCGGCGCGGCGGGCCGCTCAGCTCCCCAGCACCACGCACGAGTGCGCCGGCAGCACCAGCACCCCGTCGCGTCCCGGCGCCTCCACCGGCTCCCACGCCGCGAGCACCCGGGTGCGTCCGTTGCGGCCGAGTCCGATGGTCGCCGGGTCCGGCGCCAGGTTCACCGCCACCCTGACGTCGCCCCTGCGGTACGCGATCCAGTTCCCCGCTCCGTGCGCCGCGTGCGCGACGCGGACCGCCGCCAGGTCCGGGTCGGACAGGTCGGGGTGCGAGCGGCGCAGGGCGATCAGCTCCCGGTGCCAGGCCAGCAGCCGGGCGTGCGGCTCGCGGTCCGGCTCCGACCAGTCCAGGCAGGAGCGCTCCCGGGTGCGCGGGTCCTGCGGGTCCGGAATGTCCTCCGCCGCCCAGCCGTGCGCCGCGAACTCCCGGCGGCGGCCGGTGCGTACCGCCTCCGCGAGCTCGGGATCGGTGTGGTCGGTGAAGAACTGCCAGGGGGTGCGCGCCCCCCACTCCTCGCCCATGAACAGCATCGGCGTGAACGGGCTCGTCAGCACCAGGGCCGCCGCGCACGCCAGCAGCCCGGGGGGCAGCGAAGCGGACAGCCGGTCGCCCACGGCCCGGTTGCCGACCTGGTCGTGCGTCTGCGCGTACCCCAGGAAGCGGTGCGCGGACGTCGTCGCCCGGTCGACCGGCCGCCCGTGCGCGCGCCCCCGGAACGACGAGTACGTGCCGTCGTGGAAGAACGCCCGGGTGAGGGTCTTCGCGAGCGCCTCCAGGGGCGCTCGCGCGAAGTCCGCGTAGTAGCCCTGCGACTCACCGGTCAGGGCGGTGTGCAGGGCGTGGTGGAAGTCGTCGTTCCACTGGGCGTGCAGACCGAGCCCGTGCGCCGCGCGCGGGGCGGTGGTGCGCGGGTCGCCGCTGTCCGACTCGGCGATCAGGAACAGCGGCCGGCCGGTCTCCGCGGCCAGCCCGTCCACGGCGGCCGACAGCTCCTCCAGGAAGTGCACCGCCCGGGTGTCGACGAGGGCGTGCACGGCGTCCAGGCGCAGCCCGTCGATCCGGTAGTCCCGCAGCCACGACAGGGCGCTCTCGCGCAGGTAGGCGCGCACCTCGTCGGAGCCGGGCGCGTCCAGGTTCACCGCCGAGCCCCACGGCGTGTGGTGGGTGTCGGTGAAGTACGGCCCGAACACCGGCAGGTAGTTGCCGGACGGGCCCAGGTGGTTGTGCACCACGTCCAGCACCACCCCCAGCCCGGCCGCGTGCGCCGCGTCCACGAACCGCTTGAGCCCGTCCGGGCCCCCGTACGGCTCGTGCACCGCCCACAGCGACACCCCCTCGTACCCCCATCCGTGGGTCCCCGGGAACGGGCACACCGGCATCAGCTCGACGTGCGTGATCCCGAGCTCCGCCAGGTGCGCGAGCCTCTTCGCGGCCGCGTCGAAGGTGCCTTCGGCGGTGTACGTGCCGATGTGCAGCTCGTACAGCACCGCACCCGACAGCGGCCTTCCGCGCCACTCCCGCGCCCATGCGTACGCCGCGTGGTCCACCACGGCGCTGTGGCCGTCGGGGCCCTCCGGCTGGCGGCGCGAGCGGGGATCGGGGCGGACCGGGCCACCGTCGAGCGAGAAGCCGTACGGGCTGCCGTGCGTGGCCTGCACCCGCGCCGACCACCAGCCGTCCCGGTCCGGATCGCGTTCCATGGGGTACGTCTGCACCTCGGCGTCCGGCAGGTGCAGCGTGACCCGCTCCTGTGCGTGCGGCGCCCACACGTCGAACAGCACTGGCGGCTCCTCTTCGTCGGCGAGCTCTGGTCGAAGACGGCTCTGTCCGGGGGAGCTCGCTCGCCCCGGGTCATATTTCAGTGCCCGTTCGAAGGTGACACAACCGGCGCGCGCGAACGCCGCAGCCGACGGCATGTCGCCGGGGCCCGTCACGGCGCGGTCTCACGGCACGGTCGCGCGGTGCGTCCCGGCGGGCCGCACGCGCCCGCCCGGCCCGGGCGGGCGACCTCCTCCGGCGCTCTCCGGCGCTCTCCGCGGGGCTCGCGGCGGCGGCCGGTGCGCGACGCCGGAATCCCCGGCCCGCTGGACACCTCGGCCGTGTCGGCCCGACAATCTCCCCTGTGACGCCCTCCTACGAGCCCCACACCTACCCGGCGCGGCTCTCCGACGCCGAACGGGACCGTGCGCTGGCCGTGCTCCGCGAGGGCGCCGCCCAGGGCAAGCTCTCGCACGAGACCTTCGTCCGCCGCATGGAACTGGCCCTCGCGGCCCGGCAGTCCGCCGACCTCGCGCTGCTCACCTCCGACCTGGACACCGAGGGCCGCTTCTCCCGCCGGATGTTCGGCGCGGTGAGCCGGGCCTCCGCCTTCACGGTGCGCCTGCGCCGGGCCTGGACCACCGAACGGCTGCCGAAGCTGCTGCTGCCGGAACCCGGCCCCACTCCGCTGCTGATCGGCCGCGACATCGGCAACGGGCTGCGGCTGAGCCACGAGACGGTCTCCCGCCGGCACGCGGAACTGCTGCGCCAGGGCGGCCTGTGGATCCTGCGCGACCTCGGCTCGACCAACGGCACCTGCGTCAACGGCCGCCGGGTGACCGGCACCGCGGTCGTCAACGACGGCGACCAGGTCAGCTTCGGCCGCATGTCCTTCCGGCTCTCGGCGAGCTGACGGCAGGACCCCACCGCCGTACGGGCCGCGCGGGTGCGCCGCCGTGGGCCGTTCGGCCCAGCGCGGGTTCAACGCCGGGCGCCCCGGTGCCGATGCACGCAGCGGTGCGGGCGACCGTCCGCGCGGCACCCGTGCACAGAACGGTGACACCCATGTCGGCAGTACGGAACGCAGCACGCAGGGCCCTCGTCGCGGCCGCCGCCTCCGCGGCCCTCTTCGCCTCCGCGGGCGGCGCCACCGCCCACGAGACCCCGGCCCAGGAGACCCCGGCCCGGACGGCCGCCGACCGGCACTCCGGCAACTGGATGCACGTGGCGGTCGTCGAGGGCGAGGACGCCCTGAGCGAGGTGCGGGGCGTCCTGCTGAGGTGCCCGTCGGCGACGGTCCCCGGGCACGAGAACGCCGCCGAGGCCTGCCGCCGGCTCGACGCCGTCGACGGGGACATCGCCAGGATCGAGCGCGCCGACGTCGTCTGCCCGATGATCTACCAGCCGGTGACGGCGATGGCGTACGGCAACTGGGACGGCCGCCGGATGGCGTTCGCCAAGACCTACCCCAACCCCTGCGTCCTGCGGGCCTCCACCGGCGCCGTCTTCACGACGGGCCACCAGTACGGGAGTTGACCCCCGGGGCCCGGCGGGGGCTGTCCCCCGCAGGGCCCTGGAGGTACTGCCAGTGACGCAGCACCACCCCCGCGACGAAGCTGAGCACGACGATCACGCTTCCACGGGAGGAGCCCTCATGCGGGGCAGCAGCAGACAACCGGTCACCGTCCGCACAGCACGGTGGTGCGCCGCGCACCCCTGGCGCGCCGTCGTCGGCTGGGTCCTCCTCGTCGTCCTGTGCGTCGGCCTCGGCTTCCTGACCGGCACCGACAAGGGCACCTTCGCCGACTTCCGGGTCGGCGAGGCCGGCCGGGCGGAGGCACTCGCGGCGGACGCGAAGCTGACCCCGGCACCGGTGGAGAAGTTACTGATCACCGGAGACGGGGGCGAGCCCGCCGCCGCCGACCTGGACCGCCGGATGCGCGACCTGCCCGCGGTCATCGGCGTGGCCGCCCCGGTCCGCTCCGCGAACGGCGACTCCCTCCTGATCACCGTCACCCTCAGGGGTGACAGGGAGACCGCCAAGAAGGACGTCGGCGCACTGCTGGCACAGACCGCCGCCGTCCAGAAGGCCCACCCCGGGCTCCGCGTCGAGCAGACCGGCAGCGCCTCCGTCTCCGACGGGATCAACGACCGGCAGAGCAAGGACCTCCAGCGCACCGAGATGATCAGCCTCCCGGTGACCTTCCTGATCCTGCTCGTCGTCTTCGGCGCGGTGCTCGCCGCCGGAATCCCCGTCCTGCTCGCCCTGCTCGCCTTCGCCGGGGCGGTCGGCCTGTACGGACCCGCCTCCTGGCTCTTCCCCGACGCGGGCGGCGCCGCCCTCAGTGTGATCTTCATGCTGGGCATGGCGGTCGGCGTCGACTACTCGCTCTTCTACCTCAAGCGGGTCCGCGAGGAACGCGAAAGGTCCGGCGGAGCCCTCAGCCACGCCGCCGCCGTCGAGCTGGCCGCCGCCACCTCGGGCCGCGCCGTCGTCGAATCCGGACTCGCCGTCGCCCTCTCCCTCGGCGGCCTCTACCTGATGGACGACGTGATCTTCTCGTCCATCGCCACCGGCGCCATCCTCGTCACCCTGGTCGCCGTCGGCAGCTCGCTCACGATCCTGCCCGCCCTGCTCGCGGGGCTCGGCCCCCGGGTCGACGGCCGCAAGGGACGCGCCGACCGCCGTTCCGGCCACAGCAGGGCCTGGACCGCCCTGCTGCGCCCCGTGCTGCGCCGCCCCCTCGCCACCCTGCTCGTCGGCCTCGCGGCGACCGCGGCGCTCGCCCTGCCCGCCCTGAACATGAAGCTCGGCACCGAGGGCAAGGAGACCTTCCCCGACAGTGTGCCCGCCGTCGCCTCCTACGACCGGCTCACCGCGGCCTTCCCCGGCCAGGGCGCCGCCCACCTCGTCGTCGTCCGCACCGACCCGGCGCACGCCGACGCCGCCGGGCAGGCCCTGCGCGCCCTCGCCGACCGGACCCAGGGCGACCCCCTGTTCGTACGACAGGGCCCCCCGCTCCTGAGGACCGCGGCGGACGGGCGGACCGCGCTGCTGGAACTTCCCGTTCCGCACGCCCAGAACTCGCCCGCGGGACTGCGCTCGCTGGAGCGGCTGCGCGCCGAGCTGATCCCGGCCACCGTCGGCGCGGTGCCCGGCGCGCAGGTCGCCGTCAGCGGTGAGATCGCCGGTGGCGTCGACTACGCCGAGCACCAGTCGGAACACCTGCCCCGGGTGATCGTCTTCGTGTCGCTGGCCTGCCTCGCCGTGATGTACGCGGCCTTCCGTTCCGTGGTCCTCGCGGTGCTGGGCGTCGTGCTCAACCTGGCGGCGGTGCTGGTCTCCTGGGGCGTGCTGACCCTGGTCTTCCAGGGCGCCTGGGCCGAGGGCCTGCTCGGCTTCGAGTCCTTCGGGTTCGTCGGCTCGCGCACCCCGCTGATGGTGTTCGCCATCCTGGTCGGGCTCTCCACGGACTACCAGATCTTCGTGGTCAGCCGGATCCGGGAGGCCGTCCTGCGCGGGGCGCCCACCCGGCAGGCGGTGGTGGACGGCATCGCGGGCTCGGCGGGCGTGGTGACCAGCGCCGCCGTGATCATGGTGTCGGTGTTCGTCAGCTTCCTGTTCATCGACCGTATCGAGATGAAGCAGCTCGCCGTGGGCCTGACGGTGGCGGTCCTCTTCGACGCGGTGGTGCTGCGCGCCCTGATCCTGCCGTCGGCACTGGCGCTGCTGGGGGAGCGGACCTGGTGGCCGGTGCGGGTCCCGGCCCGGGGCGTGCGGGAGCCGCGGCGACCGGTCCCGTACGAGAAGCCCGTCCGGCTCTGACGACCGGCGGCGGGGCCGGGGCGGACGCACCCCCGGCCCCGCCGCCCGCGTGCCTCAGGAAGCGCCGCCCGCCGCCCGCACCAACAGCGCCACCGGCCGCTCCGAGAACAGCTCCCGCAGCGGCACCGCCCCCTCGAACTCCCGGCCGCCGCCCAGCCGGTCGGCCCACCGGCCCGCGGGCAGGGACAGCACCGTGTCCCGCCAGCCGCCCGCCTCCGCGAGCCGCAGCGACAGACGCGTCACGGCGGTCACCGTCTCCCCGGAACGGGCGAACGCCACACAGTGCCGGGCCGCGGCGCCCGAGACCGGCAGCGGGGCGTACGTGGCGCTCTCGCCGAAGACCTCGGGCCGCTCCCGGCGCAGCGTGAGGGCGGTCGTCGTCAGGTGCAGCTTCTCGTCGTCGAGGGTGCCGCCGGTGGGCGCGTCCGCGAGGGCGTCCGGGTCGAGGGCGACCGGCCGGCGGTTGTCCGGGTCGACCAGGGCCAGGTACTCGCGCTCGGTGCCCTGGTACAGCTCCGGCACCCCCGGCATCGTCAGGTGCAGCAGCGCGGCGCCCAGCGCGTTCGCCCGCGTGTGGGGCGCCAGCTCGCGCGAGAAGAGCGCGAGTTCGTGCTGTGCGCTCCCGCACGGCCCGGAGCGCACGAACGTCTCCAGGGCCTGTTCGTAGCCCGCGTCCTGCTCGGTCCAGCTCGTGTGCAGGCCCGCCTCGCGGGCGGCCTTCAGCAGGGCGGGAACGAGCCGGTCGGGGCCCGCGTCCGGGACGGCCGCGGCCGTCTGCCAGGCCGTCCACGCCGCGTGCGGGTCCGGTGCGACGGCCGTCTGCGCCCAGCGCCGCAGCAGGCCCGCCCAGCGCTGCGGGCACTCGGTCAGCACCGCGAGCCGTGCCCGTACGTCCGCGCTGCGCTTGGTGTCGTGCGTGGACAGCACGGTGCCGGTGGCCGGCCAGTCGCGGGCCAGGCGCGCGCAGAACGCGTGGAACTCGTCCGGCGACACCGCGGGCCGCCCCGGGTCCCCGCCCACCTCCGCCGCCGACAGCAGCGGCGTGTAGCGGTAGAAGGCGGTGTCCTCCACCGACTTGGCGCGCAACGCCGACGAGGTCTGCGCGAACCGGGCGCAGAAGGCCCGGTGGTCGGGCCCCGACCCCAGCCGCCCCAGCGCCAGCTCCCGTACGACGTCCACCGCCGTCGCCTCCTCCGGCACGGAGAACGCCGCCTTCGCCTCGCGCACCGCCTCCGGCGGCAGCGTCGCCTCCGCCTCCTCGGGGGTGGGGCCGCCCGCCGCCACGTAGGGGCGGTACACGGGCATCCGTACCAACAGCTCGTGCAGGGCGGTGTGCAGTGCCCACGGGGCGTGGTCCCGCAGGGCGGGGTCGGCGGCGCAGATCCGGCCGGCCGCCCGCACCAGGAAGGCGGACTCGGCGGCCAGTTCGTGCGTGAGCACCCGGTGCGCGGCGCGGCGCACGGTGGCCGCCCAGTAGCCGCCCCGGTCGCCGGGCGGATCGGCGAAGGCCCGGTACAGCTCGGTCAGTTCGTCGGCGCCCGTGGGATCGTTGAACAATCCGTCGATCCGGTGCAGGGCGTCGTAACCGGTGGTGCCTGCCACCGGCCAGTCGGCGGGCAGCCGTTCGTCGCCGGTGAGGATCTTCTCCACCACCGTCCACACCGGGCCCTCCAGGCCCTCCTCGGTGGCCCGTGCCAGCCGGCGCAGGTAGTCGCCGGGCGCGGCGAGGCCGTCCGGGTGGTCGATCCGCAGCCCCTCCACGACGCCGTCGCGCACGAGCTGGAGGATCTTCGCGTGCGAGGCGGCGAACACCTCGGGGTCCTCCACCCGCACCCCGATGAGGTCGGAGATGGTGAAGAACCGGCGGTAGTTCAGCTCGGTGCGCGCCAGCCGCCACCAGGCGAGCCGGTACCACTGGGCGTCGAGGAGCTCCGGCAGCGGCAGCTTCCCGGTGCCTTCGCGCAGGGGGAAGGCGTGGTCGTGGTAGCGCAGCTCCCCGTCCGTCACGGACAGGTGCTCCAGCTCCTCGCCGAGTCTGCCGCCCAGGACCGGCAGCAGGATCTTGCCGTCGCCGCCCTCCCAGTCGAGGTCGAACCAGCCCGCGTACGGCGACGCGGGACCCTCCCGCAGCACCTCCCACAGCGGCACGTTGAGCCGTTCGGGTGCGGGGACGGCCATGTGGTTGGGGACGATGTCCAGGACCAGGCCGAGCCCGTGCGCGCGGGCCGTGCGGGAGAGCGCCCTGAGGCCCTCCTCACCGCCCAGCTCGGCGCGCACGCGCGCGTGGTCCACCACGTCGTACCCGTGCGTGGAACCGGGCACTGCTTCCAGCACCGGGGACAGGTGCAGGTGGGAGACCCCGAGGGCGGCCAGGTACGGCACCGCTTTCTCGGCGGCCGAGAAGGGGAAGTCGGGCTGCAACTGGAGGCGATAGGTGGAGGTCGGCGTCATGCGAACGTACGTACCCGGATTCGGAGCTTCTGTGTCATCGACCCATGCGTCCACTTGGGTGCACGGGGCTAATTTCACCTGATGGCTTCAGAGACCGAGACACCGAAGAAGAGGGAAGGTTCAGGCGCTCTGCGGACGTACCGGAGGAGCTATCGCGAGGCGATGGCGCTCACCGGCCCTGTACTGCCCCTGGTGTCCTTCCTCGGAAGGCTCCCGCTGGCCATGTGCCAGCTCGGCACGCTCCTGCTGGTCGCCGAGACCAGCGGCAGCCTCGGCACCGCCGGACTCGTCGGCGGCGCCCTGGCGGCCGGACAGACCGTCGGCGGGCCTCTGCTCGGCCGGGCCGCCGACCGGCGCGGACAGCGGCTTGTGGTGCTCTGCGCGACCCTCGTCAACGCCGTCGCCGTCACCGCGCTGGTGCTCGCCGCGCTCGCCGGGACCGGCACCTGGCCGCTCGCGCTGGTCGCCGTGGTGGCGGGGGCCTCGGTGCCGCAGATCGGCCCGATGTCCCGCACCCGCACCCTGGCCCTGGCCCGCCGCGAGGGCGCGGACGACCGCCTCGTCGGCACGGTGCTCTCCTTCGAGGGCACCCTCGACGAGGTCACCTTCGTCCTCGGTCCGGCCCTGGTGGGCCTCGCCGTCGCCGTCGCGCACCCCGCCGCCGCCCTGCTCGGCGCGGCCGCGCTCCTCGCCGTCTGCGGTACGTGGTTCGCCCTGCATCCGACGGCGGCCCTGCTGCGCCCCGCCGCGCACACCGCATCCGGCGAACGTACGAAGATCACCGGAACGGTGTACGCCCTGCGGCTCGCGATGGCCCTCCAGGGCGCCGTGTTCGGGGCGTCCCAGGCGGGCATCACCGCCCTCACGGAGGATCTCGGCAAGCCCGAACAGGCGGGGCTGGTGTACGCCGCGATGGGCGTCATGAGCGCCGTCGCCGGGTTCTCCATGGCCGCCGTCCCGGCGAGCGTGGGCCTGAGCACCCGCTGGCGGACCGCCACCGCCGCCCTGGTGGTGCTCTCGGTGCCGCTCCTGTTCGTGTCGCAGTTGTGGCCGCTGTACGCCGTCGTGGTCGTCCTGGGGGTCGCCTGCGCCCCCAACATGATCACGATCTTCGGGCTCACCGAACGCGCCGTCCCGGCGGGCAGGCTCGCCGAGTCCATGGCGTACCTGATGAGCGGCATCGTCGGCGGCCAGGCGCTCGCCCTGGCGCTCTCCGGCCGCCTCGCCGAGTCCAGCGGGCCGCCCGCCGCCTTCGCGGTGGTGACCGGCGCGGCGGTCCTGTGCGCGGCCCTGTCCTGGGCGGTACGCCCCCGGGCGGGCCGGGGGCGTACCGCGGGCGACAGGAGCCGTCAGGCGGGGCGCTGAAGCACCGTCAGGCACCGGCCGACGAGCGTGAGGTGCTCGCCCGCGTCGAGCTTCGCGCCGGCGCCGGGCGGCACCCCGTCCTCCCGCGCGGTGTCCACCACGACCTCCCACTGCTGCCCGTGGTCGACCGGGACCCGGAATTCCAGGGTCTCCGCGCTGGCGTTGAACATCAGCAGGAACGAGTCGTCCGAGATGCGCTCGCCGCGCGGGCCGGGCTCCGAGATGGCCTCGCCGTTGAGGAACACGGTCAGCGCCTTGGCGTGCGCGGCCTCCCAGTCCTCGTGCGTCATCTCCTCGCCCTCCGGCGTGAACCACGCGATGTCGGAGAGCTCGTCCTGCGTGCCGCGCACCGGACGCCCGTGGAAGAAGCGCCGGCGCCGGAAGACGGGATGGTCGCGCCGCAGCGCCACCATGGCGCGCGTGAACTGCAGCAGGGTGCCGTCCTCGGTCTTGTTCCCCTCCTCGTCGGGGCCCGGCCACGGCACCCAGGAGATCTCGTTGTCCTGGCAGTAGGCGTTGTTGTTGCCTCCTTGCGTGCGCGCGAACTCGTCGCCGTGACTGAGCATCGGCACGCCCTGCGACAGCATCAGCGTCGCCATGAAGTTGCGCATCTGCCGCTGCCGCAGCGCCAGGATCTCCGGATCGTCGGTGGGGCCCTCCGCACCGCAGTTCCAGGACCGGTTGTGGCTCTCGCCGTCCCGGTTGCCCTCGCCGTTGGCACTGTTGTGCTTGTCGTTGTACGCCACCAGGTCGTGCAGGGTGAAGCCGTCGTGGCAGGTGGTGAAGTTGATCGAGGCGAGCGGTCGCCGGCCGTCGTCCTGGTAGAGGTCCGAGGACCCCGTCAGGCGGCCCGCGAACTCCGCGATCGTCCGCGGCTCGCCGCGCCACATGTCGCGCACGGTGTCCCGGTACTTGCCGTTCCACTCCGTCCACAGCGGCGGGAAATTGCCCACCTGGTAGCCGCCCTCGCCGACGTCCCACGGCTCGGCGATCAGCTTGACCTGGCTGACCACCGGGTCCTGCTGCACCAGGTCGAAGAACGAGGACAGCCGGTCCACCTCGTGGAACTGCCGGGCCAGGGTCGCCGCCAGGTCGAAGCGGAAGCCGTCCACCCGCATCTCGGTCACCCAGTACCGCAGCGAGTCCATGATCAGTTGGAGGACGTGCGGGGAACGCATCAGCAGCGAGTTGCCGGTGCCGGTGGTGTCCATGTAGTACTTCGGGTCGTCCGCGAGCCGGTAGTACTGCGCGTTGTCCAGGCCCCGGAAGGACAGCGTCGGCCCCAGGTGGTTGCCCTCCGCCGTGTGGTTGTAGACGACGTCGAGGATCACCTCGATGCCCGCTTCGTGCAGCGCCTTGACCGCCGTCTTGAACTCCAGCACCTGCTCGCCCCGGTCGCCCCAGGACGCGTAGCTGTTGTGGGGGGCGAAGAAGCCGATGGTGTTGTAGCCCCAGTAGTTGTTCATGCCCGCGTCGACGAGCCGGTGGTCGTTGACGAACTGGTGCACCGGCATCAGCTCCAGAGCCGTCACCCCCAGTTCCACCAGATGGCTGATGATCGCCGGGTGCGCCAGCGCCGCGTAGGAGCCGCGCAGCTCGTCGGGCAGGTCCGGATGGAGCATCGTGAGGCCCTTGACGTGCGCCTCGTACAGGATGGTGTGGTGGTACGCCGTACGGGGCGGCCGGTCGTCGCCCCAGTCGAAGTACGGGTTGACCACCACCGACGTCATGGTGTGCGGGGCGGAGTCCTGGTCGTTGCGGTCGTCCGGCTTGCCGAAGTGGTAGCCGTACACCGCCTCGCCCCACTCGATCTCCCCGCTGATCGCTTTCGCGTACGGGTCGAGCAGGAGCTTCGCGGAGTTGGCCCGCTGCCCCTGGGAGGGGTCGTACGGGCCGTGGACGCGGTAGCCGTAGCGCTGGCCCGGCATGATGCCGGGCAGATAGGCGTGCCGTACAAAGGCATCGCTCTCCCGCAGCTCGACGGCGGTCTCCGAACCGTCGTCGTGCAACAGGCACAGTTCAATGCGTTCGGCGGCCTCCGAGAAGACCGCGAAATTCGTTCCGGCGCCGTCATAAGTGGCGCCCAGGGGATAAGCCTCTCCCGGCCAGACCTGCATGCGATCGACTCTTCCACTTCTGATCCGGGTGGTGCGGAACAACGGGGGGACGGACGAGCGAGTGACGAACGAGGTGCCGTAGCGTCAGATCTTCCCCCGAATCGTGCCGCAATGCGGCTCATTCGGAGGGTGGTTGTGGCCGTCTGGGGGAACGGCTGCACCGGGTGCCCCTCCCGGAGTACCCTTCCTTGATCGTCGGCGGAGTGCCGGACGACGGGCGGACAGCGGTCGAAGGCAGGCAGAAGGCGGTGCGTGGGTGAGCTCGGGAGGGCTGGAGCTACCCCCAGGTGACACGGGTCACGAGGGGGGCTCGGGCGACATCCCGCCCGGTACGGTCTCGCTCGCGCGGCCGATGGAGATCGGCGCGGAACTGGACTGGGGCACGGACGCCTGGAGCGAGGTCCGTACGCGCGCGCAGCGGGCCGGCCGCGCCTACATCTGGCTCAACCTGGTCGAGCAGCGCATGCGCGCCGTCGTCGCCGCCGTCCTGCGCCCGGTGTACGAACCCGTGCACGGCGACGAGTGGGTGGTGGCCGCCGCCGGGCCCGCCGGACAGGAGTGGGTGCAGCGCGCCGTCGCGGTGCGCGAGGTGAGCCGCCGCAAGGGGTACCTGCTGGACCCCGCCGACGACAACGTGCTGAGCTTCCTGACCCTGCCGCAGTTGCGCGAGCTGATGGTGCAGCACTGGCCGTGCTTCGAGCCGTACTACGACGACCGGCGCGACGTCGAGCTGGCGCTGGACGAGCTGGAGGTCACCCGCAACGTCGTCTCCCGCAACCGCGCCCTGTCGGAGACCGTCCTCGCCCAGGCGGAACGGGCCTCGGCGCGGCTGCTGGAGATCCTCGGCGCGGGCTCGGGCGCGCCGGCGGCGGACCGGCTGCCCGTCGACGCGGTCGAGGACCTGGTGGGCGACCGGTACGCGGACGTCGTCTCCGTGCACCCCGACCGGGTGCGGCTCCAGCGGCAGCTGCCCGCCGAGGACCTCTTCGGCGGGGCGCGGCGGGTCGACGCCATCGGGATAGGCCTCAACCTGCTGGTGCAGAACTTCTCCGGGCGCCGCCTGGTGCGGCTCGCGGAGGCGGGCTGCCGGGTGCGGCTGCTGTTCCTCAACCCGGCCAGCAGCTCGGTGAAACGCCGCGAGCGGGAACTGGGGCTGCGCAAGGGCGAGCTGAGCCGCTCCGTCGAGATGAACATCCTGCACGTGCGGCGGGTGCGGGCCAGTCTGCGCGACCCCGGGGCCTTCCAGATCCAGGTCTTCGACGAGACGCCGCGCTTCACCGCCTACCTGGTGGACGGGGACGGGCCCGGCGGGCTCGCGGTGGTGCAGTCGTACCTGCGGCGGGCGCGCGGCATGGAGGCCCCCGTGCTGGTGCTGCGCGGCGGCGGGCGGGGCGGGCGCGACGGGGTGGTGCGGCACGGGCAGGACACCGAGGCCGGGCTCTTCGAGACGTACCGCGAGGAGTTCGAGTCGGTCTGGACGGACTCGCGGCCGGTCTCCTGATCCCGTTCGGCGTACGCCCCGTCCGGGGCTCCGCCCCGGGCGCGCTCCCCGTCCGGCGCGCCCCGCGGGAACGATCTCCGGGGCCGCGTTGTCAGTGCTGCGTGCGAGGGTGGTTCTCCGTCGGGGGAGAACACTCAAGGAGGCCCGGGACATGGGATGGCACGGGGAATCGCTGGTCGGCTTCGACCTGGAGACCACGGGTACGGAACCGCTGGAGTCACGCATCGTGACCGCGGCCGTGGTGGAGGTGCGGGGCGGGGAGGTGGTGGAGCGGCGGCTGTGGCTGGCCGATCCGGGCATCCGGATTCCGGACCAGGCGACGGCGATACACGGCATCAGCAACGAGCGCGCGAGCGCGGACGGCCGCCCGGCCCGTGAAGTCGCGGACGAGGTCGCCGACGTCCTGGTCGGGCACTGGGCGAAGGGCGTGCCGGTCGTCGCGTACAACGCGGCCTTCGACCTGACGCTGCTCTCCGCCGAACTGGCCCGGCACGGGCTGCCCGCGCTCGGCGACCGGCTCGCCGCGCACACGGGGGAGCAGGGCATCGGGCCGGTCGTCGACCCGCTCACCATCGACCGGGCCGTCGACCGCTACCGGCGCGGCAAGCGCACCCTCGAAGCGGTCTGCGTGGAGTACGGGGTGGAGCTGGCCGGGGCGCACGAGGCGTCGGCGGACGCCCTCGCCGCGGTGCGGGTGGCGATCGCGATAGCCGAGCGGCACCCCACGATCGCCGGACTCGGCCTGCCGGAACTGCACCAGGAACAGGTGCGGTGGTACGCGGACTGGGCCGTCGGCTTCCAGGAGTTCCTCCGGAAGAAGGGCACCGCCGATGCCGTCATCGACCCCGCCTGGCCGCTGCGCGCGCCGGGCCCGCCCCCCGCGCGGAGCTGACCGGGCCGCGCGGCCGCCGGACCCCTCAGAACGGGTACCAGCGCACCTGCGGGTCGTTGTCCCGCAGCGAGCGCACCCGGCGGCGGAACTCCGCGAGCGCCTTCGGGTTGGTGGGCGCGTGCTGGGCCACCCAGGCGCAGCTCGCCGTCTCCCGGGCGCCGCGCAGCACCGTCCAGCCGTCCCACTCGCGCACGTCCCAGCCGTAGGCGGCGACGAAGGCGTCGTAGCGCTCCTCGGGCAGCCCGTAGCGGTCCAGGGACAGCGCCATCACCACCAGGTCGTGCTCCCGGAAGTCCGAGGAGAAGGTCTCCAGGTCGACCAGGACCGGGCCGTCGGGCCCGACCATGACGTTGCGGGGCAGCGCGTCCCCGTGGATCGGCCCCTGCGGCAGGTGCGGCACGAGGGCCGCGGCGGAGGCGGCGAAACCGTCCCTGCGGCCCCGCAGGTACACCGCGTCCTCGGGGTCGATGGCGTCGCCCGCGAGCCGCAGCCACCGTTCGACCCCGTCCAGCAGGTCCCGGGGCGGCAGTGCGAACGGCGGGGCGGGCAGCGCGTGCACCAGGTTGAGCAGCTCGGCCACGTCCCGCGGCTCCGAGGGCCGTACGGCGTCCGGCAGCCGGTGCCACAGCGTCACCGGGTGGCCGTCCACCAGCCACGGCTTCCCGGCGGCGGGCCGCACGGCCGGAACGCCGACGTCCGCCAGCCAGGCGCCGACCGCCAGTTCGCGCTTCGCACGGGCGGCCAGGTCGGGGGAGCCCCGGCCGACCTTGGCCACGAAGGACCCGTCCGCACCCTCGGGACGCTCCACCGCGAACACCGCGTTCTCCCCCAGGGACACCAGTTCCGCCCCCGCGCCGAGGCCGGTGGCCTCCAGCACCTCGCGTGCGCGCTTCTCGTCCATCGTCGTGCTTCTCCCGTGTGCCCGGTGGTGTCCGTTCGGCCCGCCTTCCCGCGGCGGCGAATCCGACAAAGTCTCGCATCCGTGCAGGTTGGCTTGACGAACCCACGGGGCGACAGCACGATGACGGATGCCGCTCGACGGTCAGAACCGTACAAAGAGCCCGAAGTGAGCAGACTGCCCGAAGGAGCCGCATCCGTGTCACTGCCGACCGCGCAGGGGCAGTCCGGGAAACCGCGCCGGGGGAGCCACGGGAACCGGGACAGCCGGGACAGCCGGGACAGGAGGGGGCGGCGGAGGCCGGGCGGCGACGGCCGGGGGACCGACTTCGGGACCTGGTTCCTGGTCCTGCCCGCGCTGATCCCCATCCTGGTCCTCAGCGTCGGCCCGCTGCTCTACGGCATCGCCCTCGCCTTCACCGACTCCCAGTCGGGCCGCACCGCCCCCACCCAGTGGACCGGCACGCTGAACTTCTCCGACCTGCTGCACGACACCCTCTTCTGGGACTCCTTCCGGATCGGCCTGCTCTGGGCGGTCGGCGTCACGGTCCCGCAGTTCCTGCTGGCCCTGGGCCTGGCCCTGCTGCTCAACCAGAACCTCCGCTTCCGCTGGCTGGCGCGGGCGCTCGCCATCGTCCCGTGGGCGATGCCCGAGGTCGTCGTCGGCATCATGTGGCGGCTCGTCTACAACCCCGACGCCGGCATCCTCAACGAGACCCTGCGCGGCCTGGGCCTGGGGGACGGCCGCGACTGGCTCACCGGTCTGGCCACCGCCCTGCCCGCCGTGATCCTCGTGGGCATCTGGGCCGGCATGCCGCAGACCACCGTCGCCCTCCTCGCCGGACTCCAGAACACCCCGCACGAACTCCACGAGGCCGCCGCCCTCGACGGAGCCGGCGCCTGGCGCCGCTTCCGCGCCGTCACCTGGCCCGCCCTGAAGCCGATCGCGCTGTCGATCACCGCGCTCAACTTCATCTGGAACTTCAACTCCTTCGCCCTGGTCTACGTCCTGACCAGCGGCGGGCCCGGCGGCCGCACCCGGCTGCCGATGCTCTTCGCGTACGAGCAGGCGTTCCGCTACGGCCAGTTCGGCTATGCCGCGGCCATGGGCTGCGTCATGGTCGCGGTCGTCTCCGTGCTCCTCGCCGTGTTCCTGGTGGGCCGACTCAAGGGAGGCGACGACACATGAGCCTCTCCTCGGGACCCATGCGCACCGGCGGGCCCGCCCGCGCCGGCCAGTACCTCGCGCTCCTCGCCTATCTGGTCTTCCTCGCGTTCCCGTTCCTCTGGCTGATCTCGACCTCCTTCAAGTCGCCCCGAGAGCTGGGCGACCTGCACCCCACCTGGATCCCCAAGGACCCGGGCCTGGACAACTTCCGGCAGGCCTTCGAGGAGCAGCCGCTGCTGGAGGCCGCCGGGAACAGCCTGCTCGCCGCGCTCGCCGCCGCCCTGATCGCCGTGGTCGTCGCCACCCCGGTGGCCTTCGTGACGGCCCGGTACCGCTCCCGGCTCACCGCCGCCGCCACCGGGTGGGTCGTGGTCAGCCAGGCGTTCCCGTTCGTACTGGTGATCATCCCGCTGTTCCTGATCCTGAAGAACCTGCACCTGGTCAACTCGCTGCCCGGCCTGGTCATGGTGTACGTCGTCTGGTCGCTGCCCTTCGCGCTGTGGATGCTCGTCGGATACGTCCGTGCCGTTCCGCGCGAGCTGGAGGAGGCGGCGGCGGTCGACGGCGCGAGCCGTTTCCGTACGCTCGTCTCGGTCACGGCGCCGCTGCTGACGCCCGGGCTGGTCGCCACCGCGCTGTTCGCGTTCATCACCGCGTGGAACGAGTTCTTCTTCGCGCTCGTCCTGCTCAAGTCCCCGGAGAAGCAGACCTTGCCGGTCGTCCTCACCCACTTCATCGGCGCGGAGGGGGCGGCCGACCTCGGGCCGCTGGCCGCGGCCGCGTTCCTCGCCACCCTCCCCTCCCTGGTGGTCTTCGCGGTCATCCAGAAGCGGATCACGGGCGGCATGCTGGCCGGGGCGGTGAAGAGCTGATGCGCACCTTCCGTACGCTCGCGGTTCTGGCGGCGTCCGCCCTGCTGCTCACCGGCTGCGCGCAGGCCGAGCGCGGGCCCGACAAGGACGGCGTGGTCCGCCTCCGCTTCCAGTCGCTGGCCTGGCAGAAGGAGTCCGTCGCCATCAACAAGCAGTTGGTGAAGGAGTGGAACGCGGCCCACCCCAAGGTCCGGATCGACTACGTCCAGGGCAGTTGGGACAGCGTCCACGACCAGCTCCTCACCTCCTTCGAGGGCGGCGAGGCGCCCGACATCATCCACGACGCGTCCGACGACCTCGCCGACTTCTCCTACGGCGGCCACCTCGCCGACCTGACGAAGCTGCTGCCCGCCCGCCTCAAGGCCGACATCCCGCAGCGGAGCTGGGACACGACCACCTTCGACGGGAAGGTGTACGGAGTCCCCTTCCTCCAGGAACCCCGCGTCCTGATGGCCAACGAGAAGCTCCTCAAGGCCTCCGGCGTCCGCGTGCCCACCCCCGAACAGCCGTGGAGCTGGGCGGAGTTCCGCCAGGTGGCCAAGAAGCTCACCGCCGACATGGGCAGGGGCAGGTACGGCGTCGCCTGGCCGCTCAAGGAACCGGTCTCCGCCGCTCTCAACCTGGGCCTGTCGGCAGGCGGCGAACTCTTCGGCAGGGGCTCGGACGGCAAGGTGAAGATCCGCTTCACCGACGCCGACGCGGTCGTCCCCGGCACCGTCCGCGCCCAGGTCAACACGGACGGCTCCGCCTCCGCCGCGACCCTCGGCATGGGCGGCTCCGACACCCTCCCCGGCTTCTTCGGCGGCAAGTACGCGATGGTCCCGCTCGGCTTCTCCTACCGCCAGCAGATCGCGCAGCAGGCCCCCGAGGGCTTCTCCTGGAAGGTGCTCCCGGCGCCGGCGGGCCGGGACGGGCTCGCGCAGGGCGTCAGCCCGCAGACGCTTTCGGTCGCCGAGGACAGTCCGTTCAAGAAGCAGGCGGTGGAGTTCATCGACTTCTTCCTGGCCCCGGACAACATGACCCGCCTCGCCAAGGGCGACTGGATGCTCCCCACCGGCGAAAAGGCCCTCAAGGACCCGTCCCTGCGCACGCCCGAGGACGGCTGGGCCACCGGAGCCGCCCTCGCCGCCCACCTGCGGTCGGCCCCCGCGCAGTCCGTGCGCGGCTACCCGGAATGGAAGGACAAGGTCGCCACCCCCGCCTACCAGGAGTTCTACAGCGGCGCGATCGACGAGGCGCAACTGCGCCAACGCCTGGAGAGGGACGGCAACCTGGTGCTCGCCCGCTACCAGCGCTGACCCTTCCCGCACAAGAAGCGGCCGCGCGCCCTCGATATCACTTGCACGAGACGTATCGTCTCGCGTACGGTCCGGAGCATGACCGCCACGCCGCGCGCCGCCGCGCACATCGTCATGTTCTCCGTCGCCTTCCCCGGCCACGTCAACCCGAGCCTCGAAGTCATCCGTGAACTGGTCGCCCGCGGCCACCGGGTGAGCTACGCGATCCCGGAGACCTACGCGGAGAAGATCGCCGCGACCGGCGCCGAGCCGGTGATCTACACCTCGACCCTCCCCGACGAGGGCGCCGACCCCGAGGTCTGGGGCACCGAACTCGTCGACAACCTGGAGCCCTTCCTGGAGAACGGCATCCAGGCCCTCCCGCAGTTGATCAAGGCCTTCGAGGGGGAGCGGCCCGATCTGGTCATCCACGACATCACCGGCTACCCGGCCCCGATCCTCGCCCGCCGCTGGGGCGTCCCGGCCATCTCGCTGTCGCCCAACATGGTCGCCTGGCAGGGCTACGAGGAAGAGGTCATGAAGCCCATGTACGAGGGCCTCCTGGCGTCCGAGCGCGGCCAGGCGTACCTGAACCGCTTCCGCGACTGGCTGCGGGAGAACGACATGCCGGCGGACGACTTCTTCTCCTTCGTCGCCCCCACCCGCTCCCTCGTCCTCATCCCCAGGGCGCTCCAGCCGAACGCCGACCGGGTCGACACGGCCGTCCACACCTTCGTCGGCGCCTGCCAGGGCGAGCGTGCCGACCAGGGGGAGTGGCACCGTCCGGCCGGCGCCGGGAAGGTCGTCCTGGTCTCCCTCGGCTCCTCCTTCACCAAGCAGCCCGCCTTCTACCGCGAGTGCCTGAGGGCCTTCGGCGATCTGCCCGGCTGGCACCTGGTGCTCCAGATCGGCAGGTTCGTCGAGGAGGCCGAACTCGGCGAGATCCCCGTCAACGTGGAAGTGACCCGCTGGGCACCGCAGTTGGCCATCCTCAAGCAGGCCGACCTGTTCGTCACGCACGCCGGTGCGGGCGGCAGCCAGGAGGGCCTCGCCACCGCCACCCCGATGATCGCGGTCCCGCAGGCCGTCGACCAGTTCGGCAACGCCGACATGCTCCAGGGGCTCGGCGTCGCCCGGCGCATCGACACCGAGGACGCCACCGCCGAACTCCTGCGCACCACCGCCGAGTCGCTCGTGTCGGACCCGGACGTCGCGCGGAAGCTGGCCGGCATCGCGGCCGAGATGGCACAGGAGGGCGGCACCCGGCGCGCCGCCGACCTCATCGAGGCGGAACTCCCGGCATGACGCGGTGAATTCCCGCTCGGTCCGCTTTCCCGCTCTGCGAATCCCGCCCTTCACCGACGCGTATGCGGAGAACATCTGAAGAAACGAAGGAGCCCGCCCCTCGCGACATTCGCAAGAGGCGGGCTTTTTGTGTGGAACACATTACGGCGGCGGGGAACTCTTGATCTGACGCCGTCAATCGGCCAGTGTTTCGACCCAACCCCCGGAGGACTTCCGGTCCTTGAGGGTTTACCCCCCACATTTCCCCCCACAGCAGAATGGCGAGGAGAACCCTCTTCATGGCCTCACACAAGACCGGCAGGACCAGGCTGATCGCGGCGATAACCACCGTCGCCGCCGTGGCGGGCATGTCCGCCCTCTCCGCCCCCGTGGCGGGTGCGGCTCCCGCCGAAGGCACCGTTCACGGTGCGAACGCCGAAGGCGCGGTAGCGGGCAGCTATATCGTCATGCTCGACCAGAAGGCCGACAAGAAGGCCCTCGCCAAGACCTACGGCGGGGAACTCAAGCGGAACTACACCGCCGCCATCAACGGTTTCTCCGCCTCCGGGCTCACCGAGACCGAGGCCAAGCGGCTCGCCGCCGACCCGGCGGTCGCCAAGGTCGTCCAGAACAAGAAGTTCCACGCGGACGCCACCCAGGACAACCCGCCGTCCTGGGGCATCGACCGCGTCGACCAGGCCGACACGGCCCCGGACAAGAAGTACACCTACCCCGACAGCGCGGGCGAGGGCGTCACCGCGTACGTCATCGACACCGGGGTCCGCGTCAGCCACCAGGACTTCGGCGGCCGCGCCTCCTCCGGCTTCGACGCCATCGACAACGACGACGACGCCGACGACGGCAACGGCCACGGCACGCACGTCGCGGGCACCATCGCCGGCACGGCGCACGGCGTCGCCAAGAAGGCGAAGATCGTCGCCGTCCGCGTCCTCGACGACTCGGGCTCGGGCACCACCGAGCAGGTCGTCGCGGGCATCGACTGGGTGACCGCCCACCACAAGGGCCCCTCGGTGGCCAACATGAGCCTCGGCGGGAGCGCCGACCCGGCCCTCGACGCGGCCGTCCAGAAGGCCATCGCCTCCGGCGTCACCTTCGCGGTCGCCGCCGGAAACGACGCCGGCGACGCCAAGGACCACTCTCCGGCGCGCGTCCCGGAGGCCATCACGGTCGCCTCGTCCGCCGAGGGCGACACCCAGTCCGACTTCTCCAACTTCGGCGCCCCGGTGGACCTCTACGCCCCCGGCTCGGACATCACCTCGTCCTGGAACGACAGCGACGACGGCACGAAGACCATCTCCGGCACGTCGATGGCGACCCCGCACGTCGTCGGCGCGGCGGCGGTCTACCTGGCCGGACACCAGGACGCCACCCCGGCGCAGGTCGCGGCGGCGCTGACCGGAGCGGCCACCCCGGACAAGATCTCCAACGCCTCCCCGGGCACGGCGAACAAGCTCCTGAAGGTCGTCGGGTAACACCCGCTCCTCCCGGTGGGCCGGGCGAGCCCCACCTCGACCGCCCGCCGCCGGCCGCCGCGCCCTTCCCCCACGGGGCGCGGCGGCCGACCGCTGTCCGGGCCGCACCTCCGCCCCGGCCCCGGCGGGCAGGCCGGTTGTCAGTGGCACCGCCTATCGTCGTTCCATGACGACGAAGAGGTACGCGGCCCTCCTGCGGGGCGTCAACGTGGGCGGCGGCAAGAAGCTCCCCATGGCGGAACTGCGCCAGCTGCTGGCCGAGTTGGGGCACTCGGACGTGCGCACCCTCCTCGCCAGCGGGAACGCCGCCCTCACCACGGACTCCGCCGCCAGTGAGGACGCGCTCGCGCACGACCTGGAGGCCGCCGTCGAGAAGCGTTTCGGCTTCAGCGTCGCCTGTCTGGTCCGCGACCACGCCTATCTGCGCGCCGTCGTGGACGCCTGCCCCTTCCCGGCCGCCGAGCTGGAAGGCAGACAACTGCACGCGAACTTCTCCTCGGCCCCCCTGGACGCCGAGCGCTTCGCGGGCATCGACCCGGCCGCGCACCTCCCCGAGGAGTTCCGCCTCGGCGACCGGGTCCTCTACCTCTACGCACCCGACGGCCTGGGCCGCTCGAAACTCGCCGAGGCCCTCGCCAAGCCCGCGCTCAACAAGGGCCTCACGGTCACCAGCCGCAACTGGAACACGGTGGTGAAACTGGTCGAACTCACCGCCTGAACCCGGCTCCGCTCTCCTCCCACTCCTCCGGAATCCACAGCTCCGCCCTGACCCACGTGGCGTCGGCGGTCAGCCGGGTTCGCGGGATCTCCGGTCCCGGCCGCCCGCCGTACGGGCGGAGCCGTCCTGCCGCACCCGCCGCCCCGGGCCCGCGACGGCGAGGGCATGATCGACGTGATCGGCACGACGGGCGGGGAGGACCTCATGCGGTACGTCATCATCGGAGCCGGAGCGATCGGCGGAGTGGTCGGCGGGCGGCTGGCCGAGGCGGGGCACGAGGTGGTCCTCGTGGCGCGCGGCGCGCACCTGGAGGCGCTGCGGGCGAAGGGGCTGCGGCTCACCACCCCCGAAGGGGCCCGGACGCTGCGGCTCCCGTCCGCGGCAGGGCCGGACGACGTCGAGCTGCGCGCCGACGACGTCCTGGTCCTGGCGGTCAAGACGCAGGACAGCGTCGCCGCGCTGGACGCCTGGAGCGGACGGCCCGTCGAGGGCGGCGGCACGGCGGGGGAGCTGCTGCCGCTGGTCTGCGCGCAGAACGGGGTGGAGAACGAGCGGCTGGCACTGCGGCGCTTCCGGCGGGTGTACGCCATGTGCGTGTACCTGCCCGCGACCTTCGTGGAGGCGGGGGCCGTGTCGGCGGCGGGGGAGCCGGTGAGCGGAATCCTGCACCTGGGCCGCTGCCCCGGGGGCGTGGACGACACGGCGCGGCGGATCGGGGACGACCTGGCGAAGGCGCGCTTCCTGGCACCGGTCGTGCCGGACGTGATGCGCTGGAAGTACGGCAAGCTGCTGAGCAACCTCGCGAACGCGCTCGGCGCGGTGTCGGGTCCGGAGGCGTCGGCCTCCCCGGCGGGCCGGGACCTCGTCGGCCGCGCGGTCGCCGAGGGGCGGGCGGCGCTGGCGGCTGCGGGCATCGCCGTGGCGAGCCCGGAGGAGCAGGCCGAGGCACGGGACGGCCGGATCGCCATGGCCGAGCTGGACGGCGAGGAGCCGACCGCCGGGTCGTCCTGGCAGAGCCTGGTGCGGGGCACCGGCAGCATCGAGGCCGACTACCTCAACGGTGAGATCTCCCTGCTGGGCAGGCTGCACGGCGTGCCGACGCCGGTGAACGACCTGCTGGGGCGGTTGGCGAACGAGTTCGCCCGGGAGCGGCGGGAGGCGGGGTCGCTGCCGGTGACGGAGGTGCAGCGAGCGCTGGAAGTGCTGGAGGCGGGCTGATCGGCGGCGGGCACCCGGCGCCGGCCCTCCCCGCCCGTCCGGTTACGCCGCCGCGGCAGTCCAGGCGGACCCGGCGGCCTCCTCGTAGCGGAGCAGGACGAGGCGGGCCACCTCCGGGCAGGCGCCCAGGACCGGAGCCAACAGGTCGGCTCCGCCCTCCGTCGCGCCCCGCGCGATGCGGTCCGGCAGGAAGCCGGGGGCCAGGACGTACCGGGCGACGGCCACCCGGGACACGCCCGGCGCACTGCGGAGGGCCCGTACCGCGTCCTCCGTACGGGGAGGGGAAGCGGAGGCGAACGCAGGCCGCACGGAACGCCAGCCGGCGTCCCTCAGCTCCCGCGCCATGTCAGCGATCACTGCGATCGCCTCCGGGTCGGTGGAACCCGCCGAGGCCAGGACGACCCCGGTCGAGCTCTTGTCCTCGGGCCGCAGCCCGGTCTCGTACAGACGGCGCTCCACGGCGGCGAGCAGGAGCGGGGACGGGCCCAGCACCCGCGCCCGCACGACGCGCAGCCGCGGCAGCCGGGCCGAGGCCGCGTCGAGCACCGCCGGGATGTCGGCCTTCGCGTGGAAGGCACGGGTGAGGAGGAGCGGGAGGGCGACGACGTCACGCACCCCCGAACGGGCGAGCCGGTTCAGGGCCGCCGGGACGGACGCGGCGTCGAAGTCCAGGAAGGACACCTCCACCCGGGTCCCGGGCCGGCGCTCCCGCAGCCGTTCCGCCAGCGCGTGCACCGTCGCCGCGTGGCGCGGGTCGCGGCTGCCGTGCGCGATGAGCAGGAGGGCGGGGGAGGGTGCGGCGTACACGGTGCGTCAGCTCCTGACGAGGAGGCCGCGGCTGCGGAGCACCCGGCGTTCCAGGGGTGAGAAGAACAGCAGGTCGATGCCGATGCCGACGATCAGGATGAGGATGATCGTGGCGAGGACGCCGGACATGTCGCTGTTGACGCGGAAGTTCTCCATCAACTGGCCCAGGCCGGTGCCCAGGTCCGGCGAGTTGGCGATCAGTTCGGCGGCCATCAGCGAACGCCAGGAGAACGCCCAGCCCTGCTTGAGTCCCGCCAGGTATCCGGGCAGCGCGGCGGGCAGCAGCACGTGCCGGATGCTGTCCAGGCCGCGTGCGCCGAGGGTGCGGCCGGCGCGCAGGTACAGCGGCGGGATCTGGTCGACGCCGGAGACCAGGCCGTTGGCGATCGAGGGGACCGCGCCGAGCAGGACGACCGCGTAGATCGTCGCGTCGGTGAGGCCGAACCAGATGATCGCGGCCGGCACCCAGGCCACGGAGGGCAGCGACTGGAGACCGGAGAGGATCGGGCCGATCGCCGCCCGGACCACCTTGACCCGGGCCACCAGCAGGCCCAGCGGCGTGCCGATGGCGACGGCGACCACGAAACCGAGGGCACCGCGCGAGATGCTCGTCCAGATGTAGCCGAGGAGGGTGCCGTCGAGCCACATCGCGTGGACGGACCTCCCGACGTCGAGCGGGCCCGGCAGGACGTAGTCCGGCTTGAGGTCGGAGGCCGCGGCGAGCTGCCAGAAGGTGAGGACCAGCGCGACGGCGACGAGCGGCGGTACGAGCTTGGCCAGGACGACACGGCCGAGACCGACGCGTTCGCGGGCAGGAGCGGTGTCGAGCGCGTCGAGCCCGGCTTCGAGTCCGGCGAGGCTCTCGGAGGCGTGGTGCGGGTGGGCGGCGGGAGCCGGGGCGGTGGTCTTCGCCTGCGGGACCGGGGAGGTGCCCTTCGCCTGCGGGGCCGGGGTTTCGGCACCGGACTCCTGCTTCCGGGCGGAGCCCTCCGGGTCACGGGCGGAGTCCTCCGTCGCGTCGGCGGCAGCGGTGTGCCGGGTGCCGGACCTGGAGTCCTCGGCGGCGTCGGCCTGCGCGCCCGGAGCCCCCGGTGCGGCGGCGCCTTCGACGGGCGTCCGCGCGTCAGCGGGCTCGGCAGCGGGCTTCCTGCCGTCGGCGGCCTCGGCGGCCTGGGAGGTCTCAGCGACCCCGTCGGCGGGAGCCGCTTCCGTGCCCCCGGAGGCCGGGGTGTCCTCCGGGCCGCCGGCGGCCGGAGCCGTTTCCGTACCCCCCGCGGCCCGGGTCGTCTCAGTGCTGGCCATGTCGGCGGATCTCCCCACGCAGCTGTTCAGTGATCTCTACGGACAGGTCGGCGACCGCCGCGTCCTCGATGCGGCGCGGCTGCGGCAGGCCGATCTGCCACTCGCGGGCGATCCGTCCGGGCCGCGACGACAGCAGGACCACGCGCTGCGCCAGCCGGACCGCCTCGCGGACGTTGTGCGTGACGAACAGGACCGAGACCGAGGTCTGGGCCCAGATGCGCGTCAGCTCCTCGTGCAGGACATCCCGGGTGATGGCGTCCAGCGCGGCGAACGGCTCGTCCATCAGCAGGAGTTGGCTGTCCTGGGCGAGCGCCCTGGCCAGCGCCACGCGCTGGCGCATGCCGCCCGACAGTTCGTGCACGCGCTTGCCGTACGCACCCTTCAGCCGTACGAGTTCCAGCAGCCGCTCCGCCTCGGGGCGGCGGTCCGAGGCCGCCACCCCCCGCAGCTTGAGGGCGAGTTCGATGTTCTTGCCCGCGGTGAGCCACGGGAACAGGGCGTGCTCCTGGAACATCAGGGCGGGCCGTCCGCCCGGTACGTCGATGGTGCCGGCCGACGGCTTGTCGAGCCCGGCGACCAGGTTGAGCAGGGTGGACTTGCCGCAGCCGGAAGCCCCCAGGAGGGTCACGAACTCGCCCGGGGCGACATCGATGCTGATGTCGTCGAGGACGAGCTGGCGGGCCGCACCGGGCCGGCCGAACGACTTCGAGACGTGGTCGAGGCGCGCGGCGTAGGACGACGCCGGCGCCGATGCCTTGTCGGCGACCGGGGCGGCTGCCGTGCCGTCCTTGACGAGTGTGCTGGCCATGGGTCTCACCTCCTGGGGGCGGGGGGTAGCTACGGGCTGAACTGCGCTACGGGCGCGTCTACTTGACGCCGAGACCGGCGTCGGAGACCTCGGGCTTCCCCTCGGCCTGGAGGACCTTGTTCAGCGGGCGCAGGTCGTAGATGCCCTCCAGCAACGGGTCCTTGAGGAGGCCCGCCTTCACCGCGTGCTGGGCCTCGTCGCGCAGGGTCGCGGCCAGCGGGTCGTCGGTCACGTCGACGCTCGCGAACGCCCGGTCGAGAATGCTCGCGGGCAGTTCCTTGCCCGAGTCCTGCTTGAGGCGGGCGTTGATGCTCGCCTTCGCCTTGTCGGGGTTCGCCTTGATCCAGACGTTGGTCCTGACCGAACCGCGCAGGATCGCCTCCACGGCCGCCGGGTGCGCCGTGAGGAACTTCTGCGAGACGATGATGTTCGTGATGACGAACTTCTCGTCCTTCCACAGCTTCTTCTCGTCGAGCAGCACCTTGCCGCCCGCGTCCACCAGGCGTGCGGCGGTCGGCTCCGGCACCCAGGCGCCGTCGATGGCACCGGACTTGAAGGAGTTGGGGATCTCCTTGTTGTCCTGGCGGACCACGGTCACGTCACCCTTGCCGGTGTTCGCGTCGACCTTGTGGCCCTTCTCGGACAGGTAGTTCAGGAGCGCCACGTCCTGGGTGTTGCCGAGCTGCGGGGTCGCGATGCGCTTGCCCTTGAGGTCGTCCAGCGACGTGATCTTGTCGGAGTTCACCACGAGCGAGACGCCGCCGGAGGCCGAGCCGCCGACGATGCGCAGGTTCTGGCCCTTGGACTTGGTGTAGCCGTTGATGGAGGGCGAGGGGCCGATCCAGCCGATGTCGATCGCGCCCGCGTTCAGCGCCTCGATCTCGGAGGGGCCCGCGTTGAAGACCTGGGTCTTGATCCGCGTACCCGCCAGCTCCTTCTGGAAGATGCCTTCCTGAAGTCCCGCCAGGGCGGTGGCGTGCGTGACGTTGGCGAAGTAGCCGACCTTCACCTCGTCGAGGCCGCCGATCTTCTCGCCCTTGGCGACGGGGGCGGCCTTGCCCGGGTCGTCCTTCTTCGCCTGGGAACCGTAGCCGCAGGCGCCGAGCGCGGCGATCAGCAGGGGCAGCGCGGCGGCCGCGGCCAGAGAACGGCGCAGGGTGGTGCGGGGGGCAGTCATGGTGATGGGTCCTCGGGTCTTCGTCTGTGCACGCGTGCGTGCGTGCTGAGGGAGGTGCGGAAGGGTGCGCGGGAGCCGGGGGTGTACGTCATCGCGCACATCGCCCGACCCCGCCCTGTCCGCTGCCGAGGGTGCCGCTGCCTATCCGGCCGCCCTCCTTCGCGAACGTCGCGTAGACGTCGACCACGGTCATCAGAAGTCCCAGCCCTCTTCGTCGGCGACCGTGTTGACGGCCGCGGCGGAGGCGAAGGAGCGGCCCGCCATGCCCGCCGCGAGCGTGGTGCCGTCCGCCGGGTCGATCAAGAGGAAGGAGCCGGTGCGCCGCGAGTCCGCGTACGCGTCGAGCGCCAGCGGCTCGGCGGTCCGTACGACGACCCGCCCGATGTCGTTGGCGGCGAGCTGCCCGGGCGTCGGGTGCTGGGAGAGGTCGTCCAGCGTGAGCCGCGACGGGATCTCCTTGACGATCGCCTTGACCGTGCGGGTGGTGTGCTTGAGCAGCACCCGCTGGCCCACCGACAGCGGCCGGTCCGCGACGTGGCACACGGTCGCCTCGACGTCCTGCGTCAGCTCGGGCGCGTCCGCGCTCGGGGCGATGAGGTCGCCGCGCGAGACGTCGATGTCGTCGGCCAGCCGCAGCGTCACCGACTGCGGCGCCCACGCGATGTCGACGGACGTACCGAGCGCGTCGATGCCCTCGATCGTGCTGGTGCGCCCCGACGGCAGTACGGTCACCCGCTCGCCGACCCGGAAGGCCCCCGCGGCGATCTGGCCCGCGTACCCCCGGTAGTCGGGGTGCTCGGCGGACTGCGGGCGGATCACGTACTGGACCGGGAAGCGGGCGTGGCAGGCGGTCAGGTCGTGCGCGACCGGCACCGTCTCCAGGTGCTCCAGCACGGTCGGGCCGCCGTACCAGTCCATGTGCGCGGACGGCTCGACCACGTTGTCCCCGGCGAGCGCCGAGATCGGAATCGCGGTGATCTCGGGAACGCCCAGCTCGCCCGCGTACGCGGTGAACTCCTCCGCGATGGCGGCGAAGACGGGCTCCGCGTAGTCCACCAGGTCCATCTTGTTCACGGCCAGCACCACGTGCGGCACCCGCAGCAGCGCGGCCACGGCGGCGTGCCGGCGGGTCTGCTCGACCACCCCGTTGCGGGCGTCGACCAGGACGACCGCGAGTTCGGCGGTGGAGGCGCCGGTCACCATGTTCCGGGTGTACTGCACGTGCCCGGGGGTGTCGGCGAGGATGAACCGGCGGCGCGCGGTCGCGAAGTAGCGGTACGCCACGTCGATGGTGATGCCCTGCTCGCGCTCGGCGCGCAGCCCGTCGGTCAGCAGCGCCAGGTCCGGCGTCTCCTGGCCCCGGTTGCGGGACGCGTGCTCGACGGCCTCCAACTGGTCGGTCAGCACCGACTTGGAGTCGTGCAGCAGCCGCCCGACCAGGGTGGACTTGCCGTCGTCGACGGACCCGGCGGTCGCGAAGCGGAGAAGGGTGGTGGTGCTCAACTGCTCGGCAACTGTGGTCATGGTTAGAAGTACCCCTCGCGCTTGCGGTCTTCCATCGCGGCCTCGGACATCTTGTCGTCGGCGCGGGTCGCGCCCCGCTCGGTGAGCCGGGAGGCGGCGATCTCGGCGATGACGGCGTCCAGCGTCGTCGCGTCCGAGTCGACGGCTCCGGTGCAGGACATGTCGCCGACGGTGCGGTAGCGGATCAGCCGCGTCTGGACCTGCTCCGACTCCTTGGGCCCGCCCCACTCGCCGGCGGTCAGCCACATGCCGTTGCGGGCGAAGACCTCGCGCTCGTGCGCGTAGTAGATCTCCGGGAGTTCGATCTTCTCGCGGGCGATGTACTGCCACACGTCCAGCTCGGTCCAGTTGGACAGCGGGAAGACCCGGACGTGCTCGCCGGGGGCGTGCCGGCCGTTGTAGAGCTGCCACAGCTCGGGGCGCTGGCGGCGCGGGTCCCACTGGGAGAACTCGTCGCGCAGGGAGAACACCCGCTCCTTGGCACGTGCCTTCTCCTCGTCGCGGCGGCCGCCGCCGAAGACCGCGTCGAAGCGCTCTGCCTGGATCTTCTCCGTGAGCGGCAGCGTCTGGAGCGGGTTGCGCGTCCCGTCGGGCCGCTCGCGGAGCACCCCGCGGTCGATGTAGTCCTGCACCGAGGCCACGTGCAGCCGCAGCCCGTGCCGCGCGACGGCGCGGTCGCGGTACTCCAGGACCTCGGGGAAGTTGTGCCCGGTGTCGACGTGCAGCAGGGAGAAGGGGATCGGGGCGGGGGCGAAGGCCTTCAGCGCCAGGTGCAGCATGACGATGGAGTCCTTGCCGCCGGAGAAGAGGATCACTGGCCGTTCGAACTCGCCCGCCACCTCGCGGAAGATGTGCACCGCCTCCGACTCCAGCGAGTCGAGGTGGCTGAGCGCGAAGGAGCCGTCGACGGCCTCGTCGGCGGTTGTGGCGGTGGTCGTCATGCCAGACCCCTTTCGGTGAGCAGCGCCAGCAGGGCCGCCGCGGACTCGTCGACGGACTGCGTGTGGGACTCGATGCGCAGGTCCGGGTCGGCCGGCGCCTCGTAGGGGTCGTCCACGCCGGTCAGCCCGGACAGCTCCCCGGCCGCCTGCTTGGCGTACAGGCCCTTCACGTCGCGTACGGCGCACACCTCGACCGGCGTCGCCACGTGCACCTCCAGGTACGCGGTGCCCTGTGCCTGGTGCCGCTTGCGGACCGCCTCCCGGCTGTCGGCGTACGGCGCGATGACCGGGGCGAGGGCCAGCACGCCGTTGCGGGCCAGGAGTTCGGCGACGTAGCCGATCCGCTGGACGTTGGTGTGCCGGTCCTCGCGGCTGAAGCCGAGGCCCGCCGAGAGGAACTCGCGGATCTCGTCGCCGTCGAGCACCTGGACCTTGCGGCCCCGCTCGCCGAGCTTCCCGGCGAGCGCGTACGCGATGGTGGTCTTGCCCGCACTGGGCAGGCCGGTGAGCCAGACGGTGGCTCCGGTCATCTCAGGACTCTCCTGACTGTTCGTCATCCGTGCAGCCCGCATTCGGTCTTGTTGCGTCCGGCCCAGCGCCCGGCGCGGGCGTCCTCGCCCGCCAGGACCCTGCGCGTGCACGGGGCGCAGCCGACGGACGCGTAACCGTCCGTCAGCAGCGGGTTGGTGAGGACGCCGTGCTCGGCGACGTACGCCTCGACGTCGTCCTGGGTCCAGCGGGCGATCGGGGAGACCTTCACCTTGCGGCGCTTCTCGTCCCAGCCGACGACCGAGGTGCCCGCCCGGGTCGGGGACTCGTCGCGGCGCAGCCCGGTCGCCCACGCGTCGTACGGACCCAGGCCGTCCTCAAGGGGCTTGAGCTTGCGGAGCGCACAGCACAGGTCGGGATCGCGGTCGTGCAGCCTCGGGCCGTACTGGGCGTCCTGCTCGGCGACGGACTGGCGCGGGGTGAGCGTGATGACGTTGACGTCCATCACCGCCGCCACGGCGTCGCGGGTGCCGATGGTCTCCTCGAAGTGGTAGCCGGTGTCGAGGAAGACGACGTCGACGCCGGGCAGGGCGCGCGAGGCGAGGTGGGCGACGACCGCGTCCTCCATGGAGGAGGTCACGCAGAAACGGCTGCCGAAGGTGGTGGTCGCCCAGGCCAGGATGTCGAGCGCGGAGGCGTCCTCGAGGTCGCGTCCGGCCTGCTCGGCCAGCGCGCGCAGGTCTTCCTGAACGACTGTCATATCCCTTCCCCTTCGCTCGCGTTGCTCGCGGTGACACCCCGGGCGAGGAGGCCCAGGTACTTCAGCTGGAAGGCCCGGTTGCAGGAGTGGCACTCCCACGCGCCGTGGCCGGTCTCGTTGGGCCGCAGGTCCTCGTCGCCGCAGTACGGGCAGTGGAACGGGGCCGCGCGCTCGCTCACGACAGGTCCCCGTCCGCCGCGCGCGTCGCCCAGGCGGCGAAACGCTCGCCGTCCTCGCGCTGCTCCTGGAAGCGGGTCAGCACCCGCTCCACGTAGTCGGGCAGCTCGGCGGCGGTGACCTTCAGGCCGCGGACCTTGCGGCCGAAGCCGGCCTCCAGGCCGAGCGCGCCGCCCAGGTGCACCTGGTAGCCCTCCACCTGGTTGCCGTCGGCGTCCAGCACGAGCTGGCCCTTGAGCCCGATGTCGGCGACCTGGATGCGGGCGCAGGCGTTGGGGCAGCCGTTGATGTTGATGGTGAGCGGCTCGTCGAACTCCGGGATGCGGCGCTCCAGTTCGTCGATCAGCGAGGCGCCGCGCGCCTTCGTCTCGACGATGGCCAGCTTGCAGAACTCGATGCCGGTGCAGGCCATCGTGCCCCGCCGGAACGGCGAGGGGGTCACCTTGAGGTCCAGCGCCTCCAGGCCCGCCACCAGGGAATCGACCTGCTCCTCGGCGACGTCGAGCACGATCATCTTCTGCTCGGCGGTGGTGCGCAGCCGCCCGGAGCCGTGCGTCTCGGCCAGCTCGGCGATCTTCGTCAGCGTGGAGCCGTCGACGCGCCCGACCCGGGGGGCGAAGCCGACGTAGAAGCGTCCGTCCTTCTGCCGGTGCACGCCGAGGTGGTCCCGCCAGGTCCCCCGGGGCTGCTGCGGCGCGGGTCCGTCGACGAGCTCGCGCTTCAGGTACTCCTCCTCCAGGACCTGCCGGAACTTCGCCGGGCCCCAGTCGGCGACCAGGAACTTCAGCCGGGCGCGGTTGCGCAGCCGCCGGTAGCCGTAGTCACGGAAGATCCCGATGACGCCGCCGTACACGTCCGGCACGTCCTCCAGCGGGACCCAGGCCCCCAGCCGTACGCCCAGCTTGGGGTTGGTGGAGAGCCCGCCGCCCACCCACAGGTCGAAGCCGGGACCGTGCTCGGGGTGCTCGACGCCGACGAACGCCACGTCGTTGATCTCGTGCGCCACGTCGAGCTGGGGCGAACCGGAGATCGCCGACTTGAACTTGCGCGGCAGGTTGGAGAAGTCCGGGTTGCCGATGAAGCGGCGGTAGATCTCCTCGATCGCGGGCGTGCCGTCGATGATCTCGTCCACCGCGATCCCGGCGACCGGCGAGCCGAGGATGACGCGCGGGGTGTCGCCGCAGGCCTCGGTCGTGGACAGCCCGACGGCCTCCAGCCGCCGCCAGATCTCCGGTACGTCCTCGATGCGGATCCAGTGGTACTGGACGTTCTGCCGGTCGGTGAGGTCGGCGGTGCCGCGCGCGAACTCCTGCGAGATCTCGCCGATGACGCGGAGCTGCTCCGTCGTCAGCCGCCCGCCGTCGATCCGCACCCGCAGCATGAAGAACTCGTCGTCCAGCTCCTCCGGCTCCAGGATCGCGGTCTTGCCGCCGTCGATCCCGGGCTTGCGCTGCGTGTAGAGCCCCCACCAACGCATGCGGCCGCGCAGGTCGTTGGGGTCGATGGAGTCGAAACCGCGCCGGGAGTAGATCGTCTCAATGCGTGTCCGTACGTTGAGACCGTCGTCGTCCTTCTTGAACTGCTCGTTGCCGTTGAGGGGCGTGTGGTGCCCAACGGCCCACTGGCCTTCGCCACGGTGGCGTCCGGCCTTGCGGCGGGCGGTGACGGCGGCACCCGCTGCGGGCTTCTCTGGGGTGGCAGACATGGCGGTACGTCCTTCGGGCAAGCGGGGGCTGCGTGGCATTGACGGGCGGGCAGGCGGCTCTGACCTGCACACTCGCGCAGAAAGGGCACGGGTGCGCAACGGTGCGGGGCGCGGGGAGCGAAGAGCTCGGAAAAGAGGCGAGGGCGCGGCAGTGCTGAGCTGTCAGCAGGCCGGACAGATGGCGCTGGACATGCGGCCGAGGTCGACGTGACGCCGACTGATCAAGGCAACTCCAGCTGCAGACATGAGGGAAGCGTGGCACGGGGATCTCGGGCCAGTCCACCACTATCCACCATGTGGACCACATCGTCCCACCAGGTGGGACGATGTGGTCCGGGTCACGCTGTGCGGGGGGTGGCGCGGGCTTCGGTCAGGCGGGGTGGGCGCCCGGCCACGGGCCCGGGTTCGCCACCTCCGGCTCCTGTTCGACCTTCGTGTCGAACAGCCGGAACCCGCGCCGCTCGTAGTTCGCCATGGCGTGCGGCCCGTCCTTGGAGCAGGTGTGCAGCCACACCCGCTTCGTGGCGTCCCGGCCCGGGTGCCGCTCGGCGAGGTCCCAGGCGCGCTGGACCCCGTACGACAGGAGGTGACCGCCGATTCCCCGGCCGCGGAAGGCGGGGATCAGCCCGAAGTAGACGATCTCGACCACGCCGGCGTCCTGGGCGTGCAGCTCGACGTAGCCGGCCGGGGTGCCGTGGTCGTACGCGACCCACGTCTCGACCCCGGGCCGGTCCACGGCCCGCCGCCACTGCTCGTACGACCACGGCAGGCGGTCCGTCCAGCGGATGTCGCCGCCGACGGCGGTGTAGAGGAAGCGGCTGAACTCGGGCGAGGGGACCTCGGCCCGGACGATCCGCAGGCCGCCGCCGGGCGGGGCCGGGACCGGGTTCAGATCGTCCGGGGAGGTCTGTTCGAGGGACCAGGTGGTCACGGTCAGGGTGCTCATGGGAGCCAGGGAACCACGCACTCCGCAGCCGCCGACGCACGGGCCCGCCCCCCCACGCGAGCCCGCAGCCGCCGAGGCACGGGCCCGCTCCCATGCGAGCCCGCGCCCGCCCCCCCGTGCGCCTACACCTGCGGCCGCGCCCGCTCCACCACCGCCCCCAGGTCCAGGCTGTTCGGCAGCGTGCCGAACGCGGAGCCCCAGTCGCCGCCGAGCCGCGAGGCGCAGAACGCGTCCGCGACCTCCGAGGGGGCCCAGCGCACCAGCAGCGAACCCTGGAGCACCAGGGCCATCCGCTCCACGAGACGCCGTGCCCGCCCCTCGATCCCGTCCAGGTCGGCCAGCTCGGTCAGCAGGTTCTTGATCGCGCCGTCCAGGCGGTGATCGGCGCCGCGCGCCTGCCCGACCTCGGTGAGGAAGGCGTTCAGCGCCGACGGCTCCCGCTGGAGCGCCCGCAGCACGTCCAGCGCCTGGACGTTCCCCGACCCCTCCCAGAGGGAGTTCAGCGGCGACTCGCGCAGCAGGCGCGGCATCCCGGACTCCTCGACGTACCCGTTGCCGCCCAGGCACTCCAGGGCCTCCGCCGCGACCGGGGTGCAGCGCTTGGTCACCCAGTACTTCGCCGCCGGCACCGCGAGCCGCAGCAGCGCGCGGTCCTGCTCGGTGTCGCTGTCGTACGCCGCCGCCAGGCGCAGCGCGAGCGTGGTCGCCGCCTCCGACTCCAGGTGCAGGTCGGCCAGGACGTTGCGCATCAACGGCTTGTCGATCAGCTCGCCGCCGAAGGCCCGCCGGTGCGCGGCGTGATGCGCGGCCTGCGCCACCGCCTGCCGCATCAGCGCCGCCGAGCCGACCACGCAGTCCAGCCGGGTCGCCGCGACCATCCCGATGATGGTGCGCACCCCGCGCCCCTCCTCGCCGACCAGCCGCCCCCACGTCCCGTCGAACTCGACCTCGCTGGACGCGTTCGACCTGTTGCCGAGCTTGTCCTTCAGCCGCTGGATGCGGAAGGTGTTGCGGGTCCCGTCCGCCAGCACCCGCGGTACGAGGAAGCAGCTCAGCCCGCCGGGCGCCTGCGCCAGCACCAGGAAGCCGTCGGACATCGGCGCGGAGCAGAACCACTTGTGCCCGGTGAGCGCGTACTCGCCGTCGACGTCCGTGGGCAGCGCCCGGGTCGTGTTGGCGCGTACGTCGCTGCCGCCCTGCTTCTCCGTCATGCCCATGCCGAAGAGGGCGCCGGGCTTCAGCGCCGCGGGCAGCAGTTCCTGTCCGTACACCGTGGAGGTGAGCCGGGGCTCCCACTCGGCGGCCAGCGCCGGGTCCGTCCGCAGCGCGGGCACGGCGGCGTGCGTCATCGACACCGGGCACCCGTGCCCGCCCTCCGCCTGCGTCCACACCAGGAACCCGGCGGCCCGCCGCACGTGCCCGTTCGGGCGACCCCAGGCGTTCGTCAGCCCGGACGAGACGGCGTGCCCCAGCAGCCGGTGCCAGGACGCGTGGAACTCGACCTCGTCGATCCGGTTTCCGTACCGGTCGTGGGTGTGCAGCTTCGGCGGATTCTCGTTCGCCAGCGCTCCCCACTCCTGCACCTGCGCCGATCCGGTGGCCTGTCCGAGCGCGTGCAGTTCCTCCCGCACACCGTCCAGGAGAGCGGGTTCGACATGCCGTTCGACCGCCTCCGTGAGGGCGTGGTCCGCGCCGTAGACGTCGTACCCCACCAGGGGCGGGGCCTGATTGGTGACTGTGTGGGTGGTGGCTGCCATGCGGATACGGTAAGGAGGTGCAGCCAGCAAAAGAAACACCCGGACGGCCGCGGAAACACCGCAAGGAGAACCGGCTCCACCGTGCCCGGGCCCTCTACCGGAACGTGTCGAAGCGGAAGCTGGCCTGGCTGCTCCTGAAGGACACCGTCAACTCCTGCGTCGAGTACCGCATCCTCGGCCTCGCCGCCGAAGCCGCCTTCTTCACCCTGCTCTCGCTGCCGCCGCTCCTGCTGGGCCTGATCGGCCTGCTCGGCTACATCGACGACTGGACGGCCACGGAGACCGTCCAGTCCATCCAGCGGAACATCCTGAACGCCTCGCAGGCGGTGCTGTCGGACCGCGGCGTGAACGAGTTCGCCCGCCCCCTGCTGGAGGACGTGACCCGGGAGGGCCGCCCGGACGTCATCTCGATCGGCTTCGCGATCGCGCTGTGGTCGGGCTCGCGGGCCGTCAACGTCTTCATCGACACCATCACGGTCATGTACGGGCTGGACGGGCACCGGGGGATCGTGAAGACCCGGCTGCTGGCGTTCCTGCTGTACATCGTGGCCCTGCTGATCGGGGCGGTGGTGCTGCCCCTGATGGTGGTGGGCCCCGACCGGGTGGTGGAGCTGGTGCCGTTCGGCACGGAGGTCATCTCCGTCCTGTACTGGCCGCTGGTGACCGTGCTGTCGGTGGTCTTCCTGACGACCCTGTACCACGTGTCCGTTCCCGTGCGCTCGCCCTGGGTGGAGGACGTGCCCGGGTCGCTGATAGCGCTGGGGATGTGGGTGCTGGGCAGCTTCCTGCTGCGGATCTACGTGACGAGCACCGTCGAGGGCGGCACGATCTACGGCTCGCTGGCCGCGCCCATCGCCGTGCTGCTCTGGATCGGGGTGTCCGCCTTCGCCGTCCTGGTCGGGGCCGCCGTGAACGCGGCCATCGACCGGGTCTGGCCCTCCGTCGCCACGGCTGCCGCCCGTGCCGACAACGACCGGCTGCGGACCGCGCAGGCCGCCGCGGTGATAGCGCGGGCGCGGGCGGCGGAGCTGGAGGCGCAGGCGGGCTGGACCGGCGACGAGGACGAGGACGTGTACGGGGACGACGGCGAGGGCCAGTGGACGGGGGCCAACCCGGACATGCCCTCGGAGTTCCCGGAACGCTGGTCGCGCTTCCTGCCGCCGGACGACCTGAAGGCGCGGCTGCACGCGCAGCGGGAGCGGGCGGCGGAGAAGGAGCGGGGTCGGTAGCGCCCGGGGAGACCGGGGCGGCCCCGCTCCGGTCCGGGCGCGCCGGGAGGCGTGGCACCTCACGGAGCGGCGGCTCCGGGCGCGCCGGGCGGCGACGCGGGGCCGGGGACCGTGCCCGGGGCGCGGGCCGCGGTCGTGGCGGGGGGCGTGGCCGCGGGGGCGGCCGTGGCAGGCGCCGCGGCTTCCGGCGGCGCCACCTTCGAGCCCCATGCCAGCTTGACCGTGATGTGACCCTCCATCGAGCTCTTCGCGATCACCGCCCCCGCCTCGCCCGTCAGCTTCACGCCGAACTCCAGCTCCACGCCGTCCGGGCTGAGCGCGCCGTCCCGGAACGTCCGCAGCGCGGACTCGGCGGCCGCGCGGATGCCCTCCAGGGCGCCGTCGAAGCTGCGCCCCGCGTCCAGCAGGTTGTCCCGGCGCGAGACCAGCGTGGCCCCGCGCGGAGCATGGTCGATCTCGACGACCACGTGCCCGCCGTCCGCCGTCTCGAACTGCATCAGCTCACTCACAACAGCCCCCGCCACCACGTCAGTCGTGTTCCGCCAGTGGCCGCACATTGTCCCCGAGGGCGGGTACGAGTGCCAGCGGGCCGGCGCACCGGCCGACGGGGCACAGGGGTGCGACGTAGCCTGGGGGCATGCCCGGCACCTATCGGGAACGCCCGTCCCGGCTGGACGGCGCGGTCCTCTGGCGACGCGAAGCCGACCCCGCCCCCGCTTCCGGCCCCGCACCCGGCCCGGCGGCGTACCCGGTGCTGCCCGACGGCTGCATGGACCTGATCCTCATCGACGGACGCCTGATCGTCGCGGGCCCCGACACCCGCGCCCACGCCGCGTCCGACAGCCCCGGCGGCCGCTACACCGGAATCCGCTTCGCACCGGGCACCGGGGCCGCCTTCCTCGGCGTACCCGCGCACACCCTGCGGGACCGGCGGGTGCCGCTCGACGCGGTGTGGGCGCCGGGCGACGCACGGCAGGCGGGCGACCGGATCGCCGGCGCGGCCGATCCGGCGGGGGCACTGGAGGAGTTCGCGCTGCGCCGGGCCGCCGGCGCCGGACCCCCGGACCCGGTGATGCGGGCCGTCGCGGCCGCACTGGAGGCCGGGGCCACGGTCGGCGCGGCCGCCGAGGCCGTCGGTCTCGGGACCCGGCAACTGCACCGCCGCTCCCTCGACGCCTTCGGGTACGGGCCCAAGACCCTCGCCCGGGTGCTGCGGCTGCGGCGTGCGCTCGGCCTCGTACGGGAGGGAACGCCGTTCGCGGAGGCGGCGCACCGCTCGGGCTGTGCGGACCAGGCCCATCTGGCGCGCGAGACCCGGGAGCTGGCGGGCATGACGCTGCGCGCCTACGCGGCGCTGGCGGCGCGTCAGGCGAGGTCGTCGGCGAAGAGCGAGACCCCGAGCCCGTCCGGGTCGAGCACCACGGCGTAGCGCTGGCCCCACTCCGCGTTCCACGGCTTCCTGCTGCCCGGGTGCCCGGCGGCCGTCAGGGCCTCGTACGTGGCGTCCACGTCGGCGGCGTCGTCGCAGCGGAACGCGAGGCCGGTCCGGTCGCCGCCCGTCGGCCTCTGCCAGGAGGGGTCGACGGAGCGCATCACGTCCTCGGTGTCCCACAGGAGGCGCAGCCCGCCGGGCAGCGGGGCCTCCACGTGCGGCAGCGACTCGGCGCCGTCGGGCACCGGGACGCCGAGGCGGCGGTAGAAGGCGAGGGAGGCGGCGAGATCGGCGGTGACCAGGCTGATGCAGTCGAAGCGAGGAGTCATGCGCGGAACGTATCCCGGGCGGCCCGCGCGGATCTTGAAGAAATCGGACGTGGAACTCCCGTTCCGCCGCGGGTGCGGCGTCCGGGCCGGTCCCGGGCCAGGCCAGGACACCGGCCGGCTGGACCGCGTCGCCCGTGGCGGCCCGGCGCCGGTGTCCCGCGACCGTCCGCTCCAGTACGTGGACGCCCGGGACGCGGCGGTGTGGACGCCGGACGCGGCCGACGTGGACGCCACCTACGAGGCCCTGACGGCCGCCGGGTGCGGACCACGACGCCCCGCACGGGACCGCCGCCACCGGACGCCCGCCGCGGGGCCGCGGTGCCGCCTCGGTCCGGACATCGAGGCGAAGGCGTCCGCGGTGGAGGGGAGTTGACGGGCGGTGGGGAGCCGCGCGTCACTCCGTCCAGTTCTCCGTGGCGATGAGCAGGTCCACCCGGTGCGGCTGGAAGCCGACGAGCTCTCGGCACCTGGCGGTCATCGCCCGGTGCCGCGCCGTCCAGGAGGGCCGTGCCCCGTACGCGTCGAAGAACCCCTCCAGCGCGGCCACCCACTGCGGGTGGTGGGTGCGGACGATCCACTCGCACCAGGCCAGGTCCTCCACCGGGTCGCCCGCGTGCGCCCACTCCCAGTCGAGCAGGCCGGTGAGGTGGGAGCCGTCGTCGGTCAGCAGCATGTTGTTCGGCCCGAAGTCGCCGTGCACCAGCACCGACCCGGGCCGCGCCCGGGGGAACACCTCCACGGCGTCCACCGAGTGCACCGCCCGCAACGCGGCCCCGCAGGTGCGCAGTACGGGGTCCCCCCAGCCCGCGTCGATCAGGTCCTGGCCGTGCACGCCCTCCAGGAAGGTCATGCTGAGGCTCTCCCCGGTGCAGCCGATCAACTGGGGCACCGGCAGGACCGCCCCGAGCGTCTCCAGGCCGCACAGGGCGGCGGCCTCCCGCTCCATCCGGCGCTGGGCGTCCCTGCCCTTGTACGTCTTGGTGACGACTCCCGCGTGATGGGTGGTGTGGTTGGTGTATCCGTGCGGCAACAGTTCCATGGAGCCAGCTTTGCTCATCCGGGAGGGCGCACGGGCGGTTGTGGCGGTACCGGGCGGCGGGTTGACGCCGGGCCGGGGCGAGGGGCGGCCTCGCCCCGGCCGCGCGCCTGCCGGCGCCGAGGGGTGCGGCAGGCGGCGGTCAGCGGCGGCGGGCCAGGACCGTCGAGTCCGTGCGGGTGGCCTCCTCGCCGTCCGGGGTGAGCTGCACGCGGTCGTGTTCCGCGCAGATCAGGATCTCCCAGGCGTCCTCGTCCAGGCGCAGCGACTCCACCACCTCCTGCGGGGACGGCAGGTGCACCTCCGGGTGCGGGTTCGGCTGCCAGGAGGGCCAGCCGGAGTGGCCTTCGACGAGGAGGCGGCCGCCGGGGGCCACCGCCCGCGCCGCCCGGCGGAGGATCTCCTCACGGGGCAGTTCCGTCGGGGAGTGCAGGAACTGGCTGGAGACCAGGTCGAATTCGCCTTCGGGGAAGGTCTTGCCGAGTTCGTGGCGCTGCCAGTCGACGCGGTCGGCGACGCCCGCCTCCGCCGCGTGCCGGGCGGCCCGGTCCAGGGCCACCCGGGAGATGTCCGTCGCCGTGACCCGCCAGCCCCGCCGGGCCAGCCACACCGCGTCCGCGCCCTCGCCGCAGCCCAGGTCCAGGGCCCGCCCGGGGGTCAGCCCGGCGACCTCCCGGACCAGGACCACGTTCGCCTCGCCGCTCCAGACACGGTCGCTCTCCGCGTAACGGCCGTCCCAGAATTCCGTGGAGTCCGTGCGCGTCGGGTCCTGGGTGTTGTCGGGGGTCGTCATCGGGTGCCTCCGCGAAGTGAAGTGGGGTCGCTGTCTGCGTGCCCACAGCCTCCGCCCGCCTCCGCCGCTGCGGCAAAGGTTCTTGCCGGAACGGCAAACCCCAGTCGGGGCGGCCCGCCCGAACAGGGCCGACGGGGCGGGCCTGTTCCGGTCTGCGGTGGTTCTGCCCGCTTTGTTCACCCGGGGTTTTTCGGCCGCGCGGCGGTCAGGGGTGGCGGGTACGCCGGTGGCACCCCCGTGTCGGGTGATCGTAAGGTGAGGCTAGCCTAAGTTTCACCGGGCCGAGTATTGTCGATCTTCATCATGCATTAGGTTAGGCTCACCTAACAAAACCCCGGAAGGACTCTGCATGCCTGAGCACATACCGTCGCAATCGCCGTCCGCCCCGGGTGAGTTCGCGGGCCGCGGCGAATTCGCCGGCCGTGTCGCGCTCGTCACCGGCGCGGGACAGGGCATCGGTGAAGCGGTGGTGCGGGCCCTGGCAGCGCGGGGTGCGACAGTCGCCGCCACCGACCGCGCGGCGGCGGGCGTCGAGGCCCTGGCCGCGGAGCTGGCCGGTGCGGGCGGCCCGGGGAGGGTGGTGGCGTACCCGCTCGACGTCACCGACGCGGCAGCCGTGGACGCGGTCGTCGCCCGGACCGAGGACGAACTCGGGCCGCTGGACCTGCTGGTGAACGTCGCCGGAATCCTGCGCACCGCGCCCGCCACCGAACTCACCGACCAGGACTGGGCCGACACCTTCGCCGTGAACACCACCGGCGTCTTCCACGCCTCGCGCGCCGCCGCCGCCCGCATGGCGGAGCGCCGCAAGGGGTGCGTCGTCACCGTCGCCTCCAACGCCGCCGGGATACCGCGCACCGGCATGGCCGCGTACGCCGCCTCCAAGGCCGCGGCCGCCATGTTCACCAAGTGCCTGGGCCTGGAGGTCGCCCGCAGCGGGGTGCGCTGCAACGTCGTCGCGCCCGGCTCCACCGACACGCCCATGCTGCGCGGCATGGGGGAGGGGCGGCCCGACGCCGAACGCGCCCTGATCGACGGCGACCTCGCCTCGTACAAGAACGGCATACCGCTCGGGCGGATCGCCCAGCCCGAGGACATCGCCGACGCGGTGCTCTTCCTGGCGTCCGACCGGGCGCGGCACATCACCATGCAGGACATCTACGTCGACGGCGGCGCGACCCTGCGCTGACCGGCCCGCCCGCTCCCTCCCTCTTCCTGGTTCTTCCTGGTTGCGCCCTTCTCTCGCTCCCGCCCCCACATCCTCACGAGCATTGGAGAACCCGTGGACACCGTGTCGACGGCCCCCGAAATCGCCTCCGCCACCGCTGCGGTTCCCGCCCCGCGCCCCGGCCGCCCCGCCGGGACGGCGCTCCCCGCCGCCGGTGCGGCACACCCCGCCGTCGGTGCGGCCACCGCGCTGCTGGACGCGTACACCCCCGGCGCGCGCTTCCTCGCCACTCCCACCAGGACCCTGCTGTCCGACGGTCCCGCGCGTGAAGTCCCGCACGGGGAAGCGCCGTTGAGCGAGCGGGTCGCGGAGACCCTGGCGGCCGCCCGGCGCGACGGGCAGCCCCGGCCGGTCGTCATCGGCGCGGTGCCGTTCGACCAGAGCGCGCCCGCCGCCCTCGCGGTGCCGGAGTTCGTCCAGGACGGGCCGCCGCTCGCCAACGACCCGCTGATAGCCCTCCCGGCCGACCTGCCCACCGCCGCGACGTGGCAGGTGCGGCCGGTGCCGGAGCCCGAGGTGTACGGGGCCGGGGTCGCAGCCGTCGTGGAACGGATGTGGCGGGGCGAGTTCAGCAAGGTGGTGCTGGCGCGCACGCTGGAGCTGACCGCGGACGCGCCGCTGGACCTGCCGGTGATGCTCCAGCGGCTGGCGCGGCGGGACCCCTCGGGCTACACCTTCGCGCTGCCGACCGGCGTCGAGGCCGACGGGGCCGTCCGTACGGGTGAGGGGCGCACGCTCCTGGGGGCCAGCCCCGAACTGCTGGTCTCGCGGCGCGGGAACAAGGTCGTCGCCAACCCGCTCGCCGGGTCCACCCCGCGCAGCGAGGACCTCGCGGAGGACGTGCGCAGGGCGGCGGCGCTGCTCGCCTCCGCGAAGGACCTGCACGAGCACGCGGTGGTCGTCGACGCGGTGCACGGGGCGCTGGCTCCGTACTGCACGTCGCTCGACGTGCCGGCCAAGCCGACGCTGATCCGTACCGCCACGATGTGGCACCTGTCGACGACGGTCACCGGCACCCTTCCCGAGGAGGGCGCGGCCTCCGCGCTGGAGCTGGCCTCGGCGCTGCACCCGACGCCGGCCGTGTGCGGCACCCCGACGCTGACGGCACGTCAGGTCATCGCGGAGACGGAGCCGTTCGACCGGGGGTTCTTCACCGGGATGATCGGCTGGGGCGACGCGGACGGGGACGGCGAGTGGGTCGTGACCATCCGGTGCGCCGAGGCCGAGGAGCGCATGCTGCGGCTGTACGCGGGCGCGGGCGTCGTCGCGGCGTCCGAGCCGGAGGCGGAGACGGCGGAGACGGGGGCCAAGTTCCGGACCTTCCTGCACGCGGTGGGGGCGGACGAGGGCTCGCGCGGCTGAGCCCCGGCGTTCCGGTGCGCCCGCGCGCGGGCGGTCGGGCGTGCTCCCGGGCTTCGGTTCCGTCCGCACCCGTGGACCCGCCCGCACCTCCTGCGGGGTGCGGGCGACGGGGCCTCCGGGAGGGCCCCGCGGTGACCCGTCGTGGCGGCGACGGGTGACCGGCGCCGCCCCGGCACGCGCTGCGGCCGTGCCGTGGCGGCGCCGGCGCGCGCACCGGGGTGGTCGCCGCACGGGCGGCGCGGTGTGGGTGCCGGACCCGCTGGGCGATTGGCCCTACCTTGGCCGTTATGACCAAGAATGGACAGGAATCGCACATTTCCCGGTTCGACGCGGTGCAGGCCCTCGCGCACAGCACCCCGGAGAACCGGGAGGACCTGATCGAAGCCGCCTGGCGCGCCGGAGTCCGCAACGCGACCCAGCTGGGATCGCACGCGCAGCTCTCGCGCGACGCCGTGTACGAGGTCCTCGCGGCACGCGGCATCGACTGGAACGACTGGGAGGCCGCCCCCGTCCCGCGCCCGGACGCGCTCACCGCCGAAGCCGCCGACAAGGCGGCCCGTACGACACACGAGCTGACCGAACCCTTCGTCGAGGACACCGCCGACCCCGGACCGCTCAGCACGGTCGCCCACCAGTTGTCCGGGGCCTACCGCAGCATCGCGGCCCTCCTGCTCGACGACCTGCCGGCCGAGGCCCGGCTGGAGACCGGGGAGGAGCTCTCCGACTTCCTCCAGATCGCGCTGCACCACTCGCACGTGTACCGCGCCTCGCGCAACACGGCCCACGAGCTGACCCAGCAGATCAAGCGGGCCGACTCCGAGATCACCTTCCTGCGGCCGATCGCCACGGCCGCCACCGTCACCCTCGCCCTCCCCACGGGACGGTCCGTGGACGTACGGATGGAGATCGGGGAGGGCGACAAGAGGATCACGGTGACGTCGAGCGACCCGGCGCTGGACCCGGTGATCGAAGCCGCCGAACTGCTCGAACTGCACACCGCGCTGGACATGATGGCCCAGGTCTTCACCGGCCATCACTGAAGGGCCCGCCGTCGGCAGACCAGCGCGGCCAGTGCCTGGAACACCGCCGCGGCCAGCAGCGCCGCCGGGACGGACCGTGCGGCCACCGGCCCGGCGAGCGCCGCGCCCAGCGCGAACCCGGTGATCTTCAGACTGGCCCCGGTCGTGAACACCTGGCCGCGCAGCCCTTCGGGAGCCTCCCGGTGACGTATCGCGAAGAGCGCGGTGAGCTGCGGCCCCGTCGCGCAGCCCGCGAGCACGGCGGCGGCGACGAGGAGCCCCGGGTGCCGCGTCGCGGCGAGGAGCATCGCGACCGCGAGCAGGGCCGCGCTCGGCCCGAGCACGGCGTCCGGCCGCGGCGGGAGCGGGCGGCGGGCCAGTGACGCGTTGGCGGCGAGCGCGGCGCCGGCGGACAGCGAGAGCAGCAGGGCGCCCCGGTGCGCTCCGCCCAGCGCCGACGCCCCGAGCAGCGGAGTCACCGCGACGAACACGCCCTCGCCCGCGCAGGACAGCACGGAGGCGGCCGTCGCCCGGGCGAGCGGGCGGCGGCGCAGCAGGACGCGGAATCCGGCGGCGAGGCCCGCCGCCACGGACGTACCGGTCCTCGTGCGGTCCGGGGACGCGGGGAAGCGCCATGCCACCGGGAGCGCCGCGGCGACGAGCGCCGCCGCCACGACGACGGAGGCCTCCGCCCCGGCGGCCGCCGTGACTCCCGCGGCCAGGACGGGACCCGCCAGCGCGGCCGCGTCGAAGGTCATCGCGTCCAGCGCGCCGGCCCGGGGAAGCCCGGACCGCCGGACGGCGTCGGGCAGCCGGGAGGACCAGCCGCCGGACAGCGCCGGGCCGAGGAGCCCGGCCCCGGCGGCCAGCAGGAGCGGAACCGGGGCGGGGGTGCGGCCCAGCGTCAGCAGGACGGCCGCCAACCCCGCGGCGTACAGCGCGAGCGATCCGGCGAGCAGCCGTCCCGGCTTGCGGGCCCGGTCGAGCAGGGCCCCGAACAGCGGTCCGCCCAGCGCCGCCGCGACCGTCAGCGCCGCCAGCAGGGACGCGGCGGTGGACGACGAACCGGTGACGGCGAGGGCCAGCAGCAGGAGGGCGGGGCCCGACATCTCGTCACCGGTGCGGGCGAGGACGGCCCCGGCCGCATAGAACTCCAGGGAGCAACGCTTCGGCATGGCGGGCACGTTACGTCGGTAACGCAAAGACGCACCAGTAGCGTTACATTCGACGGATGCTGACGATGCGCACCGCCCGGCGGACCGTGGCCCTGATCAATGTCCTGAGCGAACGGGGGCAGGACGCCGCCGCGGTGGACGCGGTCGCGGAAGTCCTCCTGGAGTACGGGGAGACGGAGCCGCTCGGCCTCGACGAAGGAGACCTCGCCGGCCTCCGCGCGGCGGCCCTGTCCCTGCGGGAGGTGTTCGCCGCCACCGACGCAGACACCGCGGCCGCCACCCTCAACGGGCTGCTGGGCGAGGTCCGGGGCCAGCTGCGGCTCACCTCGCACGACGGCGGCACCGGATGGCATCCGCACCTGGACAGCGACGACGAAGCACCCTGGGGCGAATGGTTCCTGGCCTCCTCCGTGCTCGCCCTGACCGTGCTCCTGTGGGACCGGCAGGCGCCCCCGGGCGGACTCTGCGCCTCCCCGCGCTGCCCGCACGTCTACCTCGCCCACGGCAGCGGCCCGGAGCGCCGCTACTGCTCCCGCCGCTGCGCCACCCGCGAACGCGTCGCCGCCCACCGCTGGGGGCGGGGGCAGCCGCCCGCCGGGCGGCCGTGACGGAACCCGGGAGAAAACCTGTGGCGCGCCGCCGGAGGGTGCGGTTATGGTTCAGCCTGTTCCTCCGGCGGTGCTCAAGCACTGCCGGTCAGCCGGTCGAAACAAGGCAGGAGGTGGGCCCGATGGCTGCCGTCGTCGTCATGGGTGCCGCGCGCACCCGGAAGCCCGTTCTCCCCACCACCTCCGTGGCCACCGGCTGAATCGCTTCACCTTCCGCGTCCGTGAACGCGGTGCCGGGGCCGTCCCTGAAGGGTCCCACCTTGTCTTCTGCTGCTTCCCCGCAGTCTGCTTCCGCTTCCCCGCTCCACGCTTCCGCGTCCTCGCACCCGCTCTCGCCGTACGGCTGGGACGCGCGGTGGGAGGCCGAGTTCGCCCCGTACGCCGAGCAGGGCCTGCTGCCCGGCCGTGTCGTGCGGGTCGACCGGGGGCAGGCCGATGTCGTCACCGCCGGCGGACTCGTCCGCGCCGACACCGCGCTCGTCACTCCGCACGACCCGCTGCGCGTGGTGTGCACCGGCGACTGGGCCGCCGTCGAGCCCGCCGGTGATCCGCAACTGATCCGTGCGCTGCTGCCGCGCCGTACCGCGTTCGTACGGTCCACCTCCTCCCAGCGGTCCGAGGGGCAGATCCTCGCCGCCAACGTCGACCACGCGGTCATCGCGGTCTCGCTCGCCGTCGAACTGGACCTCGGGCGCATCGAACGCTTCCTCGCCCTGGCCTGGGAGTCGGGCGCGCAGCCGCTGGTCGTCCTCACCAAGAGCGACCTCGTCCCGGACGCCACCGGGCGCTCCTACCTGGTCGAGGACGTGGAGACCACCGCGCCCGGCGTCCAGGTGCTGGCCGTCAGCTCCGCCACCGGGGAGGGCCTGGACGTCCTCGGGGCGATCGTCGCCGGCGGCACCAGCGTGCTGCTCGGCGTGTCCGGCGCGGGCAAGTCCACGCTGGCCAACACCCTGCTGGGCAAGGACGTGATGGAGGTGCAGGCCGCCCGTGACGTCGACGGCAAGGGGCGGCACACCACCACCACCCGCAACCTGCTCGCGCTGCCCGGCGGGGGAGTCCTCATCGACACCCCCGGGCTGCGCGGGGTCGGGCTGTGGGACTCCGAGGCCGGGGTCGGCCAGGTGTTCTCCGAGATCGGCGAACTGGCCGAGGAGTGCCGCTTCCACGACTGCGGGCACGTCTCCGAGCCGGGCTGCGCCGTGCTCGCCGCCATCGAGGACGGCTCGCTGCCCGAGCGCCGGCTGGAGAGCTGGCGCAAGCTGATGCGCGAGAACCGGCGCATCGTCGCCAAGACCGACGCCCGGCTGCGCCAGGAGATGCTGAAGAACTGGAAGCAGATGGGGGCCGAGGGCCGCACCAACGGCGCCCTCAAGCGCGGGCAGCGCATCCGGTAGCGCCCGCCCCGGGGGTTCTTCCGGCCGTACGACGCGACCGCCCCGCCCTCCCCGGCTCCCCGGACTCGATGTCCGAATCCCGCGAGCCCGGGGGGCCGGGGCGGCGCACACTGGGGGCATGAACGCCGCCGACGACACCCGCTACGAGGCCGTGAGCAGCCGGGACGCCCGTTTCGACGGGGTGTTCTTCTTCGCGGTGACCAGCACCGGCATCTACTGCCGCCCGAGCTGTCCGGCGGTCACCCCCAAGCGGGCCAACGTGCGTTTCTTCCCCACGGCGGCCGCCGCCCAGGGCCACGGCTTCCGGGCGTGCCGCCGCTGCCGCCCGGACGCGGTGCCGGGGTCGGCGGAGTGGAACGTCCGCGCGGACGCCGTCGGCCGGGCGATGCGGCTGATCGCCGACGGAGTGGTCGACCGGGAAGGCGTCCCGGGCCTCGCCGCCCGGCTGGGCTACAGCTCCCGGCAGGTCCAGCGCCAGCTCACGGCGGAACTGGGGGCGGGGCCGATCGCCCTGGCCCGCGCGCAGCGGGCGCACACCGCGCGCGTCCTCCTCCAGACGACCCGGCTCCCGGTCACCGACATCGCCTTCGCCTCGGGTTACGGGAGCGTGCGCCAGTTCAACGACACGGTGCGCGGGATCTACGCCCGTACGCCCACCCAACTGCGCGCCGAACGCGGCACCCGGCTCGCCTGCCCCGCCCCCGACGGCACGGCTCCCGGCCACCCCCTCGTCGCCGGTGTCCCCCTCCGGCTCGCCTACCGGGGCCCCTGTGCCGCCCGCGAGACCTTCGACCTCCTCGCGGCGGAGGCCGTGCCCCGGATCGAGGAGGTACTCGGCGAGCCGGGCACGCGCACCTACCGGCGCACCCTGCGGCTGCCGCACGGCACCGGGGTCGTCTCCGTGGACGAGGCTCCGCGCCCCGGCTGGCTCGACGCCCGGGTCAGCCTCTCCGACCTGCGCGACCTCACCACCGCCGTGCAGCGCCTGCGCCGTCTGTTCGACCTGGACGCCGACCCGTACGCCGTCGACGAACGGCTCGGGGCGGACCCGAGGCTCACCGCGCTCGTGGAGGCGCGGCCGGGGCTCCGTTCGCCCGGCGCCGCCGACCCCGACGAGTGCGCGCTGCGCCTGCGGGTCGGCCGGGAGCGGGCCGCCGCGCTGGTCGAGGCGCACGGGGAGGCCCACCCCCACCCGTGCGGCACCCTCGACCGGCTCTTCCCGACGCCGGACGCCCTGACCGGCGAGCCGGACGCCGGTCCGCTGGCCGCGGCGCTCGCGGCCGGGACCGTACGACTCGATCCGGGAGCCGACCGGGAGGCGGCGGCACGGGCGCTGGCCGGTGTGCCGGGCCTGGCGGCACGGACGGCGGCCCGCATCCGGATGCGCGCGCTGGGCGACCCGGACGTCGCGCTCCCGGACCTGCCGGACGAGGAGAGCTGGCGGCCCTGGCGCTCCTACGCCGCCCAGCACCTCGCCCTGGGCGCCCGTGTCCCGGGCGCCGCCCGTCTCACCCCCACGCCGCCCGTACCAGTGCGGTGACCACCACCGCCCCCACCAGCGCCAACGCCAACGGCACCCGGCACAGCCGCAGCCCGATGACGGCGGCGAGGCCGGCGAGCACCGCCGGATCGAGGTCCGACCAGCCGGGGCCCGCGATCTCCACGAGCACGAAGGCGGCCAGCAGCACGGGCGCGAGCAGGGCGATCACCGTGCGCGCCCGGTCGGGCAGTTCGCGGCCCGCGAGGACGGCGGGGCCCGCCGCCTTGCAGGCGAAGCTGACGAGGGCGACCGCCCCGACGGCGGTCCACAGGACGGCGGGGCTCATGCCCGGGCCCCCTTCCGGCGCCACAGGCCCGTCAGCGCCGCCAGCCCCGAGCCGATCAGGGCGAGCCCGGTGGGCAGGAAGGCGATGAGCACGGCGGCGAGCAGCGCGCCCGCGAGCGCCGGCAGGCGGTTGGCGCGGTCCTTGCGCAGCTCGTCCAGGAGGAGCGCGGCGAACAGCGCGGGGGTCAGGACGTCCAGGCCCAGCGTGTGCTGGAGGCCTGCGTCGGGGGCGAGCACGACGCCCAGCGCGGTGCCCGCCACCCACGGCGGCCACTGCGCGAGCGTCGCCCCGAACAGCAGCGACCGGTCGAAGCGGCCGCCGCCCAGGTGCGCCGCCGCCCACGAGGCGTCGACCACCGCCTGCCCCTCGAAGGCCCGCCGCAGCCGCCCGCCGCGCAGGTCGCCCGCGACGGCGACGCCCATCGGCAGGAACCTGGAGTTGATCATCGCGGCGGCCGCCACGGCCGAGCCCAGCCCGCCGGTGGAGAGCGTGGCCACCAGGGCGAACTGGGCCGAGCCCGAGAACACCACCGCCGAGCAGACGATCGGCACGACGACGCCCCAGCCCTGCGCCTGCGTCACCGCCCCGAAGCTCAGCGCGAGCAGGAAGGAGGCCGCGCCGAACCCCGCACCGATCCGCAGCCCGGCCCGGAAACGCGTGCGCGGCGCGGGGGCGCCGGAACCGGGGTCGGAGGGTGCGGGGTTCGAGGGGTCCCCGGGCGGCGGGTCCGGTTTCCGGGGCGTCGGGGCGGCCGGGGGCGTGGGTGAGGCGTCCGTGCGAGAGGAGTCGCTCATCCCGCCACTCTAACAAGCTAAACGCGTTGAGGGTGTTAGAACGCTATCCTGGGGACGTGACCCTCGACAGACCCGAGCCCCAGTTCATCGCCGGACACCCCGTCCTCGACCTCGTCAACACCGTCGCCTGGCGCACCGACGACGCCCGCCGCACGGAGCGCGTGACGGGCGCGCGGGAGTGGGCCCGGTGGGCGGCCGGCGCCGGAATCGACGCGCCGCCGGGCGGGGCCGACGGCCTCCCCGCGTTGCGGAACGCGCTCGGGGAGATCCTGGACGCCCTGGCCGACGGTGTCCGCCCGCTGCCGTCCGCCCCCTGGCAGGAGCTGAACCGGGCGATCGTGGGCGCGCGGCAACGGGCCCGCCTGCCGGCGGAGCTGCCGCTGCGCTGGCGGCCCGCCGGGCTCGCCGACGCCCTCGCCCTGTCGGCCGAGGAGCTGCTGTCGGGTCCGGACGCCGAGCGGATCGGCCGGTGCCAGGGGCCCGGCTGCGGCTGGTTCTACCTGGACCGCACCCGGGCGGGCAACCGCCGCTGGTGCAGTTCCGGCGACTGCGGCAACCGGGCCAGGGCGCGCCGCCACTACGCGCGGAACGCTCAGTCCTCGCCCAGGTAGGCCCTGCGGACGGACGCGTCGTGGAGCAGGTCTGAGCCCGTGCCGGAGAGGACGACCCTGCCGGTCTCCATCACGTGGCCCTGGTCGGCCAGCGCGAGCGCCGCCTGCGCGTTCTGTTCGACCAGCAGGATCGTCGTACCCGTGGACCTCAGCTCCCGGATCGTCTCCATGATCTTCCGCATCATGATCGGGGACAGGCCCATGGAGGGCTCGTCCAGCATCAGGAGCCTGGGGCGGGACATCAGCGCCCGCCCCATGGCCAGCATCTGCTGCTCGCCGCCCGACAGGGTGCCGGCCGCCTGCCGCCTCCGCTCGCCCAGGACCGGGAAGAGGTCGTACGCCCGCCGGACGTCCCGGGCGATGCCCGCCTTGTCGCCGCGCAGGAACGCCCCGAGCCGGAGGTTCTCCGTGATGGTCAGGCGCGGGAAGATGTGCCGGCCCTCGGGGGAGTGGGCCAGGCCGAGGGAGACGATGCGGTGGGCGGGGACGCCGGAGAGCGGCGTGCCGTCGAAGACGATGCGGCCGCCGGCCGGTCTCAGGAGGCCGGAGAGGGTGCGGAGGGTGGTGGTCTTGCCCGCGCCGTTGGCGCCGATCAGGGTCACCACCTGGCCCTCCTCCACCCGGAACGAGATCCCCTTCACGGCCTCGATCCTGCCGTACGAGACACGGAGGTCCTCGACCTCCAGCAGCGCGGTCACGCGGCGGCCCCTTCCGTGGTGCCCAGGTAGGCGGCGACGACGCGTTCGTCGCCCCGTACGACGTCGGCCGTGCCCTCCACCAGCTTCTCGCCCCGCACCAGGCAGGCGACCCGGTCGCAGAGCTCGAAGACGAAGCGCATGTCGTGCTCGATGACCAGCACGGCGGTGCCCCGGTCGCGGATCGCGAACACCAGCTCCTCCGTCACGCGTGTCTCCCGGGGGTTCATCCCGGCGGTCGGCTCGTCGAGCAGGAGCAGACCCGGATCGCTCGCCAGCGCGCGGGCGATCTCCAGCTTGCGCTGCTCGCCGTAGGGGAGGTTGCGGGCGAGCTGGTCCGCCTTGGCGGCGAGACCCGTGAACTCCAGGAGTTCCAGGGCGCGTTCGCGTGACTCCGCCTCCGCGCGCCGGAAGCCGGGGCCCCGCACCAGAGCCGACAGCAGGCCCTCCTTGGTGCGGGTGTGGCGGCCGACCAGGACGTTCTCCAGGACCGTCATGTGCGCGAAGAGGCGGATGTTCTGGAAGGTGCGGGCGATGCCCGCCTTCGTCACCAGGTGGGGCTTGGGCGGCAGGACCGCGCCCCGGTACCGGACGGTGCCCCCGGTCGGGACGTACAGCCCGGTCAGGCAGTTGAAGAAGGTGGTCTTGCCCGCCCCGTTCGGGCCGATCAGGCCCACGATCTCGCCGCCGCCGACCCTCAGGTCCACCCCGCGCACGGCGGTCAGCCCGCCGAAGCGCATGGTGACGCCGGTCGCGTCGAGTACGTACGCGTCACTCATGCCGTGGCTCCCGCCGCGTCGTGGTCCACGCGCCCCCGCCGGTCCGCGACCAGGCCGTCCGGCCGGAACCGCATCAGCAGGATCAGCGCGATACCGAAGGCCATCAGTTGGTAGTCCTGCAGGAACTGGAGCTTCATCGGGATCAGGTAGAGGAGCGCCGCTCCGATCAGCGGCCCCGCCACCGTGCCCGTCCCGCCGAGGACCACCGCGGCCAGCAGGAAGGCCGAGTTGGGCGGCACCGCGCCGGCGAACTGGTACGGGTCGGGGACCACCGCGTACGACACGTGCGCCTGCACGGTGCCCGCGACGCCCGCCAGGGCCGCGCCCAGCGCGAAGGCGGTCAGCTTCAGCCGGAAGCTGTTGACGCCCATCGCGGTCGCCGCCGTCTCGTCCTCGCGGATCGCCACCCACGCCCGCCCGGTCCGTGACTCCCCGACCCGCTGGAAGACGACCACCACCACGGCGGTGACCAGCAGCATCAGCAGGAAGTAGTTGGCGAAGCGGCCCAGTTCGACCCCGGCGACCACATGGGTCGCGCCGAAGTCGAAGCCGAGGAGGGACAGGTCGGGGATGTTGGGGATGCCGCCGGGGCCGCCCGTGATGTTCGGCCCGGAGACCCCGTCGAGGTTGTTCACGGCGATACGGAAGATCTCGCCGAAGCCCAGCGTCACGATCGCGAGGTAGTCGCCCCGCACCCGCAGCGTCGGCGCGCCGATGAGCAGACCGAACAGCATGGAGACGAGACCGCCCGCCAGCACCGCCGCCCAGAAGGGCAGACGGAGACCGAGAGCGGAGGCGGACGCGCCCGACACCAGCGCCGCCGTGTACGCGCCCACGCCCAGGAAGGCCACGTAACCGAGGTCGAGCAGCCCGGCCAGGCCCACGACCACGTTCAGGCCGAGCGCCACCGTCGCGAAGATCAGGATGTTCACGCCCACCGACATGTACGTCTCGTCGGAGCCCGTGAAGGGGAAGGCGACCGCGGCCACGAGCGCCGCCGCGGCGGCCGTCGTACGGTGCCGGGCCGTCAGCCCGGTCAGTCGGGCGAGCAATCCCGCCCTCGCCAGACCGGCCGCCGCGAAACCCGCCGTGACCAGGAACCCGGCGAACAGCGCGCCCTCCGTCCCGATGCCGTACGTGAAGACCAGCAGCCCGGCGCCCGCGGCGGCCGAGATCAGCGACAGCTCGGCCCAGGCGGGAAGCCGTCGCGCCCTCGCGGGCTCCCGCGCGTCCGGCGGCAGCAGGAACGCCCCCGCCATCGGCACCGCCGAGGCCGCCGCCGCGAACCAGCCGCCCCCCACCACGTTCACCGCGCCGCCCAGCGTCCAGGCGATCGACGCCACCGCGAACCAGGTGACGGCCAGCGCGCCCAGCGCGTACCACCGCAGCGCGGCCGTCGCCCCGGCCGGCGCCGCCCACCGGAAGCCCCTCACCCCGTACCCGCCCAGCGAGCCGAGCACCGTCAGCAGCCCGGACACCAGGGTGAGCACCTGCAGCCCGCCCGGCCACCCGTTCACCGTCAGGTCCCCGGGGAACTCCCGCGTCCACGTCCACGCCACGAAGGCGGAGGCGGCGGTCAGCACACCGCCCGCCGCGGTGAGCGCCCGGGCCCGGCCCGCCCGCGCGGACGGCGCGGCGGCCGGCGGTGCGGCGGGGGCCGTCTCCGTCAGGCCGGTCGTCGTGTCCGTCCCCCGCACGCCCTTCCTCCCTGTCGCGGTCCCCATCCCCCTCACGCCCTGTCCGCGGTGAGCTTGCTGAACAGGCCCTGCGGCCGGATCAGCAGCACCACGATCAGCAGCGCGAACGCCCACACGTTCGCCCACGCCCCGCCGCCGAAGAGCTCCAGACCCGGCAGGAACTTCACGTAACCGGAAGCCAGCGCCTCCGCCAGGCCCAGCGCCAGGCCGCCCAGCATCGCGCCCTGGATCGAGCCGATGCCGCCCAGCACGGCGGCCGTGAACGCCTTCAGCCCGGTGACGAAGCCCATCCGGAAGTCCACCTGCCCGTACCGCAGCCCGTGCGCCACCGCCGCCAGCGCGGCGAACGCCGCCCCGATGGCGAACGCGGTGACGATGATCCGGTCGGTGTTGATGCCCATCAGCCGGGAGGTGTCCGGGTCCTGCGCGGTGGCCTGCATGGCGCGTCCGGTGCGGGTGCCGCGGACGAACCACGTCAGCGCGAGCATCGACAGGACCGCGGACGCCACCAGGAACACGTCCCCGGTCTGCACGGTGACCGGACCCACCGCGAAGGGGCCGCCCGGCAGGTGCGGGAAGGTGCGGGCCTGCTTGGCGTCCGGATACCAGGCCCACACCATCTGCTGGACGGCGATGGACAGGCCGATCGCCGTGATCAGCGGGGCCAGCCGGGACGACCCGCGCAGCGGCCGGTAGGCGAGCCGCTCCGCGAGGACCGCCACCGACGTGGACACCAGCACGGCGGCCAGCAGCATCACCGGCAGCGCCAGCCACGACGACACACCGTCCGGCAGCATCAGGAACGCGGTGAGGGCGCCGAAGCCCCCGGTCATGAAGACCTCGCCGTGGGCGAAGTTGATGAGCTGGACGATGCCGTAGACCATCGTGTAGCCGATGGCGATCAGCCCGTACATCGAGCCGAGCAGCAGGCCGTTGGCCAGCATTTGCGGCAGTTCGTGCACTGCGACGCCTCCGTGGAGTCCGTGGGAGAGGGGAACGAGGGGAACGAGCCGGCTACTTGGGGGTGAAGGTGCCGCTGGTGACCGGTGTCCACGCGCCGTCCTTCACCTGGTTGACCGTCAACTGCCGGTTGGTGGTGTCCCCGAACGCGTCGAAGGAGACCTTGCCCGTCACCCCGTCGAAGGAGACCTTCTGCACCGCCGCGGTGACCTTCGCGCGGGCGTCGGCCGGCAGCTTGCCGCCGTTCGCCGCGACCACCGCCTTCACGGCCTCGATCAGCGTGGTCGCCGAGTCGTGCGCGTAGCCGCCGTAGGCGCCGTAGGGGTCCTTGAACTCCGCCGCCTCGTACGCCGCGGCGAAGGCCCTGCCCGCCGCGCCGTCCTCCAGCGGCGCGCCGACCGTGGTGCAGTAGTCGCCCGTCGCGCCGCCGCCCGCGAGCTCGACGAAGTTGGCGTCCGAGATGCCGTCGCCGCCGACCAGCGGGATCTTCACGCCCGCCTTCTTCAACTGGCCCGTCAGGGGGCCCGCGTCCGGGTACTCGCCGCCGTAGTAGACGAACTGCGCGCCCGAGGTCCTGATCTTGTTGATCACCGAGGAGAAGTCCTTCTCGCCGGAGTTGATCTGGTCGGTCTCCACCACCTGCCCGCCGCGCTTCTCGAACTCCGCGGTGAAGGTGGCCGCCAGGCCCGCCCCGTACGCCTTCTTGTCGTCGACGACGAAGACCTTGGTGAGCTTCAGGGTGTCGTGCAGGTGCTGGGCGGCGAAGGGGCCCTGCACCGCGTCCGTGGTGGCGGTGCGGAAGTACGTCGTGAAACGGCGCTCCTTGGCGCCCTTCGCCCAGTTGTCGCCCTGGGTGAGGCCGGGGCTGGTGGTCGCCGGGGAGACGACGGCCAGCTTCGCCTGCTCGAAGATCATCTGCATGGACTTGGCGACGCCCGAGTTCAGCGGGCCGACCACGCCGAGCACCTGCTTGTCGCCGGTGAGCGCGGTGGCGTTCTGCTGGCCGGTGCCGGGCTGGCCCTGGTCGTCCAGCGACTTCAGGGCGAACGTCACCCCGGGCACGGCCCGGGACCTGTTGGCCTGGTCGACGGCGAGCTGGGCGGCGTTCTTCGCCCCGATCGCCAGGGCCGACAGGTCGCCGGTCAGCGGGCCGTCGAAGCCGATGACGACGGTGGTCCCGCCACCGGCCGTGCCGTCCGCCGCGCCGGCCCCGGAGCGGGTGCCGCAGGCGGAGACCAGGAGGGCGGAGCAGACCGCGAGAGCGGGCAGGGCGACGGTGCTTCTGCGCATGGGAGGAGGTCCTTTGCGGGGAGGGAGGAAGATCACGGCTGGCTGTTGCGGAACGGCCGGTCCGGCCGCCCGAGGTTCGGCTCGCCGAGCACCTTGGGGGCGGACAGGGCGTAGATGCCGTGGTTGGTCAGCGCCCACGCGATGTTGCGGTCCCACTCGACGTACACGCCGTGCGTCTGGTTGCCGTACGCGTACTCGGGGGTGTCCCTGCCGTACGCCTTCGGCACGAAGTACGCCGCGACGCGCGGCTTCTGTGGCTTCGTCACGTCGAAGAACTGCACACCGGCGTTGTAGAAGCCGTAGCTCAGGACGCCCGCGTCGTGTTTGCCGGGGTTGGTGTAGTAGCCGGTCCGCTTGGGGCCGAAGCTGCCGCGCCGCTGGCAGTAGTCGGTGAACCCGGCCTCCTTCGGCGGGGTCGGCCGCGGGAGGCGGCCCACGATCCGCGGGTTCGCCGGGTCCTTCGCGTCGACCTGGAAGATCTCCTTGTACGGCTCGTAGCAGTCCTCGGTGAGCGGGTAGCCGGAGACGTAGACCATGCCGGTCCGCTCGTACTGCGACACGTCCACGTTGTCGCCCTCGGTGCCCGCCACCGACGGCGGCAGGTCCAGGTGGCCGACGGCCCGCATCCTCGCCGGGTCCGAGATGTCGAGCACGGTGAGCCCGAGTCCGCCCTGCACCGCGAACGCGTGACGCCCGCCCTGCTCGGGCGGCCTGGGCACGAAGAGCGGCATCCGCGCGCCCAGCCAGCTCGTCCGGTTCCCGCACCGCGGGTTCTGCCGGTACGCGGCGGACTCGCCGGTGACCTGGCCCGGCAGGTGCCAGGTGTCGAGCAGCTTCGGGTGCGCGGGGTCGGACATGTCCCAGGACTGGTAGCCGGCGGAGTGCAGGTTCGTCGGGTACTCGTTGTTCGCGTAGCTGTCGTCGGGCGCGACCGCGAGGAACATGTACCTGCCCCCGGTCCAGTACGGCACGTCCAGCGAACCCGAGCCCTGCTGCGGCCTGCTGAGGTCGCTGTGCAGCGGATCGCGCTGGGTGGAGTCCGTCGAGACGGTGGCCAGCAGCCTCCAGTCCTTCTTCCGCGGCCCGTCCAGGCGGTAGACCTTGAAACCCTTCAGGCCCTTCTTCGCGCGCAGCTTCGCCACGCCGTCCGGGTTGCTGTACTTGTCCTGGCCCGGCTGGTCCTTCAGCTCGCTGATCTGCCGCTTGTCCTCGAAGCTCACCACCATCACATAGGCGTTCAGCTTCTTGTTCCACTGGACGGTGGAGCCGCCCCAGTAGTCCCCGGCGGCCCAGTCCCGGCTCGCCTTCGACTCGTCGCCGCCGACGTCCGCGCGGGTCAGCTTCTCGACGATCCTGACCTTCTTCACGTCGGTCACGTCGTAGACGCGGGCCTCGGAGCGGTCGTACTGGAAGAGGTAGCGGCGGCCGTCGAAGTCCACGACGTTCTGCCAGGTGTGGAAGTGGTCCGGGGTGAAGTCCGCGCCCTCGTAGGCCGCCTCGACCTTCATGTTCCTGCTGTACGACTTCGTGTCGTACCGCGCGTTCCGCCCCGGGAAGGGGTGCGGGTGCTCCTCGTCGAGCGGGGTCAGCGAGGGGTGCAGGAAGCTCTTGTCGAGCTGCATCCCGTACGACTTGGGATCGACCGGCTCCGGCCGGCGGTCCGCGCAGACGGTGGGGATGCCCGGGTCGGCGGGCGCGGCGGCGACCGCGTCCCCGGGGACGGGCGCGAGGAGGGCCGCGGTCACGGCGGCGGCGGCGGTCGCCGCGAGCACGACCTTCGACGGGGTGGGGCGGGGGAGACGCATCCGACGGTCCTTCCGGAAAGACCAAGGGGGACAAAAGCGGAGGAAAGGGATGGTGTGGAGGTGTGGAAGACCGGGGGAGGGGCGGCGGGGGCCGCGCCTCCCCTGACCGGCGAAGGGGGATCAGGTCACGGTGGAGCGCTGCTGGAAGCGCGGCTCCCGGTGCTCCCCGGTGCTGACGATCTCGTGCAACTGCCGTACGCAGTACAGGACATCGGCGTACGACACGTACAGCGCGTTCACCCCGAACCGCAGCAGGTCCGGCGCCCGCATGTCGCCGATGACACCCCGCGCCACCAGCGCGGCCACCAGCGGGTACGCCTCCGGGTGCCGCAGCGCGACCTGGCTGCCCCGGCGCTCGGGCTCGCGCGGGGTGGCCGCGGTGAAGCCGAAGCCGTCGAGCAGGGCGTCCGCGCACTCCTGGAAGAACCCGGTGAGCGCCAGGCCCTTCGCCCGCACGTCCGCCATGTCCACCCCGTCGTACGCGGTCAGCGCCGCCTCCAGGGCCAGCAGCGACAGCAGCGGCGGCGTGCTGATCCGGGCCCGGCCGATGCCGGGCGCGGGGGTGTACGAGCCGTGCATCCCGAACGGGTCGGCGTGCCCGTGCCAGCCCGTGAGCGGCTGGTCGAAGGAACCCTGGTGGCGCTCGGCCACGTACAGGAAGGCGGGCGCGCCCGGCCCTCCCGACAGGTACTTGTAACCGCAGCCGACCGCGAAGTCGGCCCCGACCGCGTCCAGTCGCACCGGCAGCGCGCCCGCGGCGTGGCACAGGTCCCACAGCATCAGCGCGCCCGCCTCGTGCGCGGCGGCGGTCAGGGCCGCCATGTCGTACGCCTCACCCGTCCGGTAGTCCACCGGCGCGTACGCGGCGACCGCCACGTCGAAGCCCTCGGCGGCCAGCACCGACCGGGCCTCCCGGGCGGGCGCCCGCCGCACCTCCACTCCGAGCAGCCGGGCCACCGAGTCGGCGATGTACTGGTCGGTGGGGAAGTGGTCCGGATCGGTGAGCAGCAGGCTCCGGCCGGGCCGCAGCCGGACCGCCGCCACCAGCGCGTTGTAGAGCTGCACGCTCGTGGAGTCCCCGGCGACGGTCTGCCCGGGGGCCGCCCCGATCAGCGCGCCGACCGCGTCGCCGACCCGCAGCGGGGCGCTCCACCAGTCGTTGTCGTTCCACGACCGGATCAGACCGGTGCCCCACTGCCGGTGCACCGCGTCCGTGAGCGCCCCGGGCACCGCGGCCGGCAGCGCGCCGAGGGAGTTGCCGTCGAGATAGACGACACCCTCGGGGAGCAGGAACCGCTCCCGGACGTGGGCGAGCGGGTCGGCCGCGTCCAGTGCCCGGGACCGTGCCCCGAACTCCTTCAACCGCTGTGCGAAGTCCATCAGTTGCGCTCCCTGTCGGCTACGAGATCGAGGGCGATGTCGGTGAGCAGGTCCTCCTGCCCGCCGACCATCCGGCGCGCCCCCGCCTCCACGAGCAGGGAGCGGGTGTCCAGCCCGTGGCGGGCGGCGGTGGTCTCCGCGTGCCGCAGGAAGCTGGAGTACACCCCGGCGTACCCGAGCGTCAGCGTCTCCCGGTCGACCCGCACCGGCCGGTCCTGCGTCGGCCGCACCAGGTCCTCCGCCGCGTCCATCAGCGGGAACAGCGCACAGCCGTGCTCCCAGCCCATCAGGTCGGCGACCGCGATGAACGGCTCCAGCGGCGCGTTGCCGGCCCCCGCGCCCTGCCCGGCCAGCGAGGCGTCGACGCGGTACGCGCCCGCCTCCACGGCGACGACGCTGTTGGCGACGCCGAGCGCGAGGTTGTGGTGGGCGTGGATGCCGATCTGCGTCCCGTCACCGAGCACGTCCCGGTAGGCGCGCACCCGCTCCCGGACGCCGTCCATGGTCAGCCGCCCGCCCGAGTCGGTGACGTACACGCAGGCCGCCCCGTACGACTCCATCAGCTTCGCCTGCCGGGCCAGCTCGGCCGGCTCCGCCAGGTGCGACATCATCAGGAACCCGGCGACGTCCATCCCCAGCTCCCGGGCCAGCGCGATGTGCTGGGCGGCGACATCGGCCTCGGTGCAGTGCGTGGCGATCCGGACGGAGCGCACGCCGAGCGCGTGTGCGCGGCGCAGGTCCTCGACGGTGCCGATGCCCGGCAGCAGCAGCGTCGTCAGCTTCGCCCGGGTGAGGACGGAGGCGGCGGCCTCCAGCCACTCCCAGTCGGTGTGCGCCCCGGGCCCGTACGTGACGGAGGACCCGGAGAGCCCGTCGCCGTGCGCGACCTCCACGGCGTCCACACCGGCCGCGTCCAGCGCGGCGGCGATCGTGCGGACCTGGTCGACGGTGTACCGGTGCGACACGGCGTGCATGCCGTCCCGCAGGGTGACGTCCTGGACGTACACGCGCGTCATGACGCGCTCCCTTCGACGGCGGCCAGCCGCTCGGCGGTACGCAGGGCCGCGGACGTCATGATGTCGAGGTTCCCGGCGTATCCGGGCAGGTGGTGGCCGGCGCCCTCCACCTCCAGGAACACCGAGACCAGCACCCCGCCGGACCCTTCGAGCCCGGCCAGCTCCGCCAGTGGGTCGCCCGCCGCCAGCCTGCGGAACTGCGGCTCCTGCTTCAGCCGGTAGCCGGGCACGTAGGCCGCCACCTCGGCGGCCTTCGCCCGCACCGCGTCCGCCACCGCGTCCGTGTCGCAGTCGCCGGTCACGCAGTGCACGGTGTCGCGCATCAGCAGCGGCGGCTCCGCCGGGTTCAGCACGATGATCGCCTTGCCGCGCCCGGCCCCGCCGACCTGCTCCAGCGCCCGCGCGGTCGTCTCGGTGAACTCGTCGATGTTGGCCCGGGTGCCGGGGCCCGCCGAGCGCGAGGCGATCGAGGCCACGATCTCCGCGTACGCCACCGGGGTCACCGCCGAGACGGCCGCGACGACCGGCACGGTGGCCTGCCCGCCGCACGTCACCATGTTCAGGTTCGGCGCGCCCAGGTGGGCGTCCAGGTTCACCGAGGGCACCACGTACGGGCCGATGGCCGCCGGGGTGAGGTCGATCAGCCGCTTGCCGTACGGGGCGAGGGCGGCGGCGTTGCGGTGGTGCGCCCCGGCGGAGGTCGCGTCGAAGACGACGTCGATCCCGTCGAAGCCGTCCAGGGCGATCAGCCCCGCGACGCCGTCCGCGCTGGTGGGAACGGACAGCCGGGCGGCACGGGCCAGCCCGTCGGACGCCGGGTCGATGCCGATCATCGCGGCGGCCGTGACGGCCCCCGAGCCCCGGACCATCTTGACGAGGAGGTCGGTGCCGATGTTGCCGGAGCCGATGACGGCTGCCTTCAGCGCGCTCACCGCATGGCCTCCTGTCCCGTCCGATGACGTACGAGGCCGAAGAAGCGCACCGCGTTCCCCCCGAGCACGGCCGCCTTCTCGGCGTCCGTGAGCGCGCTCTCGCGCACCAGCCCGCCGATCTCCGCCTCGCCCAGCGGGAACGGGTGGTCGGAGCCGAGCAGCACCTGCTCCGCGCCCATCACCTGCACCAGGTGCTCCAGCGCGCGCTGGTCGAAGACCGCCGAGTCGACGCTGAACCGGTCGGTGTACGCCGACGGCGGGTGCGGGCTGTCCGCCCGCACCAGGTCCCTGCGCCGCCAGGCGTTGTCCGCCCGGCCCACCAGGTACGGGAAGCTGCCGCCGCCGTGCGCGAACAGCAGCCGCAGTGAGCGCGGGAGGTGCTCGAAGGCGCCGGACAGCATCATCGACAGGAGGGTGAGGTGGGTCTCGGCCGCCATGCCGACGAGCCACTGGAGCATGTACCGCTCGACGCGCGGCCCGCCCGGCATGTCCCAGGGGTGCACGAGGACGGGCGCGTTCTCGTGCGCGCAGTGGGTGAGGAACTCCACGACCGCGCCGTCGTCCAGGTCGCGTTCGCCGATGTGGTTGCCGATGTGCACCCCGTGGAAGCCCTGCCCCATCGCCTCGGTGACCATCGCGCAGGCCGCCTCGGTGTCCTGGAGCGGCACCTGGCAGAGCGCGGCCAGCCGCTGGGGGGCGTACGAACCAAACTCCAGGAGACGGGAGTTGACCATGCGGCACCAGTCGGCCGCCCGGCCGGCGTCCGCGTCGTACCCGAAGAGCAGCGGCGTGCTGGACAGCACCTGGACGTCGACGCCCAGCCGGTCCAGGTCGGCGACGCGGGCCGCCGGGTCCCACAGGGTGCGCCGGACGGGCCGGTACTCCCGGGAGCCGCGCATCATCATGCCCCGGCCGGGGCCGTCGGCGCCGTCCGAGCGCAGCCAGGGGCCCTCGTCGTCCTGGAGGAGACGGGACTCGGCGCGGGAGATCCGCGGGAAGACGTGCGCGTGCACGTCCACGACGGGCCCGCCGTGCGCGGGCGTCATGCGACCGGTTCCGAACCGGGCGGGGCGGTCGTCGGGCGCAGGGCGTCCGGCCAGTCCCTGCCGGGGTGCACGGCCGCGCAGTGCGGGCAGGTGCGGGCGGCGTCGTCGCCGTAGAAGGCGTCGAACACCGGCGGCAGGTCGGCGACGATCGACTTGAGCTGCACCTCGCTGCGGTGCACCAGGCGGTGGCAGTTCACGCAGTACCACTCGAAGGCGTCCAACGAGCCCTCGGGGCGCGCGAACTCGACCACCAGCCCGATCGAGCCCTCCTCGGGCCGCTGCGGGGAGTGCCGCAGGTGCGCGGGGGCCAGATAGACGTCGCCCTCGCGGATGTGGAGGTCGCGCGGCGGCGCGCCCTCCTGCTCCATCACCCGGAGCACCATGTTGCCCTTGAGCTGGTAGAAGAACTCCTCGATCGGGTCGTCGTGGAAGTCGGTGCGGCGGTTGGGGCCGCCGACGACGGTGACCATCAGGTCGCTGTCCTGCCACACCTGGACGTTGCCGACCGGCGGCTTCAGCAGGTGCTGGTGCTCGTCGATCCAGGAGCGGAAGTTGAACGGTGCGGTGGGTGACTTCCTCATCGGGCTGGTGCTCATGCGCGGGACTCCTCGGGGAGTGGGGCGAGGGGCAGGTGGGCCACCGCGCTGATCTCGATCAGCAGCAGCGGGTGCGGGAGTTGGTGGACGGCGACCGTGGTGCGGGCGGGGCCCGACGCGTCGAAGTAGGTGGCGTAGACCTCGTTGTAGCCGCCGAAGTCGTTCATGTTCACCAGGTAGGCGGTGACGGAGACCAGGTCGCGCAGGCTTCCCCCGGCGGCTTCGAGCAGCCGGCCGATGTTGTCGAGCACGGCCCGTGTCTGCTCGCGGATGTCGAGGTCCGTGACGCCCATCGGGTCGGCCCGGGCCCCGGCGAAGGTGCCGTCCGGCCGACGGGAGCTGGTACCGGAGACGAAGACCAGGTCACCGGCGCGGCGCAGGTGCGGGAACCGGCCGCGGGGGGCGGCCGCGCCTTCGACGATCACGTCCGGGCCTCCTTCGGCACGGTGCTGAAGCCGACCGTGCCGAGCCCCGACACGGTCGCCCGCACGTGCACGCCGTGCGGCAGCGGGACGGCGGCGGTGGCGGCCCCCGCGAGGACCACCGTCCCGGCGGCGAGGACTCCGCGCGGGGCGAGGCGGGCGGCGGCGGCCAGGGCGCGCAGCGGGTGGCCGAGGACCGCGGCGGTCGAACCGGCCTCCACCAGCCGGCCGTCGATCTCCAGCAGGACCCCCCGGTCGGCGAGCTCGACCGGCGGACGCCACGGCCCGACGGCGTACCCGGCGGCGGAGGTGTTGTCCGCGATGACCTCGGGCAGCGAGAACGCGAAACCGTCGTACCGGGAGTCGATCACCTCCAGTGCGGGGGCCACCGCCGCGACCGCGCCCAGCGGATCGACGGTGCCGGGCTCCAGCGGCCCGCCGAGCAGGAACGCCACCTCGGGCTCCACACGGGGGTGGATCAGGGCGCCCGCGTCGAAGGTGTCGCCGTCGGCGATCCGCATGCGGTCGGTGAGCCGGCCGTGGATGAGGTCGTGCACGCCCATCTGACGCATCTTCGCGGTGCTGGTGAAGCCGAGCTTGAAGCCGGTCAGGCGGGCGCCGCGCTCCACCTGCCGGGCGACGAGACGCTCCTGGACGCGGTACGCGTCCTCGGTCCCGTGCAGCCCGCTGCTGCCGCTCGCGAGCGTGGTGCGGGTGAGCGCGGCGTCGTCCAGGGCCGCCGCGCACTCCTCCAGCCGGGTGCCGCTCATGCGTCCTCTCCCTCCGGGTTCGCCGCGAACGCGGCCCGTACCGAACCGAGGCCCTCGATCCGCGCCTCGACCACATCGCCCGGCGCCACGTCCACGACCGGCCCGAGCGCCCCGGTCAGCACCGTGTCCCCGGCCCGCAGCGGACGACCGAGCGCGGCCAGGGTGCCGGCCAGCCAGAGCGCGGCGTTCAGCGGATGGCCCAGGCAGGCGGCCCCGGCCCCGACCGACACGGGCTCGCCGCGCCGCTCCAGGACCGCGCCGGCGGTCCGCAGGTCCAGGGCGTCCAGGGCGACCGGCCGGGCGCCGAGGACGTACACACCGCTGGAGGCGTTGTCGGCGACGGTGTCGACCAGGCTGATGTCCCAGTCGCGGACCCGGCTGCCGACGACCTCGATCGCGGGCAGGGCGAACGCGGTCGCCCGCACGAGGTCCGCGACGGTGCTGTGCCGGTGCGGCAGGTCCGCGCCGAGCACGAGCGCGACCTCCACCTCGGCGCGCGGCTGGAGCACCGCGCCGAAGGGGACCTGCGCGCCGTCGCAGAACGCCGTGTCGTCGAAGAGGGCGCCGAAGTCCGGGGATTCCACGCCGAGTTGGCGCTGTACGGCGGCGGAGGTCAGGCCGACCTTCCACCCGGTGACGCGGCGCCCCGCGGCGAGCCGCCGCCCGGTGGTCAGGTGCTGCACGGCGTAGGCGGCGGCGAGGTCGCCGGGCGGGAGGAGGTCCCGCACCGGAGCGGTGGGGACACCCGTGCTGCGGGCCTCGTCGAGCCGGTCGGCGGCCTCGGTGATCTCCTTCGAGAGGTCCGGCCGGTCTCGTACGGGGTCCTTCGCGCGGTCGTGGCCGGTCATATCTTCACGCACACATTCATCGGCTCGGAGAAGAAGTCGAGGGAGTGGTGGCCGCCCTCGCGGCCGATCCCGGAGGCCTTCACCCCGCCGAAGGGGGTGCGCAGGTCCCGCAGGTTCCAGGTGTTGACCCAGGCGATGCCGACGTCCAGGCGCGGCGCGACCCGGTGGGCGCGGCTCAGGTCGCCGGTCCAGACGGTGGCGGCCAGCCCGTACGGCCCGGCGTTGGCCAGGGCGAGGGCCTCCTCCTCGGTGTCGAAGGGGGCGAGGTGGACGACCGGCCCGAAGATCTCCTCCCGTACCGCGGGGTGGTCCTCGGGCAGCCCGGCCAGCACGGTCGGCCGCACCCAGAACCCGCCGTCGCGGTCGTCCCCGAACACGGGGGCGTCACCGCCGGCCAGCACCGTGCCGTCGGCGGCGGCCCGCGCGAGGTACCCCGCCACCTTGTCCCGGTGCTCGGCCGACACCATCGGCCCGTACGTCACGGACCCGGCGCCCTCGGCGAGCGCGGCGGCGAACTCCGCGAAGACGGGACGCTCGACGTACACCCGCTCGGTGCACAGGCACACCTGGCCGCTGTTGGTGAAGGCGGACCGCAGCGTGCCCTCGACGGCCCGCTCCAGGTCGGCGTCGGCGAACACCAGCCCGGCGTTCTTGCCGCCGAGTTCGAAGGAGACCGGGGTGAGGTGGTCGGCTGCGGCCCGCATGATCGCGCTTCCGGTCCTGGACTCACCGGTGAAGGCGATGGCGTCCACGCCGGGGTGGGCGGTCAGCCACGCGCCGGCGGCGTCCGCGCCGTGCCCGTGGACGAGGTTGAACACCCCGGCGGGCAGACCCGCCGCGTCGATCACCTCGGCCAGCAACTCGGCCGTCGACGGCGTGAGTTCGGACGGCTTGGCCACGACCGTGTTGCCCGTCGCCAGCGCCGGGGCGACCTTCCACGTGAGCAGCAGCAGCGGAAGGTTCCACGGCGCGACCACCGCGACCACGCCCAGCGGCTTGTGCACGGTGTAGTTCAGCGCGCCGCGCCCGTCGGGCGTCCCGGTGTGCCAGGACCGCTCACCCCGGGAGGCCGAAAGGTCGGCGTAGGCACGGAAGTTGGCGACGCCCCGTGGAATGTCGACGGCGGCGGCCAGCTCGCGCGGCTTGCCGGTGTCGGAGCACTCCGCCGTGACGAACTCCTCGAAGCGGACCTCGATGCCGTCCGCGATCCGGTGCAGCGCGCGGGAGCGGTCGGCGGGGGAGTACGCGGCCCACGGCCCGGAAAGAGCCGCGCGGGCGGACCGTACGGCGGCGTCCACGGTCGCCGCGTCCGCCTCCGGGACCAGCCCCACGGTGCGCCCGTCCACGGGGTCCACCAGGGGGAAGACGTCCCCCTCGGCGTGGAACCGTCCGGCCGTGTAGTGCCGCACCCTCCGCACCTGCCCTGCGGGCGAACTCACCGTCGTGACCTCCCTGTTCCGGCGTGCGTGACAGAACCCGGGGAGACCGGACGTGGGTGACGAAACCTGCCACTGGTGTCCGGTTCCCTGCGTGTGCATCATGAGCCGGGTCACATATGCCGAGCCAATGCCGGAACGGGCCCCTGCCATACCGGAGTCGGCATGGCACCAGGTCACGGGACGAGGGGCGCACGGATGGACCTGCTCGACGGCCGACTCAAATTCCGGCATCTGACGCTTCTCGCCGCCATAGCCGAGCACGGGACGGTGGTGCGGGCGGCCGAATCCCTCCACCTCACCCAGCCCGCCGCGACCCGCACGCTGCGCGAGCTGGAGAAGCTCGCGGACGTCGAGCTCTTCCACCGGGAGCCGCGCGGGATGCGGCCCACGGTGTACGGGGAGGCGCTGGTGGGCCACGCCCGGGCGGTGATCGCGGAGGTGCGGCGGGCGGGGGACCACCTGACCGGCCTGCGCGACGGCCAGACGGGCACGGTGACGGTGGGCACCCTGCTGGCGGGGGCGAACCTGCTGCTGCCCCGCGCGGTGGCGCGCCTGAAGGCGGAGCGCCCCCACCTCACGGTGGTCGTCCGCGAGGGCACCTTCGACGTACTGCACCCGGCGCTGCTGGCGGGCGACCTGGACGTGATCGTGGGCCGGGTGGACCCCACGTCCGAGCCGGGCCGGCTGCGCCGGCGGGCCCTCTACCGCGAGCCGATCCGCCTGGCGGTGCGGGACGGACACCCGCTGCTGCGGGGACCGGCGAACGCCCTCGCCGACACGGTCGGCCACCCGTGGATCCTGCCGCTGGAACAGACGGCCCTGCGCCGCGAACTGGCGGCGGTCTTCGAGTCCCAGGGCCTGGAGCTGCCGCCCAACCGGGTCGAGTGCACCTCCATCCTGACCCTGCGGACCCTGCTGGTCTCCACCGACATGGTGGCGGCCCTGCCGGAACTGGTCCTCCGGGAGGACGACCGCCTGGTCGCGCTGCCGGTGGAACTGCCCTCGGTGGGACGCACGGTGGGCACCACGGAGGCCGACTCCCGCATCCGCACCCCGGGCCTGCTGGCACTGCTCGCCGCCCTGGACCACGAAGCGGGCGTCCTGCGGGCGGCTCTGTCGGGGTCGTGGAGCACGCCGTAGGGCTCCTCACCGCCGGGGACGCGGCGCGAGGCTCATTGATCCCGGGGCGCGGTTCCTCGGCCCCGGGGGCGCGGGGCGCACCGCAGCGGCGGGGCGGTCCCTACCTCTCCACCCAGCCGCGTTCGTACGCCTGCCAGCCGAGCTGGAGCCTGGTCGTCACGCCCGCCGCCTCCATCAGCCCCTTCACCCTGCGCTGCACCGTCCGCAGCCCCACCTCCAGTTGCTTGGCCACGCTCGCGTCCGTCATCCCCGCCAGCAGCAGCGACAGGATCCGCAGGTCCACCGGGTCCGGTCCGGCGGGCGCCAGCTCGACGCCCGGTGCGGCCGTGCCCAGCCGCACCGGACGAGCCTCCCGCCACACCGCCTCGAACAGGCCCGTCAGCGACTCCAGCAGCCCGCTCGCGTGCACCACCAGCGCCGCCGGGTCCGCGTCCCGGCCGGTCGTCAGCGGCACCATCGCCAGCGAGCGGTCCGCGACCACCAGCTTCGCCGGGACCCGGTCCACCACTCGCACCTGCTCGTTCCGCGCCAGCGCCGCCGTCAGCTCGGCCACGCCCCGGGGCAGGTCGAGCACCTCCCGTTCGACGACCACGCGACACGTCACCCCGCGTGCCGAAGCCCGCCCCTCGGCGTCGTACCCCGTCGCCGCCACCGACCGCCCCGTGACCAGCGCGCACACCTCCTCCACCGCCCCCAGCCGCAACTGCGCGAAGCGCTGCGTCACCGCGCCGGCCCCCGTCACCACCTCCACCAGGTCGTGCACCGCGGGCTCCGCCGCCTCCGCCCGGTACTCCTCCGCGAGCAGCACCGCCGCCAGCTCCGCCTGCTCCAGCTCGTGCCGCTGCCGGTTGAGCAGCGCGCCGAGCGCGACACCGGGCGGCGCGGCGACCCACCGCCGCGCACCGGAGGAGGCGGAGGACGACGCCTGCGCGGCCAGCCCCTGCCGTTCCAGACGGCGCAGCGCCCGCTCCGCCGCCGCCTCGGCCACCCCCAGCCGGTGCGCCAGGTCCCCGACCTCGGCCGCACCCACCGCGACCAGCGTCCGGTAGGCCGCCTCCTGGGCCTCGTCCAGACCTATCGCACCCAGCACCTCAGCAGTCCCCCTCACCACACACGACACACCGTTGGCGGAAATCGGCCACGGCGCAAACCCGCCTCATCTCATCATCCCCGCCTCACCCGCCCCTCTGCCAGCCTGTCGCCATCGGCCACCCCCCAGGGTCCGGACCGGGCCGAGGCCGGGACGGTTCGCTTGGGCGGGAGTTGCACGGCGGTGGCCGGCCTCGCCCGAGCCACCGGCGGGGCGGTCGAGCTCAGGGCCGAACTGACGGACGTACGCGGCGACTTCGTCGCCCGGCTCGGCAGCCTTCCCGCGGGACCGGGGTTGCCCGGCGGGCCGCTTTTTTTCGTCCCGCCCCGTTTCCGAATCGCCTCAGCGGTGGACAATAGGGGCATGAGTCAGCAGGGGGAGCGGCGCACCGACGCCGAGGACGACTGGTGGGACCGGCTGTACGACGAGGCGGCTCCGGACACCGGCCCGGCGCCGACGGGCCACACCGTGGACGACCACTTCGACTCGACCCCGGGCGCCCCGGCGGTGCTGAGCACCGCGGAGCCGGAACCGCCCCGCCCGCTCTCCAAGGAGCCCCGGGCCAGGGGCCCTTGGGAACCTCCCCTGGACCCGCCCGAGCGACCGCCCACCGCGGCCTCCGGCCGGGCGGCCCCGGACCCCAGGTCCGCCGCGGTGGCCGAACGGGGGTGGGACGCCTGGCTGCCGGGGCCCCGCCGCGGGCAGCGCGCCGACGCCGACCCGGTGTCGGGCACGGACCCGGCCCCGCCCGCTCCGGAGCCCCCGACACCGGCTGAGGACCCGCTCGCCCCGGCCCCCCGCCCGACCGACACCGGTACGCCCGCCACGACCGGCACCGGTGTCGCAGCCACGACCGGTCCCGGTGCCGCCACGCCCGCCATGACCGGCCCCGAGGCCGGGACGCCCGGTGCACGGGACTCGGCCGGCCCGACGGGGTCACGGCGCCCGGAGACCCCGCCCCGGAAACCGGCCGACACGCCATCCGCCCCGCCCGTCCCGCCCGCTCCGCCCGGCGAGCCGCCCCGCCCCGCGCTTCCGCCCGACCCCCCGCTCCGGGCAGCCCCGCCCCGCCCCGGCGCCCCGGCCGACGCACCCCCCGGCCGCGACCCCGCCGACGTACCACCGCCCCGGGAGGACACGGCCGCAGCCCCGCCCCCGGACCGCGGCACCGCGCCGCCGCCCCCGGCCCCCGACGGCTGGGGTCCGCCGTCCCCGCTGCCCGGGGCCCCCGGGCAGCGGCAGAACCTCCGCCGGACCCGGCGGCTGTGGGACGAGCCCTCCCCGGACGCCTACGGCCGACGCCCCGGAACACCCACCGGTCCCGATCCCGATCCCGACCCCGGCCCCGCCGCCCCGGCCGCGGACGCCCCCGGCCCCGACCGCGCCCAGGACCCGCCCGCGGACGCCCCCGTCGACCCGCGCCACCCCGCCCCCGCCCGGCTCCGCGACGTACCGCCGCTGCCGACCTCCTTCCCGCCCCGGCGGGACGACCCGCAGCACCCGGCCGGGGTCTTCGGCCCGCCGCCCCCCGCCGCCCCCGGTCCCACCCGCCCCGCCGTCACCCACCTGGGCGACGGGCCGCCCACCTACGACGCCGAGCCCACCGCGCTCGCCGCCGCCGACCCGCAGGACCTCGGCGCGCTCGTCCCGGACACCGTGCTCGACGGCGCCCGGTACGGCTCGTACACCCTGCGCGCCGCCTCCGTGCGCGGCGACTCCGCCCGCTTCCGGGGCGAACCCCGGCGCGACGCCCTGCTCACCGCCCGGTTCGGCAGCGGGGACGGCGCTCTCGTGCTGGTCGCCGTGGCCAGCGGGGCGCGAGCGGCGGAGGGGGCGCACCTGGCCGCCGCCGAGGCCTGCCGGTGGATCGCCGGCGCCGTCGGCCGCAGCCACGCCCGGCTGGCCGAGGACATAAGGGCCGCCCGGCGCGGCGACCTCAAGTCCGGGCTGCACCGGCTCACCGACCGCAGCTACGGCAAGCTGCGCGCCCGCGCCGCCGAGCTGGGTCTCGAACCGGGGGAGTACACCGCCGACCTGCGCTGTCTGCTGCTCTCCGCCGACCCGCTGTGCCGGACCCGGATCTACTTCGGGGTCGGCGAGGGCGGCCTGCTCCGGCTCCGGGACGGGGCGTGGCAGGACATCGAGCCGCCCGAGCCCGCCCCCGAGGCCCTGACCGGTGAGCCGGTGGTCGGCTTCGGCTCCGTACCGCGGAACGGGAGCGAACCCGAGGCGGGCCCGGACGGCGACCGGCTGACGATGGACCTCGGCATCCCGACCCCGCCGTCGCCGTACGTCGACACGGCGCCCCCGAGCTCCCGGTTCCGCTTCCGGGCGTCCGTGGCCCGTGCCGACGACGTCCTGCTGCTGTGCAGCGCGGGCCTCGCCGAGCCCCTGCGCGGCGAGGCGGCCCTCGCCGGGGAACTCGCGGAACGCTGGGGCGAGGGGCGGCCGCCCGGCCTCGCCGCCTACCTCGCGGACGTACAGCTACGGGTGAAGGGCTACGCGGACGACCGTACGGCCGTCGCGGTCTGGGAGGACTGACCACCACGAGGAGACCCAGAACACAAGAGGCAAAACCGAATATTTCGTGGGTTCATGGACAGGCGACCGCACAGCGTCAGTCCGTCCAACCGAAGGGTGCACCCACGTCATGGCGAAGCAGAAGGTGGCCGAGCAGTTCGTCGACATCCTCGTGCAGGCGGGGGTGGAGCGCCTGTACGGGGTCGTCGGCGACAGCCTCAACCCGGTCGTGGACGCCGTCCGGCGCAACGACGCCATCGAATGGGTGCACGTACGCCACGAGGAGACCGCCGCCTTCGCGGCCGGCGCCGAGGCCCAGGTCACCGGCAAGCTGGCCGCCTGCGCGGGCTCCTGCGGCCCCGGCAACCTGCACCTCATCAACGGCCTCTTCGACGCCCACCGCTCCATGGCCCCGGTCCTGGCGCTGGCCTCGCACATCCCCTCCGCCGAGATCGGCCTGAACTTCTTCCAGGCCACCCACCCGGACAAGCTGTTCGACGAGTGCAGCCACTACAACGAGCTGATCTCGACCCCGAAGCAGATGCCGAGGGTCCTGCAGTCCGCCATCCAGCACGCGGTCGGCCGGGGCGGCGTCGGCGTCGTCTCGCTGCCCGGCGACGTCGCGGGCGAGACCGTCGCCGAAGAGGCCCTGGAGCAGTCCCTCATCACCTCGCGCCCGGTCGTCCGCCCCGGCGAGAGCGACCTGGCGAAGCTCACCGACCTGATCGACGGCGCCGAGAAGGTCACGCTGTTCTGCGGCTCCGGCACGGCGGGCGCGCACGCCGAGGTGATGGAGTTCGCCGAGCGGATCAAGTCCCCGGTCGGGCACGCGCTGCGCGGCAAGGAGTTCATCCAGTACGACAACCCGTACGACGTGGGGATGAGCGGCCTGCTCGGCTACGGCGCCGCCTACGAGGCCATGCACGAGTGCGACCTGCTGATCCTGCTGGGCACGGACTTCCCGTACAACGACTTCCTGCCCAAGGACGTGAAGATCGTCCAGGTGGACGTCCGCCCGGAGAACCTGGGCCGGCGCTGCAAGCTGGAGCTCGGGGTCTGCGGCGACGTCCGCGAGACGCTGCGCTGCCTGACCCCCCGGGTGCGGGCCAAGTCCAGCCGCAAGTTCCTCGACAAGATGCTCAAGAAGCACGCCGACCAGCTCGAAGGCGTGGTCAAGGCCTACACCCGCAAGGTCGAGAAGCACACCCCGATCCACCCCGAGTACGTCGCCTCGGTGCTGGACGAACTCGCCGACGACGACGCGGTGTTCACCGTCGACACCGGCATGTGCAACGTCTGGGCGGCCCGCTACCTCACCCCCAACGGCCGCCGCCGCGTCATCGGCTCCTTCTCGCACGGCTCGATGGCCAACGCGCTCCCGCAGGCCATCGGCGCGCAGTTCGTGGACCGCGGCCGTCAGGTCGTCTCCATGTCCGGCGACGGCGGCTTCTCGATGCTGATGGGCGACTTCCTGACCCTGGTCCAGTACGACCTGCCGGTGAAGGTCGTCCTGTTCAACAACTCCTCGCTGGGCATGGTCGAACTGGAGATGCTGGTCGACGGCATGCCCTCGTTCGGCACGGAGATGCGCAACCCGGACTTCTCCGCGGTGGCCCGCGCCTGCGGTGCGTTCGGCGTGCGGGTCGAGAAGCCCAAGGAGCTTTCGGGCGCGCTCAAGGACGCCTTCCGGCACAAGGGCCCGGCGCTCGTGGAGGTCGTCACCGACCCGAACGCCCTGTCGATCCCGCCGCACATCAAGGCCGCCCAGGTGAAGGGCTTCGCGCTGTCCGCCGGAAAGGTCGTCCTGGACGGCGGCGTGGGCCGCATGGTCCAGATGGCGCGCTCCAACCTGCGGAACGTCCCGCGCCCCTGAGCGGTGCGCGGGAAGGGCGGCGGCCCCGGGGCCCCGGAGCCGTGCGGGCGGGCTCCGGGGCGGGGCTCCGCGCGCGCTGTACGGATTCCGCGCATCGCGTACGTCCGGAACGGCAGCTCCGCCTAGGGCGTTGGGGCGAATCGGTGCGCTCCGGTCCCACCCGGATCCGGCCCGGCATGAGTGCGGCCCGTGAGCGCGGGCATGCATTGCGTGAGGGTGTTCGACCAGGAGGGGATTGACGGGGTGTGGGTGGGGGTTATGACGAGGCAACAGCCGGGCCGCAGCGGACCGGTGAAGCAGGGCCGCACCGTACCGGGGGACGTGGCCGACACGACCGGGGGCGGACGCGCGTCACCCCAGATGCGGTGCCGGCTGGGACGGGCGGACCTGACCGCGGTGGCCGACGTCCGGCACGCGCTGCGGGAGCTGCTGCGCACCTGGGGACGCCCGGACTGCGCCGATGTCGCGGAACTGCTGACCAGTGAACTGGTCACCAACGCGCTGATCCACACCGAGAGCGACGCGGAACTGACGGCCACCCTGGCCGCCTCCACGCTCCGTGTCGAGGTGCACGACCACCTCGCCCGCATGCCGGAACCGCCGTCGGCGAGCAGCGAGGAGAACACGAACGGCCGCGGCCTGCTCCTGGTCCAGGCCCTCGCGGACGCCTGGGGCGTGCGCATGCAGGGGCACGGACCCGGCAAGGTGGTCTGGTTCGAACTGGACGGGGGCCCGGCCGGTTCGTGAAACCGGCCGGACCCCCGTACCCCGCAGGTGAACCGGTGCGCCGTCACCCGAACTGCTGCTCGAGGTCCTTGAGCTTCTGCTCCAGCGAGTCCAGCCGGGGCAGTGCCTGGGTGTCGTCCTCGGCGGTCAGGTCCACCGTCCGGGTCTCAGCTCCCTTGGCCCCGGCGCCTTTCACGGCCTGGAGGGAGGGCCGGTTGCGAAGCGGCAACTGTCCCGCTTCTGCTATGGCGGGCTCCGCGACGGCGTGCGGCGCGGAGCCCGCCCCCGCGGACGGGAGCTGTACGTCGACCTGACGGCCGCCCCGGCCGCGCCCCCAGGCGCGGTGCTGGCGGTTGATGGCCTTCAACTGGGCCCGCTCCAGCTTCTCGTGCTCCTTCCTGCGCTGCCGGCTCTGCTGCTTCTGCCGCTGGTCCTCACGGACCTCGTCGACCGCCTCGTCCAGCGTCCGCACGTTCTCCAGCAGCATCAGCGACCAGGCCCCGAAGGTCTCCCGGGGGGCCCGGAGCCACCGGACGATCCGGATCTGCGGCAGGGGCCGCGGGACGAGGCCCTGCTCGCGCAGCGCCGCCCGGCGCGTCTGCTTGAGCGCCCGGTCGAAGAGCACGGCCGCCGAGAGCGACATTCCGGCGAAGAAGTGCGGCGCGCCGTCGTGCCCGAACCCCCGGGGAGCGTGCACCCAGTTGAACCAGGCGGCCGCCCCGGCGAACGTCCACACCAGCAGGCGCGAGCCGAGCGCCGCGTCGCCGTGGCTGGCCTCGCGCACCGCGAGCACGGAGCAGAACATCGCCGCCCCGTCGAGCCCGAACGGCACCAGGTACTCCCAGCCGCCGGAGAGGTTCAGGTTCTGCTGCCCGAACCCGACCAGGCCGTGGAAGGACAGCGCGGCGGCGACCGCGGCGCAGCAGAACAGCAGGACGTAGGACGCGCTCCCGTAGAAGGCTTCCTTCCTTCTGCGCCGCTCCTCGCTGCGCTCCCACGAGTCCTCGCTGGTGGCGGCGGCCTTCCCGCCCGCACGTCTGCCGCGCGCGATCACCGCGACGGCCGCCAGAACACCCGCGATCATCACGACGCCAGGAAGCAGCCAGTCCAGCGGTATGTCGGTCATTCTCATGCGGAGTCCCTTTGCGTCAGCGCGGCGGCGACGCGTCCGTGAGCTGCGTGAGGTACGGATCGCGGACCACGCATCGCGCCTGATTGCGTTTCGGCGACATATTGGCCCACACCGCGAGACGCACAAGGGGTTTCGGGGCAAGAGAACGCCATCGGGACTCCGCACTACGCGGATAGGTGGCGATAAGTCGAACTGCCGCTCCCACCGGCCCTGTTGGGTTCGATTTTCGCCACCCGAACGGGTGGCGTGGCGATCAGGCGGAGGTCACGGCCGGTTCGTCGGGCTCGGTGAGCTTCCTGATCCGGTCCGCGTCGCAGGTCCGGGGGCAGGTGGTGCAGGTGTCCTCGGGGCGCAGGGTGTAGAAGAGGCAGCAGGCGGCGCGGTCCCGGGTGGGCAGCTTCTCCCCGTTCGGACCGGTCAGCTCGCGGAAGCCCGCGGAGGCGCGGTAGGGGGCCGTCGCACCGGGCAGCAACAGCTCCAGCTCCGCCATCGCGCGCCGCTCGTCGCCGAGCAGGTGGGCCACGTACCACAGGCCCTCGACGATCTCGTCGGTCACCATGCCCCACAGGGCGTGCCCGCGCCGCCGCATCCGCGGCCCGAAGCCCGCGAGCACCGGCTCCAGGTGCTCGGCCACCGCCTGGCGCACCTCGGCGCGCAGGGCCTCCTCGTCCGCCACGACCCGCGCGCCGGGCAGGGCCGCCGCCGGGTCGCCCGGCAGGCACGCGAACTCGTTCACCCGTACGGTCAGCCGCCCCAGCACCCGCTGGAAGGCCACGTCGGCGACGGGCACCCGGGGCACCCTGCGGTGCAGGAACCACGGCACGGTCACCAGCAGGCAGGCGGGCCAGGCGTACCGGTGCAGGGCGAAGCTGGCGATCACGTCGGGACGGGCCTGCTGCCCGTAGTCGCGCAGCACCTGCGCGTTGTCCCAGGCCATGAACGCGTCCAGGGCCGCACCGCCGGCCGCGAGCTCGTCCGCGCCGACCCAGCCGCCGCCGCGCGGCGCGCTCTCGTCGCCGAGGAGCTCCTTGATCACCAGGGAGGGGAAGACCTCGGTGAGGCGCGCGTAGGAGTCCGCCACGGGGGAGGAGGCGGCGGGGCGCCCGGCGTGGGACGGCATCAGGGCGGGGACGGTCATGCAGGGGACCACCGAATCGCTCACGGGGCTAGTGCAGGTAAGCCTTACCTTAGCTGATTCTCGTGAGCTGTGAACTGCGGGGTTGCTCCATCCAGGCTGTACGGACGTCTGTACGAGTCCGGATGTGGGGTCCATCGGGTGCCGTGAGCCCGGTCGTACGGGCCCGCCACCCGTCGCGGGGCCGGTCATACGGACTCGTCACCCCGTCACCCCGTCACCCGTCGCGCGCCGCGGCGCCGCTCCGGTCGGCGGGTGCGAGCACGCGTCGACCGGAGCGGGCCGGCGGCCCCTACGCGGTGGCCGGCGGCGGTGGCGGCAGTTGCGCCGCCAGCCAGGTCGGGACGCCGTCCAGCAGATGGAAGAGGCGGGAGGCCTCGGCGCGCAGCCGGCTCGCCTCGGGCTCCGGCTCGGCGTCCGCGAGCGCGGCCAGCGCGGGAGCCGTGCCGACCAGGTAACCCAGCTCCTCCCTTATCCGCAGCGACTCCGCGAACCCGTGCCGCGCCTCCGCCAACTCGCCCTCGCGCAGGGCGAGTCCGGCCAGATGGCGCCAGGTGAAGGAGAGCAGCAGGGTCTTGTTGTGGGCCGTCGCGCCCGCGTGCGCCCTGCGGTAGGCAGCCCGTGCCGACTGCGGCGAGTCGGAGATGTGCTCGGCGACCAGTCCCCGGCGGAAGTCCAGCAGCGGCCGGCCGGGGGAGTCGGGGTGCAGCAGGGCGGCGGCCCTGCCGAGTGCCGAGCGGGCCTCGTCGGCGCGGTCCCGTACCCCCAACACCGTGGCCGCGTACGCGAGATGGCCGCGCTCGCAGGCCGCACTGCCGCGTTCGTCGTCGTCCTTGGCGAGGGCCTCCGCGCCGCGCAGCGCCTCCTCGGCCTCCGGCCAGCCGTTCTCCGTGAACAGGCAGCGCTCCACGAGCAGAGCCGCCCGCTGGAGCGCCGCCGCCGCCCCCGGCCGGGACTCCAGGAGGGCCGCCGCGTCGGCCCAGCAGCCGCGCGAGCGCAACCGCCACACCGCCGTCTGGAGCGGACCGCCGGGGAAGCCGGGACCTCCCCTGTCGAGCCCCTCCGCCTCCGCCCCCTCTGCACCGGACTCTGTTTCGGAAGTGGAACCCGACATGGCGGTGTCCGCCACATTGCCCTCCCCGAGCGCGCCATTGAGCTGTGAAGTGCGACCGCCGCGACATCCGTGCCGTCGTGCCGCCGTTCGACGGACGGTCGTGCGCGCATCACAGCATGAAATGACACGTGGGGCCAAGGGGCCGGGTGATTGTTTTCACAAAGGGCTGCCCGGAGTCGGGGCGTGAACGCCCCGTGGAGCGGCGGCGACTTTCCGTCAACTCATGCGCAGGGCCAGGAAGAAGTCCAGTTTGTCTTCCAGCCGGGAGAGGTCGCGGCCCGTCAACTGCTCGATCCTGCCCACCCGGTAGCGCAGCGTGTTGACGTGCAGGTGCAGCCGGGTCGCGCAGCGCGTCCAGGAGCCGTCGCTGTCGAGAAACGCCTCCAGGGTGGGGATCAGCTCCGCCCGGTGGCGCTGGTCGTAGTCGCGCAGCGGGTCCAGGAGCCGCGCCGTGAACGCCCGGCGCACGTCGTCCGGCACGAAGGGCAGCAGCAGCACGTGCGACGCCAGCTCGTGGTGCCCGGCCGCCGCGACCCGCCCGGGCCTGGCCGCCGCCACCCGGCGCGCGTGCCGGGCCTCCTCCAGCGCCCCGCGCAGCCCCTCCGCCGAGTGCACCGGGGCGCTCACGCCGAGGGTCAGGCGCCCGTCGTCGGCGAGGCCGCCCGACAGCGGCCGCTCCACGGCGGCCAGCAGGCTCTCCGCGTGCAGCCCCGGCCCGCGGTCCTCGGCCGCGCCGTCCCCGTCCGGGTGGTCGGCCGCCACGGCGGGCAGCGGAACCAGCGCGATGGCCTCCTCGCCGCTGTACGCCACCGCGATCCGGTCGGCGGGCTCGGCGGCCGCCGCCATCGAGTCGGCCGGAACCGTGGGATCCACCAGGACCTCCTCCAGCAGCGCCTGCGCCGCCGGACCGCTCTCCACCGAGCCGCCGTCCCACTCCACCCGCGCCACCACGACCTGCCAGTGCGGGGCCGCCCCCAGCCCGGGCAGCAGCACCGGGGCCGCCACCCGCAGCCGCGCCGCGATCTCGGAGGGCGCCGCGCCCGCCTGCACCAGCTCCAGCACCTCCTGGGCGAGCCTGCGCCGCACCGTACGGGCCGCGTCGCGGCGGTCGCGCTCGACGGCGATGAGCTGGGTGACGCCCTGGAGCAGGTCCAGCCGCGCGGCCGGCCAGTCCCCGGCGTCCGCCTCCACCGCCAGCAGCCAGTCCGACAGCACGCTCGTCCGCACGTCCCGGGAGGCCGCCGTCCCGGCGAGCCGCTCCGGCCCCCGGTCCGCCGCACGGATCGGGAAGAGCGAGTACGCGGTGCCGCCCACCAGCACCCGGTGCGGGCTGCGCCTGCCGGTGCGGCTGGCCGCCAGGTGCTCGGCGGCCAGCGCCGGGCCCACCCCGGCGGGCAGCGGGGTGTCCGAGCCCGCGACCTGCCGGCCGACCGGGGAGAGCACCCAGGCGTGCAGGTCCAGGTCCGAGGTGAGCAGGTCCAGCACCACCTCCGGGCCGCCGCCCGCCGGGCCCGAGGTCATCAGACGGCGGTGCCGGTCCACGACCGCGGCCAGGTCCCCGGCGCGCTCGCCGGACACCTGACGTACCACGTGCTCGGTGATCGTGGCGAAGGCAACCGACTCCATGACCGAAAACAGCGGCAGCCGGTGCCGCTCGCACGCCTCCACGAGGTCCTGCGGAACGCTGCCCAGCTCCGCCTCGCCCGCCGCCAGCCCCACGACGCCGGCGGCGGCCAGAATCCGGACGAAAGGTTCCGAGTCCTCGGCGGTGCGCCGCCACGCGAGACCCGTCAGGACCAGCTCGCCGCCGGACAGGTACCGGCTCGGATCGCGCAGGTCGGTGGTCATGACACCGCGCACGGTGCGGTCGAGCTCGTCCGCGCCGCCCAGGAGGCGCAGGCCGAGCGCATCGGTTTCCAGCAGGGCGCGCAGCCGCATGGTCGTGTCGCCGCCGTTTCTGTGTCGGGGAGGGGTGGGGGTGAGGTGTGCAGGTCGAGAGCTGTGTTTATTTGGAACGAATGTGAATAACGGAGAGGCCGATGATCCCCGTCATTCGTTCGAATCTACAAGACGAGACAGGCGACCAGCCAACTCCTTCATGGTTTCGGTGACTGCACCGGGCCTGCCACGGCTTGTGTACTTGGGCCACCCCCGCATGAACGGCACATGGCTGGAATGTTTCACCAACGCCATGGTCCGGATCCTGCGGACGGTGAGCAACTGAGCACGCGATCACGCAACTGAACAGTCGCCCCCGAAACGAAGAGAGAGCCACTCATGGACTTCCTTCGCCCCGCCAGCTGGGAGGACGCTCTCGCCGCCAAGGCCGAGCACCCCACGGCTGTCCCCGTCGCGGGTGGCACCGATGTCATGGTCGAGATCAACTTCGACCGCCGTCGTCCCGAGCACCTTCTGGACCTGGGCCGCATCGGTGAGCTGCGGGAGTGGGAGGTGGGCCAGGACAGTGTGAACCTCGGTGCCTCCGTTCCGTACACCCAGATCATGGAACACCTGCGGGCCGAACTTCCCGGCCTCGCACTCGCCGCCCACACCGTGGGCTCCCCGCAGATCCGCAACCGCGGCTCCGTGGGGGGCAACCTCGGCGCCGCCTCCCCGGCCGGCGACTCGCACCCCGCCCTGCTGTCCGCGGGGGCCGAGGTCGAGGCGCAGTCCGTGCGGGGCACCCGCAGGATTCCGGTCGAGGAGTTCTTCACGGGCGTCAAGCGCAACGCCCTGGAGCCCGACGAGCTGATCCGCGCCGTGCACATCCACAAGGCGGACGGACCGCAGCAGTTCTCCAAGGTCGGCACCCGCAACGCCATGGTCATCGCCGTGTGCGCCTTCGGCATCGCCCTGCACCCCGAGACCCGGACGGTGCGCACGGGCATCGGCTCGGCCGCGCCGACGCCGGTCCGCGCCCGGGCCGCCGAGGACTTCCTGAACGCCGCGCTCGACGAGGGCGGCTTCTGGGAGAGCGGAAGGACCATCACGCCGTCCGTCGCCAAGCGGTTCGCGGAGCTGGCCTCCGGCGCCTGCGACCCCATCGACGACGTGCGCGGCACCGCGGCCTACCGCCGTCACGCGGTCGGCATCATGGCCCGGCGCACGCTCGGCTGGACCTGGGAGCAGTACCGGGGCACCGCCCCCGCCCGCCTGGAAGGAGCTGCCTGATCATGCGCGTCAACTTCACGGTCAACGGTCGTCCGCAGCAGGCCGACGACGTCTGGGAGGGCGAGAGCCTGCTCTACGTCCTGCGCGAGCGCATGGGCCTGCCCGGCTCGAAGAACGCCTGCGAGCAGGGCGAATGCGGTTCCTGCACGGTCCGGCTCGACGGCGTCCCGGTCTGTGCCTGCCTGGTCGCCGCCGGTCAGGCGGAGGGCCGCGAGGTCGTCACCGTCGAGGGCCTCGCCGACTACGCGCAGCACCGGTCGGACGCGCATCCGGGGCAGGCGTGCGGATCGCGGCAGGGCTCCTGCGGTACGCCGCTGGACCCGGCCGGGCGCCGGCAGGCCCGCCCGGCGGACGGGCAGGGCGGCGAACAGGGCGGACTGGCGCCCGTCCAGCAGGCCTTCATCGACGCCGGAGCCGTCCAGTGCGGCTTCTGCACCCCCGGTCTGCTGGTCGCCGCCGACGAGCTGCTGGAGCGCACCCCCTCGCCGTCGGACGCGGACATCCGGGAGGCCCTCTCGGGCAACCTCTGCCGCTGCACCGGCTACGAGAAGATCCTCGACGCGGTCCGCCTCGCGGCCGCCCGCCAGACAAGCCGTACAGCACAAGAAGAAACGGTCTAGCACCATGGGCGTCACCGGCTCACCCACCGACATCCGTCAGGGCGCCGCCAGCAGGACGAAGGGCGGCGACGGCGCATCCGCGCCGCGCCCCGACGGCACCCTGAGCGGCCACCGGCGAGTCCGCGTACCCGTCCGCCGCCCCACCGGGCGGGGCGACGGGCACGTCCGGCACCCCCTCGCCGCCCACCGCGCGGTGGGGGAGGCGGACACCGGACCCGGCCTCGCCGAGGCCGTCGCACTCGCGTGCGCACAGGGCGTCGGCGAGGCCCCCGCCCCGTCCTCGGCTCCCGCCGTGCCGGCGGCGATACGCGCCGCCGCCGGGCTGGAGCCGAACCGGGTCTTAGCACGCCCGGAACACCTGACCGGGACGTGATCCCGGAACCCGACCGGCCCTGACCCACCGTCAGGGCACCCTCGAACTCCCCGGGCGGCGCAGCCTCCACCGGACGTCACCCGTCCACCCGCCCCGCCGCCCGGGGCCCCAAGCCCGCTGTTCAGGCGGCAGTCGCACCGCAGCTCACCACCACGTGCTCACCTCGGACCGTCCTCCGGTCGTGCAGCCCTCGTATCAGTCCCCGAATTCCCATACCGCGCGCGGTGTTTGGGATGCCCCTTTGAACCTTGGGAGACAAGGCACCATGACCCAGCAGTCCACTGAGCCGAAGACGACGGCGGAGGACGCCGGCGCGGGTACGCGCCAGCCCGCCGGCCGCTCCTGGCTCGACCGGTACTTCCACATAACCAAGCGCCAGTCCACCGTCGCCCGGGAGGTGCGCGGCGGCATCACCACCTTCATGGCGATGGCGTACATCCTCCTGCTCAACCCGGTCATCCTCAGCGGACCGGACGCGAAGGGCGGTGTGCTCGGCAACGCCGCGCTCATCACCGCGACCGCCTTCGCGGCGGCCGTCACCACCCTCCTGATGGGCTTCGTCGGCAAGGTGCCGCTGGCCCTGGCCGCCGGACTCAGCGTCTCCGGCGTGCTCGCCTCGCAGGTCGCCCCCAACATGACCTGGGGACAGGCCATGGCGATGTGCATCATGTACGGCGTCGTGATCATGCTCCTGGTCGTCACGGGCCTCCGCGAGATGATCATGAACGCCATCCCGCTCGCCCTCAAGCACGGCATCACCATGGGCATCGGCCTCTTCATCGCCCTGATCGGCCTGGTCAAGGCCGGTTTCGTGCACCCGGGCAAGGCGACCCCGCTCTCCCTCGGCCCGGCCGGTGAACTGGCGGGCTGGCCCGTCCTGATCTTCGCCGTCACCCTGCTGCTGATCTTCGCCCTCCAGGCCCGCAACATCCCCGGCGCCATCCTGATCGGCATCGTCGTCGGCACGGTCGTCGCCGTCATCGTCAACGCGATCACCCCGACCCCGGCCAAGGGGTGGAGCAACGGCCGCCCGCCCGCGCTCGACGGCGTGGTCTCGATGCCGGACTTCTCGCTCTTCGGCAAGGTCGAGTTCACCGGCTGGGGCGACATCGGCGTCCTGACCGTCGGCATGATCGTCTTCACCCTGGTCCTGGCCGGCTTCTTCGACGCGATGGCCACCATCATCGGCGTCGGCACCGAGGCCAAGCTCGCCGACGACAAGGGCCGCATGCCGGGCCTGTCCAAGGCCCTGTTCGTCGACGGCGCCGGCGGTGCCATCGGCGGTGTCACCGGAGCCTCCGGCCAGACCGTGTTCGTGGAGTCCGCGACGGGCGTCGGGGAGGGTGCCCGCACGGGTCTCTCCGCGGTCGTCACCGGCCTCTTCTTCGCCGCCTGCGTCTTCTTCACGCCGCTCACCGCGATCGTCCCGGCCGAGGTGGCGTCCGCCGCGCTGGTCGTGATCGGCGCGATGATGATGCAGAACGCCCGCCACGTGGACTGGGCCGACCGTGCCACCGCCATCCCGGTGTTCCTCACCGTCGTCCTGATGCCGTTCACGTACACCATCACCACCGGTGTCGCCGCGGGCGTCATCGCCTGGACCGTCATCAAGGTCGCCCAGGGCAAGGCGCGCGAGATCGGCGCCTTCATGTGGGCGCTGTCGGCGATCTTCGTCGTCTACTTCGCCCTGCACCCGATCGAGAAGTGGCTCGGCGTCGGGTGATCGAGACCGGGTACGCCGGGTAAGAAGTACGGTTCCGTGCCTTCCACACACCCGTTCCTCGTCCCTGGACCCCCGAAGGAGACCGCCCGTGCTGGACATCGCCGAAGAGCTGGACCGGTGGATTCGGCAGGGACGGGAGTTCGCGGTCGCGAGCGTCGTGGCCACGAACGGAAGCTCGCCCAGGCAGCCCGGTGCGGCCCTCGCCGTCGACAGTGACGGCGAGGCCGTCGGGTCGGTTTCCGGCGGGTGTGTGGAAGGCTCGGTCTACGAACTGTGCAGGCAGGCCCTGGCCGACGGGGCCTGCCTGGTCGAGCGTTTCGGCTACAGCGACGAGGACGCCTTCGCCGTGGGCCTGACCTGCGGCGGCGTCATCGACGTCCTGGTCACCCCGGTACGGGCCGACTCGCCGCAGCGGGACGTCGTCGCCGCGGCCTGCCGGGCCGCGGCCCGGGGCGCGACGGCCGCCCTCGCCCGGGTGGCGCGGGGGCCGGCGGACCTGCTGGGCCGCGCGCTGCTGGTGCGTTCCGACGGGACGTACGAGGGCGGGCTCGGCGGTCCTGGCGCACTCGACCGCACCGCCGTCGCGGAGGCCCGCGCGCTGCTGGACGCGGGACGCACGGCCTCCGTCGAGACCGGCGCCGACGGCTCCCGCTGCGGGGCGCCGGTGACGCTCCTGGTGGAGTCGAGCGTGCCCGCGCCCCGGATGATCGTCTTCGGGGCCATAGATTTCGCGGCGGCGCTGGTGAAGGCGGGGAAGTTCCTCGGCCACCACGTGACCGTGTGCGACGCGCGGCCCGTCTTCGCGACCCGGGCGCGGTTCCCGGAGGCGGACGAGGTGGTCGTCGACTGGCCGCACCGCTATCTGGCGGCGACGCGGGACGCGGGCGGCATCGACGCGCGCACGGTCCTGTGCGTGCTGACCCACGACGCGAAGTTCGACGTGCCCCTGCTGGAGCTGGCGCTGCGGCTGCCGGTCGCCTACGTGGGGGCGATGGGGTCCCGCCGCACCCATCTCGACCGCGACGACCGCCTCCGCGCGGTGGGCCTCACGGAACGGGAGCTGGCCCGGCTGCACTCCCCGATCGGGCTCGACCTGGGCGCCCGCACCCCGGAGGAGACGGCCCTGTCGATCGCGGCGGAGATCGTCGCCGCACGGCGCGGCGGCACGGGCGTCTCCCTGACGGGCGCCCACACCCCGATCCACCGGACCCCGGCCCCCCTGCGCCTCACCGAGACTGCATAGGCCCCCGCCCCGGCGCCGGGGCCACCCCGGACGGGCCGAAGCCCCCGCTCCGACCGAGGAGAACACCCCAGGGGCGCGGGGAACCGCGCGACCGGCCACGGCACACCCGCACGGAACCGCTCAGGCCGCCGCGGGGGCGCGCCCTGACACCCCGTCACCCTTCCGGCACCCCCCGGCTCGCCCCCCTCTCCTTCCTGATGCACCATCAGAACGTCGCCCGGCGGCACCCCCAGAACCCTCCTCACTCTTGACGCGCACATGGCCCTGGGCAACTCTCGTGCGGGAACCGCTCCCGCACGCCCTTGCGACCCCGGAGAGCCCCATGCGACCCGAACCGCACGACCGCCCCGTGCCGCACGATCGCACCACCCGGTACGGCGACCACCCCGTGCCCACCCCGAGCCCTCCCGGCCGACGCCGCCCCCGGCAGCGCGTGATCGCCCTCGCCGCGCTGCCCCCGCTCGCCGCCGGCGTCATCTGGGCCCTCACCTCGGCCCCGGCCTCCGGCGCCCCCGAGCCCGCCGCCGGGCCGCCCGCTCCCGCCCTGGCGGGGAGCCCCCGGCTCTACACCCCACTGGCCAACCCGGACGCGTACAAGCAGGCGCTGAAGCTCCCCGGCAGTGCCGCCGGCGTGCGGGACGCCGCCCGGATCATCCGCATGGTGCGCACCCCGCACGCGGTCTGGTACGGGGACCAGACGCCCGAGGCCGTCGAGAAGGACGCCCGGGCGGTCACCCGGGACGCCGCCGTCGACGGGTCGATGCCCGTGTTCGCGCTCTACAACATCCCCGGCCGGGACTGCTCCAACTACTCCGCGGGCGGCGCGAGCAACACCGCCGAGTACAAGGCCTGGATCGACGGGGTCGCCCGGGGCATCGGCAAGCGCGACGCCGTCGTCGTCCTGGAGCCGGACTCCCTCGCCCTGCTGCCCTCCGAATGCGGAAAGGGCGAGGAGGCGGAGAAGACCGCCGCCCGGTACGAGGAGGTCAACTACGCCGTCCGCAGCCTGGCCGCCCTCCGCAAGACCCGCGTCTACCTGGACACCGGCCACGCGGGCTGGCACGACGTCGCCGGCATCGTTCCCCGGCTCATCAAGGGCGGGATCAAGAACGCCACCGGCTTCTACACCAACGCCTCCAACTACCAGACCGACGAGGCCAACTCCTGGTACGGCAAGCTGATCTCGTCCTGCATCGCCTACGTCGACAAGGGCGGCGACGCGGCGTCCTGCCCCTCGCAGAAGGGCGACAAGGCGGCGGCGCAGGCCTGGCTGGAGAAGAACGTCACCACCCCGCCGTCCCAGATGAAGCACTTCGTGACGGACACCAGCCGCAACGGCAAGGGCGCGTGGACGCCTCCCGCCGGCAAGTACACCGACCCGCAGGACTGGTGCAACCCGCCGGGCCGCGGCCTCGGGGTGCGGCCCACCACGCGCACCGGCGACCCCCTGCACGACGCCAAGCTGTGGATCAAGACGCCGGGCGAGTCCGACGGGCTGTGCCTGCGCGGCACGGCCGGACCCCAGGACCCCGAGCGCGGCACCGTCGATCCCAAGGCCGGTGACTGGTTCGCCCAGCAGGCGCTGGAACTCGTACGGCTGGCGGACCCGCCGCTGCTGCCGGGCGGCCGGGCGGCGGACGGCGAGGAGGAGGCGGACGGCTCCGGAGTGGCCCCGGGCGAGCCCGACCCGGCCGGATAGGAGGGCCCGGGCCCCTGTAGCGTGTGCCGGATGGGAACCGCTGTTCATGTCCCGCAGACCCGGGACATGATCGGGGAGGAACTCTCCGGCGACGAAGCACTGACGGCCCTGCGCCACTACGGCGGCCGTCAGTTGCTGCTCGACGCCTTCACGCGGTTCCGGTACGCCGACGGGTTCAGCAACGCCCGCTCGCTGGGGTACCAGATCGTGCTCGGCATCGTGCCGTTCCTCGTCGCGGTGGTCGGGGCCGCCGCCACCGTGCACAACGAGGCCGTCGGACGGGTCGTCGAGCGCACGCTCGTCGGGATCGTGCCGGGCGACAGCGCCGACCTCGTCGCGGACGCCTTCCGCGAGACCCGGCGCAGTGCCGGCTCCGGGGTGTGGACGGCCGTCGCCATGTGGACCGGGCTGGTCTTCGCACTGGTCAACCTCGCGTCCGCGATGGCCCAGATAGAGCGCGGGGCCAACCGGATCTACGGGATCGAACGGGACCGCCCCTTCGCGCCGAAGTACGGGCGCAGCCTGCTGCTCGCCATGGCGGCCGGGATGCCGCTGGTGCTGGGGTTCCTGGCACTGGTCGCCGGGGACGCCGTCGGGGACGCCCTGGTGGGCGCGCTCGGGTGGCCGGAGGCGTGGCTGGGGTGGTGGCACGCCATGGACATCCCCGTCGGCGTGCTGCTGGCATGGGTGGCGTCGGCGGTGATCCTGCGGTGGTCGCCGCGCAGGCGGCAACCCGGTTACACCTGGCTGGCGTTCGGGTCTGCGGTGCATCTGGTGCTGTGGGTCGGGGCGACCTGGCTGCTGACGTTCTACGTCTCCAGGAGCGGGTCCTTCGGGGCGCTGTACGGGCCGCTGACGGCCTTCGTGGCACTCCTGCTGTGGGCCAACCTCACCGGCGTCGCCCTCTTCCTCGGCATCGCCTTCGCCGCCCAGTTGGAGGCCGCCCGCGCCGGGATCACCGACCCGGTGCGCCCCGACCCGGGGCAGGGCGGCGAGGGGGACTCGCCGCACCCCACCGACCCGGGGACCGCACAGCCCACCGGGACCGGCCCTACAGGTAGCGCCGGATCGGCGTGACCGACGCCTCCCGCAGGCGCTGCACCGCACCCCGTCGCCGCCACCGGGAGCCCACGATCCGCTCGCTGCGCGTCACGTCCTCGTCGAAGTGCTCGTCGAGCAGCGCCGTGAAGTCCTCGTCCAGGACCGCGAGCATGACCTCCTCGTCGTGGTCCAGCGAGCGGCGGTTGAAGTTCGTCGAACCGGTCAGCGCGGCCACCCCGTCGACCGTGATGACCTTCGCGTGCATCATCGTCGGCTGGAAGTGCCAGATCTTCACACCGCAGGCCGTCAGCTCCTCGTAGTGCTGCTCGCCCGCGAGCTGGCAGACCCGCTTGTCGGTGTACGGGCCCGGCACCAGGATCTCCACCTCGACGCCGCGCCGGGCCGTCGCGCAGAGCAGCTCGATGAAGTACGGGTCGGGCGAGAAGTACGCCGTCGCGAGCCGCACCCGTACCTCCGCCGACTCCAGCACCACCCGCAGCAGGGTCTGCATGTCCTGCCAGCCGAAGCTGGCCGAGCCGCGCACCACCTGCACCACCGCGTCGCCCTGGCGGGTGTGCTCCACGAACCGGTCGTGCTCGTCGAAGAGCTCGTCGGCGCACTCCGCCCAGTTCTGCGCGAAGGCCGCCGCTATGCCGTCGACCGCCGGGCCGCGGACCTCGACGTGGGTGTCGCGCCACTCGTTCGGGTTGCGGGCGTCGCCGCACCACTCCTCGGCGATGCCGACCCCGCCGGTGAACGCGACCTGCTCGTCCACGACCAGCGCCTTGCGGTGGCAGCGGTGGTTCTGCTTGAGCGGCGAGAGCCACAGCGGCTTGCGGAACCACGCGACGCGCACGCCCGCCGCGTCCATCTCCGTCAGGAGCTCCTTGTCGATGAGCCGGCTGCCGAACCCGTCGAGCAGCAGCCGCACCCGTACGCCCGCCCGGGCCCGCGCGGACAGCGCCAGCGCGAAGTCCCGCGCGATGTCGCCCTTCCAGTACACGAACGTCATCATGTCGATCGTGTGCTCGGCGTCCTCGATGGCCTTGAGCATCGCCGGGAAGATCTCGTCGCCGTTGCGCAGCGCGGTGAGGCGGTTGCCCTCGGTGGCCGCGATGCCGATCAGCCGCTCCAGGCGACGGCGCAGGCGCTGCTTGCGGGCGGCGTCGTCGTCGCCGGGGGCGGTGGCCTGGGCGGGTATCAGCTCAGCGGTCATGACAAGCGTGCTCCTGAGGGGGGAAGACGAAAGGGGGCGGAGGCGGCGGACGGGGGGCTCAGCGGACCTCGATGCCGATCAGGCAGGTGTCGTCGTCGGTGTCCGAGCGGCTGTGGGTCAGCAGCCGGTCCAGGTGCTTCTCCAGCTCCGGCGGGGCGGTGCCCGCCAGCGCGAGCAACTGCTCCAGGGACTCCTGGACCGTGCGGTCGCGCCGCTCGATGAGCCCGTCCGTGTACATCAGCAGCCGGTCGCCCGGCTCCAGCACGAGTTCGTTCTCCGAGTACGGAGCCTCGCCCACCGCACCGAGCAGTATGCCCGGCGGCATCGGCAGCGCCGCCGCCGCCCCGTCGCGCACCAGCACCGGCGGCGGGTGGCCGGCCCGCGCCCAGCGCAGCAGCCGGGTCTCCGGGTCGTACACGCCGCAGATCGCGGTGGCGGTGACCTGCTCGGTGAGGTGGTGGGCCACCGAGTTCAGCCAGCCCAGCAACTGGGCCGGGCCCGAACCGGTCGCGGCGAGGCCGCGCAGCGCGTTGCGCAGGACGACCATGCCGGTCGCGGCGTCGATGCCGTGGCCCGCGATGTCGCCCACGGCCAGCAGGACCTTGCCGTTCGGCAGCGCCACCGCGTCGTACCAGTCGCCGCCGACCAGGTGCTCCTCCTCGGCGGGCCGGTAGCGCACCGCCACCAGCAGCCCCGAGGTCTCCACCGCGTCACGGGTCGGCGGCATGATCGCCTGCTGGAGCTGGAGGGCCAGCTTGTTGCGGGCCGCCGACTGCTCCTCGGAGTCCGCGAGCCGGTCCCGGGTCGCGGCGAGCGCCACCTCGGTCCAGTGCTGCGAGGAGACGTCCTGGTAGGCGCCCCGGATGGAAAGGATGTTGCCCGCCGGGTCGGTGACGGGTTCCGCGACGATACGGATGTGCCGCATCACCCCGTCGGCACGGCGCAGCCGGAAGGCCGTCGACGCCGAGTGGCGGTGGTGCAGCAGGGTGCGCAGGAAGCGGCCGATGGCCACCGAGTCGTCGTCGTGCGCGTGGTGGTGCAGCCGCTCCAGCGGCACGGGCGAGGAGGTGGGCGGCAGCCCGAACAGGGTGAAGAGCTGGCCGTTCCACAGGATGTCACCGGTGACGGCGTTCTCCTCGAACCCGCCGATGCGGCCCAGGCGTTGGGCGTGCTGGAGCAGGGAGGCGAGCCGGGAGGCCTCGTCCTCCAGCCGCCAGCTCAGCAGCACGCTGTCCCCGTACCGGCCGACGCCCACCGAGGCCACCGACACCAACGGGACCTCGTCCACCTGGGAGTTGAGCGTCATCCGCCCGGCCCGGAACGGCTCGCCCGTCGCGTGCACCCGCAACAGGTGCTCGTACAGGCCGCCCTGATGGGCGCTCAGCGGATACGCCTCCAGCCAGCGCATCCCCGTCAGTACGGCCCGGGAGCGGCCCGCGAGGTCGGCGAAGCGCTCGTTGGCGTACGCGATGTGGAAGTCGACCACCTCGTTGCGGTCGTCCAGCAGCGGCAGCAGCACGAGCGCCGGGTCCAGGAGGCCGTCGGCGAGGTCGGCGAGCGGGCCCGCCTGCTCGTCCGGCGGGAATCCGGCCGAGACGGCCGACACGTCGGTGCCCGGCAGGGTGTGCGCGCACAGGTCGGCCAGCGCGTCGAGCTGCCGGGTGGCCGCGGACGTCAGCGGCGGCTGCGGCTGCGGCCAGCACACCTCCAGTACGCCCAGGATGCGGCCGCCCACCTCGGCGGGCAGGATGCTGCGCGCGCCGTCGGTGCCGTGCCGCAGGCCGATGCCGGGGACACCGGCGGGCAGCGTTCCGTACCAGCGCGGACGGCGCTCGGTGAGCACCTGCTGCGACCAGGTCCCCACGCCCGGGGGAACGTATCGCCAGCGCTCGGCCTCGCCGCGCGAGAAGCCCGCGTGTCCGGCCAGTATCAGCGCGCCGTCCCGCCCGGCGGCCCACAGCGCCAGCGCGCTCGCCCCCAGCGGCGCGAGCGCCTGCTCGAACAGGGACTGCACGGCGGTCTGCGCGTCGCCGGTCATCGACCCGGTCTCGGCGGCCCGCAGCCGCAGCACCGTGCCGGGCTTGGCGCCGGTGTCCCGGGCGGACGGTGACGGGTACGCGGACGCCGGGAGCGCGTCCGCCACGTGGTCCCCGGCGGCCCCGTTCACGATGTCGGCGGCGAGCTCCAGCAGGGGCACGCGGGCGGACTCGGCGAGGTGCTCCAGGTGCAGGGCGGACTCCGCCGGGCCCCCCTGTCCGCGCTCGACCAGGATGCCGGTGGCGATGCCGATCAACGCCCGTGCGTCGGCCGACTCCTGAGCGAGCGTCAGGTCCCGCCGCAACTGCTCGATGGTGGACGCGAGGGCGTCCAGCGGCCGGGGCGGGGGATGCGCGCCACGGGCCGACGGGAAGGGGGCGGGGTCACCTGCGCCGTCGAAGGGCTCCCCGACGGGAGGGAACCCGGACTCCGGTCGTGCCCCGTGCGCCGCGACACCGGCGAGGAAGCCGGCGCCGGGGACGAGGTCCAGGCCGTAGGGCGGATGACTGGCGAGGAAACCCGCCCCGGGCAGGTCGGCGGGGTCGCCGACGGCGGCCGGGCGGCCGAGGGGCGTGCCCGGGGCCGCCCCGGAGCCGGGAGGCGTTCCGGGAACCGCCGCCCCGGCCGGGCCGTCGGGGGGCGTGCCTGCTCCGGCCGCCCCCGAGTGCCCGCTCTCCTCGCCGGACCGAGGCTCCGCGGGGAGGCGGGGGGCCCCGGCGGCGGCGTCCGCCGCCGGGACCGGACCGGCCGGACCGGGCTCCGTCGTCGGGTGCCCGTCCTCCCCGTCCGCCGGGGCGGGGGCCCCGTCCGGCGCGCCGGGGGTGTGCGCGGCGTCCGCCGGGAGCGCCGCGTCCTGGCCGCACGCGGGCTGTTCCCCGCTCATCGGGCGAGCCACGTGCGCATGCGGGACACCAGGTCGCCGGCGTCCACCGGCTTCGTGATGTAGTCGCTCGCGCCCGCCGCCAGGCACTTGTCCCGGTCGCCCTCCATGGCCTTCGCGGTCACCGCGATGATCGGCAGGTCCGCGTGCTCCGGCATGGCCCGGATCGCCGCGGTCGCCGCGTACCCGTCCATCTCCGGCATCATCACGTCCATCAGGATGAGCTCCACCCCGCCGTGCAGGGCGAGCACCTCAAGACCCTTGCGGCCGTTGTCGGCGTGCAGGACGCGCATGCCGTGCAGTTCGAGGATGCCGGTCAGCGCGTACACGTTGCGGGCGTCGTCGTCGACCACCAGCACGACCCGGCCGGACAGATCCAGGCCGCCGTCCGGCGCCGGCTCCGCCTGACGCGGCACCTCGGCGGGCAGGACCGCGGGACGCACCAGCGGCAGCACGTCCGCGGGGCGCTCCGCCGTCAGGTGCAGGGCGATGCGCTCCCGCAACTCGTCGAGGCTGGGCAGGAGTTCGAGCGGCTTGGAACGCGACCACTCCAGGATCTGGCGCTCGTGCGACGCCTCCAGCGGCCGGGTGTGGTGCGCGAGCACGGGGACCTGGCGCAGCGCCGGATCGCCGTCCAGCGCGGCCAGCAGCCGCATCGCGGAGCCGTCGGGCATGTCCAGGCCGATGACGACGCAGTGGCACGGGTCGGAGGCCAGGGCGGCCGCCGCCTCCTCCGGGCCGACCGCGGTACGCACGTGCACCGGACCCCGTGCGTCGGGCAGCGACCCGTCGCCCAGCTCCGAGACCGCGCTCTCCGCGACCAGCGACAGCAGCCCGCGCGGCCGGTCCTCTATCACCAGCAGCCTGCGCTGCTGGGCGGGCACGGCGGGGGAGGGCACGCCCGGCGACGCGGTCTCCCGCTCCTTGTCCGCCGGGTCGGCGTACGCGCTGGGCGACTCGAAGCGGGCGACGGGGATGTACAGGGTGAAGGTCGAGCCCTCGCCGGGCGCGCTGCTGACCTGGATCGCGCCGCCGAGCAGGTGCGCCATCTCGCGGCTGATGGACAGGCCCAGGCCCGTGCCGCCGTACTTGCGGCTCGTCGTGCCGTCCGCCTGCTGGAACGCCCCGAAGATCGCTTCGAGCTGCTGCTCGGCGATGCCGATGCCGGTGTCCATCACGCGGAACGCGACCGCCGGGCCGTGCGGACGCACCAGCGGCGGCAGATCCGCGCCGACCGCCGGGTCGATGCGCAGCTCCACCGCGCCCGCCTCGGTGAACTTCACCGCGTTGGACAGCAGGTTGCGCAGCACCTGACGCAGCCGGGAGTCGTCCGTGACCAGCTCGGCCGGGGCGCCCGGCGCGACGCTGATCCGGAAGTCCAGGCCCTTCTGCGCGGTCATCGGCCGGAAGGTGGCCTCCACGTAGTCGAGCAGCTTGCGCAGCCCGACCGGCTCCGGGTTGACGTCCATCTTGCCCGCCTCGACCTTCGACAGGTCGAGGATGTCGTTGATCAACTGGAGCAGGTCGGAGCCCGCCGAGTGGATGACGCCCGCGTACTCGACCTGCTTGGCCGAGAGGTTGCGGGTCGGGTTCTGGGCGAGCAACTGGGCCAGGATCAAGAGGGAGTTGAGCGGGGTGCGCAGCTCGTGGCTCATGTTCGCCAGGAACTCCGACTTGTACTTCGAGGCGATGGAGAGCTGCTGCGCGCGGTCCTCCAGCTCCTGCCGCGCCTGCTCGATCTCCAGGTTCTTGGCCTCGATGTCCCGGTTCTGGGACGCCAGGAGAGCCGCTTTCTCCTCCAGTTCGGCGTTGGAGTGCTGCAACTCCTCCTGCTGCGACTGGAGTTCCTCCGAACGCGACTGCAACTCGGCCGCCAGTCGCTGCGACTCGCCGAGCAGCTCGTCGGTGCGGGCGTTGGCGACGATCGTGTTGACGTTGACGCCGACCGTCTCCATCAACTGCTCCAGGAAGTCCCGGTGCACGGGAGTGAACCCGCCCACCGAGGCCAGCTCGATCACCCCGAGCACCTGGCCCTCGACGGCGATCGGCAGCACCAGCAGGCTGCGCGCGTCCGCCGACCCGAGGCCGGACGACACGGTGACGTACCCCGACGGCAGCTCGTCCACGGCGATCGTGCGGCGGCTGCGGGCCACCTGCCCGACCAGCGACTGGCCCAGCTCGAAGCGGACCGGACGGTCCTGGGAGCTCATGAAGTGCCCGTACCAGCCGATGAGTTCGAGCTCGGGATGGCGGCCGGTGTCGTGCGCCAGGTAGAAGGCGCCGTACTGCGCGCCGACCAGCGGCGTCAGCTCGTCCATGATCAGCTCGGCGACGACGGTCAGGTCGCGCTGCCCCTGCATCAGGCCGGAGATCCGGGCCAGGTTGGTCTTGAGCCAGTCCTGCTCCTGGTTGGCGCGGGTGGTCTCGCGCAGGGACTCCACCATCGAGTTGATGTTGTCCTTGAGCTCGGACACCTCGCCGGACGCGTCCACCGTGATGGAGCGGGTCAGGTCGCCCTCGGCGACGGCGCTGGTGACCTCGGCGATGGCGCGCACCTGCCGGGTGAGGTTCCCGGCCAGCTCGTTGACGTTCTCGGTGAGGCGCTTCCACGTCCCGGAGACGCCCTCCACCTCGGCCTGGCCGCCGAGGCGGCCCTCGGAGCCCACCTCGCGGGCCACCCGGGTGACCTCGGCGGCGAAGGAGGAGAGCTGGTCGACCATGGTGTTGATGGTGGTCTTGAGCTCCAGGATCTCGCCCCGGGCGTCCACGTCGATCTTGCGGGTGAGGTCGCCCTGGGCGACGGCGGTGGTCACCTGGGCGATGTTGCGGACCTGCCCGGTGAGGTTGTTCGCCATCGAGTTGACGTTGTCGGTGAGGTCCTTCCAGGTGCCCGCCACGTGCGGCACGTGGGCCTGGCCGCCGAGGATGCCCTCGGTGCCGACCTCGCGGGCGACGCGGGTGACCTCGTCGGCGAAGGCCGACAGGGTCGTGACCATGGTGTTGATCACACCCGCGAGCGCGGCGACCTCGCCCTTCGCCTCGACGTTGATCTTCTGCGAGAGGTCGCCCTTGGCCACGGCGGTCGCGACCTGCGCGATCGAGCGCACCTGGCCGGTCAGGTTGGACGCCATCACGTTGACGTTGTCGGTGAGGTCCTTCCAGGTGCCGGAGACGCCGCGCACGGTCGCCTGGCCGCCCAGGTTGCCCTCGGTGCCGACCTCGCGGGCGACGCGGGTGACCTCGTCGGCGAAGGCCGAGAGCTGGTCGACCATCGTGTTGATGGTCTCCTTCAGCTCCAGGATCTCGCCACGGGCGTCGACCCGGATCTTCTGCGAGAGGTCGCCCTTGGCCACGGCGGTGGTGACCTGGGCGATGTTGCGCACCTGGGAGGTCAGGTTGTTCGCCATGACGTTGACGGACTCGGTGAGGTCCTTCCAGGTGCCCGAGACGCCCTGCACGTCGGCCTGGCCGCCGAGCCGCCCCTCGGTGCCGACCTCGCGGGCGACGCGGGTGACCTCGTCGGCGAAGGAGGAGAGCTGGTCGACCATGGTGTTGATGGTGTTCTTGAGCTCGTGGATCTCGCCCTGCGCGTCCACGTCGATCTTGCGGGTCAGGTCGCCCTTGGCCACGGCGGTGGCGACCTGGGCGATGTCCCGCACCTGGGTGGTGAGGTTGCCCGCCATCGCGTTGACGGAGTCGGTGAGGTCCTTCCAGGTGCCGTCCACGCCCGGCACCTCGGCCTGGCCGCCGAGCCGGCCGTCGGTGCCGACCTCGCGGGCGACGCGGGTCACCTCGGAGGTGAAGAGCGAGAGCTGGTCGACCATGCCGTTGAAGACCTGCGCGATCTCGCCCAGGAGGCCGTCGCGGTCGTCGGGTAGCCGGGTGCCGAAGTCTCCGTCGCGCACGGCGGTCAGCCCGGCCAGCAACTGGCGCAGCTCGGGCTCGCCGACGGAGCCGTCGGAGTGCGGGGAGTGCCCGTTGGGGAGGACCGGCACGGGGACGGTGGTGACCCCGGCCGTCTTCGCCTTCGCGGGGGTGCGGCGGGCGGCCCGGGGCTTGGCGGAGGCGGTGCCGGGCTCGGTTCCCGTGCCGGTACGGCTGCGCGTGGTCTTGGCGCGGGGCGCACGGGGGGCCGGGGAGACGCCCGTGAGGGAGGAGTCACCGACGCCGGACGCGGCGGGGCCCGCGCTGCCGGCGCGGGACGTCGTACGCGTGGCACCGGACGCCGTGTCGACCGCGCCGGACGTCGCTCCGGCCATGTCGGGCGTCGCTCCGACCGCGTCGGGCGCTGTGCCGCTCGTCGCGTCCGCGGCGCCGTCGGCCGTGCCCGACGGGGGCGCTTGCGCGCCCGCGAGCTGCGACGCGGCGTCCACCCCGTCCGCCGTCGCGGCGGCGTCGGGACGTCCGCCCGTTTCGGAACCCGTTGTTCCCATGGTCTGACCCACCCCTTTGTGACGTGCTCTGTACCAGCCCGCGCAGGGGGCGGCACCAGTACGACCAGCTCACTTCCGAACGGGCGTTCCGTGGGTCATGGTGCCACAGTTGCCATACGACAATTTTTGCCGTTCCCCTGCTCGTCATTCCGCGCCCACACGGGTCGGACGGCGAGCGAGGGCGCGCGTGAGCTCATAGCTGCCGCTCGAAAGGGTATGCGTTCGATTGCATGCTCGATACGGGCGGGCACGGTGCGCGGCAGCGGGTCAGGCGCGAGGAGGGTCGGGACATGCCAGAGGCGGAGACCGGACAGCGGGAGGACCGCCCCAGGGGCGCCTCCGACGAGGAGCGGGCCGGGGGTTCCCGGGGCCGCTCCGAGGACGGGGCCGAGCGGGCTGAGCGCCCGCCTGGCCGCTCCGGGGACCAGGACGAGCGGGACGCCCGCCCGCGGGGCCGCTCCGAGAGCGAGGACGAGCGCGCCGACCGGCAGTGGTCGGAGCTGGTCCAGGAGATCCGGGTGGCCCAGACCGGGGTGCAGATCCTCTTCGGCTTCCTGCTCACGGTGGTGTTCACGCCGATCTTCCAGGACATCTCCGAGACCGACAAGAACATCTACATCCTCACGGTGATCCTCGGCTCGACCGCCACCGGCGCACTCATCGGCCCGGTCTCCTTCCACCGGATCGTCTCGGGCCGCCGGATCAAGCACAAGGCCGTCACCTGGGCGTCCCGGCTCACCTTCCTCGGCCTGGTCCTGCTGCTGGCCACCCTGTGCTCGGCGCTGCTGCTGGTGATGCGGGTGGTCACGCACGACTCGTTCGCGCCGTGGCTCGTCGCAGGGGTGTTCGCCTGGTACCTGCTGTGCTGGTTCGTGCTGCCGTTCTGGGCACGCTGGAAGCACACGGACTGAAGCGGACCCCACGGCGTGCGCCCGGACGGGGGGCGGGCCCGGAAGCCCCCGCCGCACTCCGGAAGTTCACTCTGTCGGATGACCCACGGCGCGGCGGCACGGGGTTGACCCAGCGGTCCGGACCGGTCGGAGGGCGAGCGGCACCCGCACCCGGGCCCGACCCCGCTCCCGCCCGCCCGGCACCGGGCCGCACCCCGGATCTCGTACGAGAAGCGGACGCGGAAGGGCGAGCGGGCCCAACGGCGTCCGATGCGGGACCTTCGGCCCCCGGAGGCGGTGCGGCGGGCCTCCTGCCGTGAGGGACCGGCCGGTCGAACCCCGGCCGTGCCCGGTCTCCCGGAGGTACGGGGAAGAATGCGCCGCACCGTCACGTCCGCCGTCCGCACACCCGTCGTGGCGGCGGCGCTCGCCCTCGCCGCCACGGCCTGCGCGGCGGAGGGGAGCCGGGCCCTCACCCCCACGGACCAGGTGCCGGTCGCCGACGTCGAGCCCAAGGCCCCCGCCGCCACCCCCGCGCCGGGCGCGGAACCCGCCCCGCCCGCCGAGAGGCTGGCCGCGCCGCGCCGCGCCGCACGGCCGCCCCGCGGATCGCCCCGCTGGACGGCAGCACGGTCGGCGTCGGCCAGCCGCTCGCCCTGGTCTTCCCGGGCCAGAAGGTCGACGCGTCGCTCCGCGCGGGCATCGAGGGCGCCCTCGCGGTCACCGCCTCCACCCCGCTCACCGGCGCCTGGCACTGGACGGAGTCCAAGGGCGACACCCTGGTCCACTTCCGCCCCGAGCACTACTGGCCCGCCCGCACCAGGGTGACGCTCGACGCCCGGCTGTCCCACGTGAAGCTCGCCGACGGCACCGCGGTCGACCGCTACCGCAGGCTCTCCTTCACCACCGGCGACTCCATGATCAGCAAGGTCGACCTGGCCGCCCACACCATGACCGTGGTCCGCGACGGCCGGACGCTGCGGACCATCCCCGTCAGCGGCGGCGAGAAGCGCTTCAAGACCCGCGAGGGCATCAAGACGATCCTCTCCAAGGACGGCCGCGTCCTCATGGACTCGCGCACCATCGGCGTCCCGCGCGACAGCCCGGACGGCTACTACGCCCCGTACGACTGGAGCATGCGCGAGACGGTCAGCGGCGAGTACCTCCACGCCGCCCCCGACCACGCGGAGTCCTTCGGCAAGGAGAACGTCAGTCACGGCTGCATCGGCATGTCGGAGGCCGACGCCAAGTGGCTGTACGGCCTCAGCCGCGTCGGCGACGTCATCGAGGCCACCGGAACGACCGGCAAGCCGATGGACCACTTCGGCAACGGCTACGGCTTCGGCAACGGCTACGGCGACTGGAACCTCTCCTGGTCCGACTGGCCGGCGGGCAGCGCACTGGGCGAACGCCCCGCGGTCTGACCGAAATCGTCTGTGAGGCGCCTGCCGCGGACATAACGTCTCTCCCATGCGCCTCACCAAGTTCACCCACTCCTGCGTCCGCCTGGAACGGGAAGGCCTCGGCGTCCTGGTCATCGACCCCGGCGCCTGGAGCGAGCCCGAAGCGCTGCGGGGCGCGGACGCGGTCCTCGTCACCCACGAACACGCCGACCACATCGACGCCTCGCACCTGCGCGGCCTGGACATTCCGGTGTACGCCCCCGAGGGCGCCGCGCTGCCCGGCCTCCCGGACCTCCCCGTCACCGAGGTCGGGCCGGGCGACGCCTTCACCGCCGCCGGCTTCCGCGTCACGGCCCACGGCGGCGTCCACGCCCCCATCTACGGCGACCTCCCGGACTGCGCCAACCTCGGCTATCTGATCGAGGACGCCGTCTACCACCCCGGCGACTCGTTCCACACCCCCGACGCCCCGGTCGAAACCCTGCTGGTCCCGCTGCACGCCCCCTGGATGCGCATGAGCGAGGCCATCGACTTCACCCGCGCCCTCCGCCCGGAACGCGCCCTCGGCATCCACGACGCCCAGCTCAACTCCCGCGGCCTGGCCAGCGCGAACGGCTGGCTGGCGGAACAGGGCACGGCGAACTACCGCTACCTCGAACCGGGTTCACGGCTCTGACGGCGCGGCCGACAGGGCCGGCGGAGCGCCTCCGGGGCACGGCGTCCCCGTGACCGGTGAGGTCGCCCCAGTGCTTCACGGGGGCCGGCCACCGGGCCGGTCCCCGCCCCGGCGCGCATGACATGCGCCTTACGCCGCGATCCCTAAGCTCGGCCCATGCCGAACCCCGCGACCGACTGCTATCCCTGCGCCCAGGAGGCCCGCCTCCCGGACGCCCCGCCCCGGGAACGCGTCGCCCGGGACGAGCACTGGCGGGTCGTCCTCGCCTTCAACTCCGCGCTGCCCGGCTGGCTCGTCCTGCTGCCCCGGCGGCACGTCACCGCCGTCCACGACCTCACCGACGCCGAGGCCGCCTCCCTCGGCCTGTGGCAGGTGCGGCTGTCGCGGGCGCTGCGGGAGGTCACCGGGTGCGTGAAGTCGTACGTGGTCCAGTTCGCCGAGGCAGAAGGCTTCGGGCACGCCCACTTCCACGTCGTGCCCCGCATGGCCGACCAGCCCGCCGACCGGTGCGGGCCCGCCGTGTTCGGGTACCTGGCCCGGCCCGAGGCGGAGTGGGTGTCCCCGGAGCGATGCGACGAACTGGCCGGACTGCTCGCCCGCGCGCTCGAAGGCTAGCTAGGGCAGCAGTCCCGCCCGGCGGGCCGCCACCACCGCCTCCAGCCTGGTGTGCGACCCCAGCTTCCGCATCGCGGAGCGCAGATAGCCCTTCACCGTCTCCGGCCGCAGCCCCAGCTTCTCGCCCGCCGCCGCGTTCGTCGCGCCCGAGGCCACGCACACCAGCACGTCCGTCTCGCGCGGGGTGAGCACCACGTCGTATCCGGCCGGCTCCCCGTCGCGGCACGTTCCCGCCAACCTCCCGCACACGGCGAGGAGTTCCGCCCGGAGCTCCGGGTCCACGATGCGCGGCGCGAGCGCGCGCAGCTCGCCGTGCGCCTCCCGGACCTCCTCCCACGCACCGGCCCCCGCACCCGGTTCCCGCGCCACCTCCAGCAGGCGGCGCACCTCGTCCCGTACCGCGAGCGACTGCTCCACCTCGCGCGCCGCGTCCAGCACCGCGCCCGCCGCCCGGTCACCGAGGGACTGCGGGGTGCGCAGGGCCGCGTACAGGACGCCGCGCACCCGCCGCCGCACGATCACCGGCACCGCGATCACCGAGCGCAGGCCCTCCGCGGTGACCGCCGCGTCGTACTCGTGACTGATGTGCCGCGAGGAGAGGTACTCGGTGACCGCGCACGGGCGTCTCAGCGCGATCGACTTGCCGCCGAGCCCGATGCCCGAGGAGACGAGCAGCCCCTCCAGGGCACGGGTGGAGGCCCCGCTCAGCTCCGCGATGCACAGCTCGGCCGGCCCGGTCAGCAGCCCGCCGAACGCGACCGGGACGCCGGTGACCCGCCGCAGCCGCAGCAGCGCGGCCCGCATCTCGGCGGCGTGCGCCCCCGAAGCACGGCCCGGGTGACGCCGCCCCGCCCCGGACATGCCGGAAACGTCCCTCACGTGCGCTCCCTTCCACCCCCGTTCGGGGGTAGTGAGATCCAGGCCACTGGAACAGGATGTTAGCGACCAGGGCCGACACAGGGAGAGCACGATGCGGACGCCGATGACCATCTCCGACTTCCTCGACCGCGCCGAGCTGGGATTCGCCTCCAGCCCCGGCGTGATCGACGAACCCCGCCAGCCCGCGCCGCCCGTTCCCACGTCCACGTACGGCGAACTGGCGACCCGGGTGCGTGCCTGGCAGGCCGGGTTCGACGCGCTCGGCGTCGGCGAGGGCGAACGGATCGCCGTCGTCAGCCACAACTCGGCGCGGCTGCTGGAGCTGCTGTTCGCCGTCCCGACGAGCGGACGGATCTGCGTGCCGATCAACTTTCGGCTGAAACCGGAGGAGATCGCCTACATGGTCCGCCAGAGCGGCGCCCAAGTGCTGCTCGTCGACCCCGAACTCGACGACGCGCTCAGCGGGGTGAAGGCCCGTCACCGTTTCGTGCTCGGCGAGCAGAGCGACACCGAGCTGATGCGGTACGGAGTCGAGCCGCGCCCCTGGTCCCGGCCCGACGAGGACGCCACCGCGACCATCAACTACACCTCGGGGACGACCGCCCGCCCCAAGGGGGTGCAGCTCACCCACCGCAACATCTGGGTGAACGGGCTGACCTTCGGCCTGCACACCCGCGCCTGGGAGCGCGACGTCTACCTGCACACCCTGCCGATGTTCCACTGCAACGGGTGGGGGATGCCGTTCGTCATGGCCGGGCTCGGGGCCAAGCAGGTCGTGCTGCGCAAGGTCGACGGCGCGGAGATCCTGCGGCGGGTGCGGGAGCACGGGGTGACGCTGATGTGCGGCGCGCCCGCGGTCTGGAACGCGGTCCTGGACGCCGCCGCGTCCTGGGAGGGCGAGATCCCGGGCCGCGACCGGGTCCGGGTCGTCTGCGCGGGCGCCCCGCCGCCCACCCGCACCATCCGGCGCATGGGCGAGGAGCTGGGCTGGGAGTTCACCCAGATCTACGGCCTCACCGAGACCTCCCCGCTCCTCACCTTCAACCGCACCCGGCCCGCCGACGAGGCCCTGCCCGCCGAGGAGCGCGCCCGCAAGCTGTCCCGGGCGGGCGTTCCGGCCCTCGGCGTGAAGCTCCGGGTGGCCGAGTCGGGCGAGGTGCTGGCCCGCTCCAACGTCGTACTGGACGCGTACTGGGAGAAGCCGGAGGAGACGGCGGAAGCCCTCGCCGACGACTGGTTCCACACCGGCGACGGCGGCTTCCTCGACCCGGACGACGGCCACCTCACGATCTCGGACCGCAAGAAGGACGTCATCATCACCGGCGGCGAGAACGTCTCCTCGATCGAGGTCGAGGACGTCGTCTTCAGCCATCCCTCCGTCGCCGAGGTCGCCGTCATCGGCGTTCCGCACGAGAAGTGGGGGGAGACCGTCAAGGCGCTGGTCGTCCTCGCGGAGGGCGCGGACGCCGACGAGGCCGCCATCATCGCCCACTGCAAGGAGCGGATCGGCGGCTACAAGGCCCCGACGTCGGTGGAGTTCCGGTCGGAGATCCCGCGCACCGCCACCGGCAAGATCCAGAAGTTCAAACTGCGCGAACCGTACTGGACGGGCCTGGACCGGGAGGTCAACTGAGATGCGGGAGAAGGGGATCCACGCTTCGGCGCCCGGCCGGGAGCCGCTGTCGTACGCCCATGGAACCGGCTCCGTCCCCCTCACCGGCGACACCATCGGCGCCAACCTGCTGCGCACCGCGGCCGCCTTCCCCGACCGGGAGGCACTCGTCGACGTGCCGTCCGGCAGGCGGTGGACGTACCGGCAACTGCGCGCGGACGTCGACGAGCTGGCGCGCGGACTGCTCGCCCGGGGCGTCGGGAAGGGTGACCGGGTCGGCATCTGGGCGGTGAACTGCCCGGAGTGGACCCTGCTCCAGTACGCCACCGCCCGCATCGGGGCGATCCTGGTGAACATCAACCCCTCCTACCGATCGCACGAGTTGGCGTACGTCATCGACCAGGCGGGCGTCTCCCTCCTCGTCGCCTCCCGCACGCACAAGAGGAGCGACTACCGGGCCCTCGCCGCCGAGGCCGCCGGCCGCTGCCCGAGCCTGCGCTCCGTCCACCACATCGGCGACCCGAGTTGGGACGCGCTCCTCGCGGACCCGGCCGGGGAGGCCGAACTGGAGGCGCGCGCCGCCGAGTTGTCCTGCGACGACCCGATCAACATCCAGTACACCTCCGGCACCACCGGCTTCGCCAAGGGCGCCACCCTCTCCCACCACAACATCCTCAACAACGGCTACTTCGTCGGCGAGACCATCGGCTACGACGAACACGACCGCATCTGCCTGCCGGTGCCCTTCTACCACTGCTTCGGCATGGTCATGGGCAACCTCGCCGCCACCTCCCACGGGGCCTGCGTCGTCATCCCCGCCCCCTCCTTCGACCCCGCCGCCACCCTGCGCGCGGTCCAGGACGAGCGCTGCACCTCCCTCTACGGCGTCCCCACCATGTTCATCGCCGAGCTGAACCTCCCCGACTTCGCCGCCTACGACCTCTCCACCCTGCGCACCGGGATCATGGCCGGTTCCCCCTGCCCGACGGAGGTCATGAAGCGGGTCGTCGCCGAGATGCACATGGCGGAGGTGTCCATCTGCTACGGCATGACCGAGACCTCGCCCGTCGCCACCCAGACCCGGCGCGACGACGACCTCGAACGCCGCACCGGCACCGTCGGCCGCGTCCTGCCCCACCTGGAGGTCAAGATCGTCGACCCGGCCACCGGCGCCACCGTGCCCCGCGGCTCCTCGGGCGAACTCTGCACCCGCGGCTACAGCGTGATGCTCGGCTACTGGGACGACCCCGGCCGCACGGCCGAGGTCGTCGACCCCGCCCGCTGGATGCACACCGGCGACCTCGCCACGATGCGCGAGGACGGCTGCGTCCAGATCGTCGGCCGCATCAAGGACATGATCATCCGCGGCGGCGAGAACGTGTACCCGCGAGAGATCGAGGAGTTCCTCCACGCCCACCCGAAGATCGCCGACGTCCAGGTGGTCGGCGTCCCCGACGCACGCTACGGCGAGGAGATCCTGGCCTGCGTCGTGCCGCGGGACCCCGCCGACCCCCCGACCCGGGACGAGATCGCCGCCCACTGCGAAGGCAGGCTCGCGCACTACAAGATCCCGCGCCGGGTCGAGGTCCTGGACGCCTTCCCGATGACCGTCAGCGGCAAGGTCCGCAAGGTGGAACTCAGGGAGCGGTACGGAAGCTGAGGCCCACCGGCCCCGTCCCCTCGCGGCGCATGCACACCCGCGGCCAGCGGTCGAGGCCCATCGACGCCTCCTCGGCGACGATCTCCCGCAGGCCGTGGGTGAGTTCGGCGTCGGCGAGGGTGCGGAAGCCGAGGCGTGCGTAGTACGGGGCGTTCCACGGGACCCGGGCGAAGGTCGTCAGGGTGAGGGCGGGGAGGCCCGACTCCTCGGCGAGACGGGAGATCAGGGCCCGGCCCGCGCCCTGGCGGGCGAGGCGCGGATGCACGGACACCTGGTCGATGTGGGCCGCGCCGTCCACCTCCTGCCAGATGAGGTACCCGCCGGGGACGTCGGACGGGTCGGTGAACACCCAGGCTCGGGCGTCGAGTTGATAGAGAGTCAGGAAATCGAGCGACGGCGGGTCGTCGTCGGCGACCTCCGTCATGCCGATGTCCCGGAACGGCTCACCGGCCGCCCGTTCGATCTCCTGGAGCAGGGGCAGCTCGGCGGCCCGGGCGAGCCGGATCGCGGAGCGCGCCCCGACGGGCACGGGCCGCGTCCGCGGCCGGGGGCGAAGTGCTGACATGAGTCGAGTATCGCGCGGACGCCGGGGGCGCACCCGCTTCCGCCGGCGGCTTTCCCGTCCCGTCAGCCGCCCGCCGGGCCCGTGCTGCTGCCCGCCAGGTCGTCGGCGGCGCGGGTGGCCGGTTTCGGGGTGCCGGTGAGGTCGAGGACGAACAGCGGGACGCCCAGTTCCTCCGCGCGGGCCCGGGCCGCCGGCTCGTACCCCGTCAGGGAGAAGAAGACCGCGACGGCCGACTGGTTCAGCCCGTGCAGCCACAGGCACTCCACGTCGCGCAGCGTGGACGGCTCCGTGCTCGGGTCGACCTGTGCGACCAGGCCGGGCGCCCGCAGGTCGATGCCCGACGCCGGGTGCTCGGGGGACTGCAGGATGCCCCGGAAGCCGAGCCACTTCAGGTAGAGCGCGGCCGCGGTGACGGCGTCCCGGGCGGTGCGGATGGTCAGGGGACGGAAGGGCGGGCGGGGGGCGCGGGAGCGCTCCCGCGGGGCGTCGGGGTCCGCCTCGCGGTCCGCCGCACCGGCCAGGACCTCGTCCGTGCGGAGCGGCTCGGGGCGCGTCACCGGGGGCCCGGCGGCCCCGGCGGCCGGGGGCACGGTCGGGGCGGGGCGGACCGGGATGCGCAGCACCGTGCCGCAGCCGCAGCCCAGCTCCGGTTGCGGCCACTGGTCGGTGCGGCCGCAGGCGGGGCAGCGGACCGTCACCCAGGAGTCCGTCCAGGTCCGGTGCGTGATGGGCTGCGCCGGCGCGCCGCGCTGGAGCGGCGGGGCCAGCGGCGCGCCGCACGCGCAGGGGAAGACGGGCGGTTCGTACGCGTGGTCACGGCGGCAGGCGGGGCACCGCACCGGCACGCTGCTTCCCATGGGGGGACCTCCGGAACGTCGCGTCCGGCGGGCACGTCCGGCGGTGCGCGACCGGGCGTGAACGCAGGAACGACTGATGCGCTGTGTCACTCCATGGTCACACCAACTGTGAAGCCTTGGCAGGTACTTCACGTCTTTTCCGCCGACGTTTCGGTCCGTGGACCCCTCCGTGCGGCCTTCCCGGTTTCCGGCGTGCCCCTTTGTGCGGTCCGCCATGCGCGCCGCTCCCGTTCCGTGGACTCCTCCCTTGACGGCGGCACCTCCGCATCCTATGTTGCTTCCACATAGCAGAACAGTTATTCCGCATTACGGAAACCCGGCCTGAAGCACAGGAGTGACCCGATGCCCCGTATGACCGCCGCCCTCGCGGCTGTTGAGATCCTCAAGCGCGAAGGCGTCAGCCACGCGTTCGGCGTGCCCGGCGCGGCGATCAACCCCTTCTACAAGGCCCTCCAGACGGGCGGCGGGATCAAGCACACGCTCGCCCGCCACGTCGAGGGCGCCTCCCACATGGCGGAGGGCTACACCCGCAGCAACGCCGGCAACATCGGCGTCTGCATCGGTACGTCGGGCCCCGCCGGCACCGACATGATCACCGGCCTCTACTCGGCCATCGCGGACTCGATCCCGATCCTGTGCATCACCGGCCAGGCCCCGGTCGCGAAGCTCCACAAGGAGGACTTCCAGGCCGTCGACATCGCCTCGATCGCCAAGCCGGTCACCAAGAAGGCCACCACCGTCCTGGAGGCCGCGCAGGTCCCGGGCGTGTTCCAGGAGGCCTTCCACCTGATGCGCTCCGGCCGGCCGGGACCGGTCCTCATCGACCTGCCGATCGATGTGCAGCTCACCGAGATCGAGTTCGACCCCGAGACGTACCAGCCGCTGCCGGTCTACAAGCCGGTCGCGACCCGCCCCCAGGTCGAGAAGGCCCTCTCCTTCCTGCTGGAGTCCGAGCGCCCGCTGATCGTCGCCGGCGGCGGCGTCATCAACGCCGACGCCTCCGACCTGCTGCTGGAGTTCGCCGAGCTGACCGGCACGCCCGTCATCCCGACCCTCATGGGCTGGGGCATCGTCCCCGACGACCACGAGCTCAACGCCGGCATGGTGGGCCTGCAGACCTCGCACCGCTACGGCAACGCGAACTTCCTGGAGTCCGACTTCGTCCTCGGCATCGGCAACCGCTGGGCCAACCGCCACACCGGCGACCTGGCCGTCTACACCGAGGGCCGCAAGTTCGTCCACGTCGACATCGAGCCCACCCAGCTCGGCAAGATCTTCGCGCCGGACTACGGGATCGCCTCCGACGCCAAGGCCGCCCTGGAGCTCTTCGTCGAGGTCGCCAAGGAGCTGAAGGCCGCGGGCAGGCTGCCCGACCGCAGCGCGTGGGCCGCCTCCACCCAGGACCGCAAGGCCAAGCTCCAGCGCCGTACGCACTTCGACAATGTGCCGCTCAAGCCGCAGCGCGTGTACGAGGAGATGAACCGCGCCTTCGGCCCCGAGACCCGGTACGTCACCACCATCGGCCTCTCGCAGATCGCCGGCGCGCAGATGCTGCACGTCTACAAGCCGCGTCACTGGATCAACTGCGGCCAGGCGGGCCCGCTCGGCTGGACCATCCCGGCCGCGCTCGGCGTCGCCACCGCCGACCCGGAGGGCCAGGTCGTCGCGCTCTCCGGCGACTACGACTTCCAGTTCATGCTGGAGGAGCTGGCCGTCGGCGCGCAGCACCGGATCCCGTACGTCCACGTCCTGGTGAACAACTCCTACCTGGGCCTCATCCGCCAGGCCCAGCGGAACCTGGACATCAACTTCCAGGTCAACCTGGAGTTCGAGAACATCAACTCGCCGGAGCTGGGCGTCTACGGCGTCGACCACGTCAAGGTGGTCGAGGGCCTCGGCTGCAAGGCCATCCGCGTCACCGAGCCGGACCAGCTGCTGCCCGCCTTCGAGGAGGCGAAGAAGCTGGCCCAGGAGTTCCGGGTGCCGGTCGTGGTCGAGGCCATCCTGGAGCGCGTCACCAACATCTCGATGAGCGGTGCGGGCATCGACGCCGTCAACGAGTGGGAGGACGTCGTGACGGAGCCGGGGCATGCGCCGACCGCGGTGCGGCCGTTCGTGGGGCAGTAGCGCGCAGCACGCGCCCTTGAAGGGGGCCGGTACGCCATGGTGGCGTGCCGGCCCCCTTCGCGTTGCGTTGCCGGGGGGGTGAGGTGGGGCGTGGCGGGGTGCGCTGGCCGGGGGACCGGCGGGGCCGGGGGCCGTGACCGGCGGCCATGGCGGGGCCTGTGGCCGGGGGGAGGGGCGCGGCGACGAGGGGGTGGAAGCCGGTGGGGAGGGGGCGGGACGGGGGTGGGCCGGGAGCGGGAGGGGCCGCCCCCTTGCCCGCCCTCCCCCGAGCTCTCGGCTTCGCTCGAGCAGGGGGTACCCCCCTCGCCCCCTTGGGGCGGCCCCGTCGCCCAAGGGGGCTGAGGCGGCAAGGCGGCTGCGACGTCCGAGGGGATGGAGGCGGCGGGGTGGCTGCGATGTCCGAGGGGGCTGGGCGCTGGAGGCTGGGCGCTGGGCGATGGTTGCCCTTGGCCAGGGGGCCGGAGGCTGAGCGGCGGGCTCGGAAGGTGGGGGTACGGCGAAGGGCGCGGAGTACGGGACCGTCCGTACTCCGCGCCCTGGTTCGGCACACGTGCAACCTCGTGCGAAAGAGGCCGCGGTGGGGGCGATGAGCCGCCGCGCGCTCCTTCTCTCAGGTCAAGAAGGAGAGACGCGCCGGCCTTCACCACCGCACTGGCTCACCCGCCACCGCGGGCCCCGTATCGGTCCTTGCCGCCGGCCACCCCTCATTTCGGGCCGACGGCAAGGACAGCGGTCGGGGCCTGACCTCCCGTCAGACCCCTTCCGCAGTCAGGGAATTACTGGTCCTCACGCAGGCTGCGAACAGCCTCTTCGACGCGCTTGCCGTACTCCGGGTCGGCCGCGTGGAAGTGCGCGAGGTTCTTCTCGATCACGTCGTCGCGGGAGACCTGGGAGAGGCCGCCGGCGATGTTGGCGATCAGGCGGTCCTTCTCGTCGGACGACATCAGGCGGTAGAGCTCACCGGCCTGGAAGAAGTGGTCGTCCTTGACGTGCTGGGCGTAGGCGTAGGTGCCCGTCCAGCCGGAGACCTCGGCCGGGGCGCCCAGCGGGGCGTCCGTCTGCGCGGGACCGTCGTACGAGTTGGGCTCGTAGTTCTTGTCGTGGCGCGAGCCGTAGCGGGTGGCGTAGAAGCCGTCCCGGCCGTAGTTGTCGGCCGGCGCGTTCTTCGGCGCGTTCACCGGGAGCTGGGTGTGGTTGACGCCCAGGCGGTAGCGGTGCGCGTCCGCGTAGGCGAACAGGCGGCCCTGGAGCATCTTGTCCGGGGAGGCCGTGATGCCGGGAACGAAGTTGTTCGGCGAGAACGCGGCCTGCTCGACCTCGGCGAAGACGTTGTCCGGGTTGCGGTCCAGGACCAGCCGGCCCACGCGCTGCAGCGGGTAGTCCGCGTGCGGCCACACCTTCGTGACGTCGAAGGGGTTGAAGCGGTAGTCCGCGGCCTCGGCGGCCGGCATGACCTGGACGTACAGGGTCCAGGACGGGTTGACGCCGCGCTCGATGGCCTGGAGCAGGTCCGTCTGGTGCGAGTTGGCGTCCTTGCCCGCGATCTCCGCGGCCTGGTCCGAGGACAGGCAGCGGATGCCCTGGTTCGTCTTGAAGTGGTACTTGACGAAGAAGGCCTCGCCCTCGGCGTTCGTCCACTGGTACGTGTGCGAGCCGAAGCCGTCCATGTGGCGGTACGAGGCGGGGATGCCGCGGTCGCCCATCAGCCAGGTGATCTGGTGCGTGGACTCGGGGGAGTGCGCCCAGAAGTCCCAGACGTTGTCCGGCTCCTGCTTGCCCGTGAAGGGGTCGCGCTTCTGCGAGTGGATGAAGTCGGGGAACTTGATCGGGTCCTTGATGAAGAACACCGGGGTGTTGTTGCCGACGAGGTCGTAGTTGCCCTCTTCGGTGTAGAACTTCAGCGCGAAGCCGCGCGGGTCGCGGACCGCGTCCGCGCCGCCGAGGTTGTCCGCGACGGTGGAGAAGCGGATGAACGTCTCGGTGCGCTTGCCGACCTCGGAGAGGAAGTCGGCGCGGGTGAAGCCGGTGACGTCGTCGGTGACCTCGAAGTAGCCGTACGCACCGGAGCCGCGGGCGTGCACGACACGCTCCGGGATGCGCTCACGGTTGAAGCGGGCGAGCTTCTCCAGCAGGTGCTGGTCCTGGAGGAGGAGCGGGCCACCGACACCGGCGGAGGCGGAATTCTGGTTGTCGGCGACCGGGGCGCCTGACTCGGTCGTGAGCACACGCTTCGACATGGTGACCTTGGGACCTTCCTGCGGGATCTGCTGGCGGCGTGAGGAGCGTAAGTACGCGGAGAACGCGGCGTCAACAGTTTGTTGAATTTAAGGGTGGAGCACGTGTGGGACCCGGGCCGCGGCAGCGCCTGGGCGCGACAGGACAGGTGTCAGCGCTGCCGCAGCCCGGAGTTCGAGGGCGGCTTCACGACGGAAGCCGCAGGTCAGGCCGTGGGGCCTGAGGGATTTCAGACCTGCTGGCCGGAGAGGCGCTCGACGGCGCGCAGCAGGGCCGAGTGGTCCAGGCCGCCGTCGCCCTGGGCGCGCAGCGAGGCGACCAGCTGGGCGACGACCGCGCCGACCGGAAGGGCCGCGCCGACGTTGCGGGCGGCGTCGGTCACGATGCCCATGTCCTTGTGGTGCAGGTCGATCCGGAAACCGGGCGCGAAGTCGCGGTTGAGGAAGTTGTCCTTCTTGCGGGTCAGCACGGTGGAGCCGGCCAGACCGCCGTTGAGGACGTCGAGCGCGGCCTTCAGGTCCACGCCGGACTTCTCCAGGAAGACCACGGCCTCGGCGCACGCCTGGATGTTGACGGCGACGATGAGCTGGTTGGCGGCCTTCACCGTCTGGCCCGAACCGTGCGGACCGCACAGCACGATGGTCTTGCCGAGGGCCTCCAGGACCGGCTTGGCGGAGTCGAAGTCCGCCTGCTCGCCGCCGACCATGATGGACAGCACGGCCTCGATCGCACCGGCCTCGCCGCCGGACACCGGCGCGTCCAGGACGCGGATGCCCTTGTCCTTGGCGGCCTTCGCCAGGTCGATCGAGGTCTGCGGGGTGATCGAGGACATGTCGATCAGCAGCGCGCCGGACTTCGCGTTCTCCAGGATGCCGTCCTCGCCGTAGGCGATGGCCTCGACCTGGGGAGAGGCGGGCACCATCGTCACGATGACGTCGGCGTCCCTGACCGCCTCGGCGATCGAGCCGGCCCCCTTGCCGCCGGCCTTGACCAGGCGGTCGATCTTGTCCTGCTCCAGGGTGTATCCGGTGACCTCGTAACCGGCCTTCAGCAGGTTCTCGGACATGGGGGAGCCCATGATGCCGAGGCCGATGAAACCGATCGTGGGAAGGGTGCTCATGAGGGTACTGCCTCTCTCAAAACGCGTGTCAAGAAGTTCCGTTGGCGCCCGCGGGCGTCACGTGGCGGCGCGGGCCGACCGGTCGAGCCACTCGAAGGCCTCGGCGCTGGGCCGGTCGCCCGGCTTGTACTCCAGGCCCACCCAGCCCTCGTAACCGGCCTTCTTCAGGCGGTCGAGCAGGGCTTCGAGGCCGAGGTCGCCGGTGCCCGGCGCGCCGCGGCCCGGGTTGTCGGCGATCTGCACGTGGCCGGTCTTGTCGGCGTGGGCGTCGATGACCTGGGCCAGGTCCTCGGCGTCCAGTCCGTTCATCGACAGGTGGTAGAGGTCGAGCAGGAACTTGGCGTTGCCGAGTCCCGTCGCCTTGTTGACCTTGTCGACGACCTCGACCGCGGAGGACGCGCTCACCAGCGGGTAGAGCGGCGACTCCGGCTTGTTGAGGGCCTCGATCAGGAGGACCGCGCCGACGCGGTCGGCGGCGCGGGCGGCCAGGACGAGGTTCTCCAGCGCCAGGGTGTCCTGGATCTGGGCGTCCACGCCCTCCACCCGGTTGCCGTAGAGCGCGTTGAGCGCCCGGCAGCCGACCGAGGCGGCGAAGTCGGCCGCCACCTCGATGTTGGCGCGGAAGCGGTCGGACTCCTCACCGGGGAGGGAGAGCGCGCCGCGGTCCGGGCCGGGAAGCTGTCCGGCGTAGAAGTTCAGCCCCACCAGCTGGGTGCCGGCGTCGTCCAGCGCCTTCTTCAGGGCGTCGAGCTCCGACTGGTCGGGGGTCGGGGTCTCGATCCAGGGCCACCACAGCTCGACCGCCGTGAAGCCGGCCGCGGCGGCTGCCGCCGGGCGCTCCAGGAGCGGGAGTTCCGTGAAGAGGATCGAGAGGTTCACATCGAAGCGGTGGTCCGAGTAGCCCATGGGGTGTTCGGCGCTCCTTCCGTATTGCGGAAGTTAGTTTCTGCTTGATGGAAGGTTGCAGCCGGTCCCGAGGACTTGTCAAGAGGGGCTGCCGGATTTCGTGCTCGTCGCAGTAGGTTGTGCGCGTGCGATTGAGAGTGGAGTTCACGACCGAGCCCTTCGATCTCGACGAGGCGCCGCCGCACGCGGTGGCGGCCCGTGAGGTGATCCAGGTGGCCGAGCTGGACGCCGTCGACGTGGGCCCCTTCGGCAATACGGCGGAGGGCGGCGCCGACGCCGTGCTCACCGCCGTGGACGCGCTGCTGCGCACGTCCCTCGCCGCCGGGGCCACCCGCGTCTCGTTGCAGGTCAACGTGATCGACGAGCAGGCCCGGAACGAGCAGGCCGAGAACGAGCAGGTCCAGAGCGACCAGGCCCAGAGCGACCAGGCCCAGAGCGAGCAGGCCCAGAACGGGGAGGCCGACAAGTGACGGCAGACAGCGGGCCCGGCGGGCCCGGGGATCACCCCCTGGTCACGGCGGTCAAACCGCTGGTCGACGCGATGGGTGCGGAGATGCTGGAGCCCGCAGGGGCCGGGCGGGACGACGTGGTCCTCGCCTGGGAGGGCGTGGACGTCGTCGCGGTCCGCCTCCCGCAGCTCTCCGACTCCCTCGACCACATCCTCCTCGCGCTGGAGCGCCGGCACGGGATGCCGCTGGCGGAGCTGGACCGCAAGGCCAAGCAGTCGGTCGTACGGACCCTGGAGGCGCGGGGCGCCTTCTCCGTGCGGCACGGGGTGGAGACGGTGGCCGGCGCGCTGGGCGTCTCCCGCTTCACCGTCTACAACTACCTGAACAGGGAGAACGCCGCCAAAGCGGACTAGACTCCCGACCCGTCACGTCTCGGAACCTCTCGGGCGGACGCCAAGTTCCTTGATCCACAGGCCGTTTGATCGATCATTTTGAGACGCCGCCGCCCCCGCTTGGGGACGGCGGCTTTTGTCTTCGCGAACTTTCAACAAACTGTTGACGTCCAGTTGTCGAGGGCGTTAGCTATGCCCAGCCCGTCCAGCACAAGGCCACGGAGGCTCCCGTGACTTCGGTCCAGACACCGGGCCTTTCCCGGTTCAACCACCTCCCCGAGAGCGCGGCCCAGGCCGAACTCCACGAGGTGTGTGCCAGCTCGGCGTGGGGGAGCAAGCTCATCGCTCAGCGCCCGTACGCCTCCGCCGAGGAACTCCTTCTCGCCAGTGACGCCGCACTCGCGGAGCTCACCGCCGAGGACCTGTCCGAGGCGATGGCGGGACACCCGCCGATCGGCCGCCCCAAGCCCGGGGACCCGACCTCCTCCCGCGAGCAGCGCGGAATGGCCGGCGCCTCCGAGGAACTCAAGGCCGAGATGCTCGAACTGAACCTGGCGTACCAGGAAAAGTTCGGACACGTCTTCCTGATCTGTGCGACCGGCGCCACCGGAGAGCAGATGCGCGACGCGGTGCGTGAGCGGAGCGGCAACTCGCCCGAACAGGAGCGGGAGATCGTCCGCGCCGAACTGGGCAAGATCAACCGCATCCGGCTGACCCGCCTCGTGGAATCCCCCGCGGATTCAGGAGAAGAGAACTGAGATGAGTACCGCAACCACCGCCTCGGTGTCCACGCACATCCTGGACACCAGCATCGGCCGCCCCGCCGAGGGAGTCGCCATCACGCTCACCGCCCGCAGCGGCGCGGACGCGCAGTGGCTGGCGCTCGGCGGTTCGAAGACCGACGCGGACGGGCGCTGCAAGGACCTCCCGGCCCTGCCGGAGGGCACGACCCACGTCCGGCTCGACTTCGAGACCGAGACCTACTTCGCGAACAAGCACCGCACGAGCGAGACCGAAGCCGAGGCTCAGCAGGACGCCCCCCGCGTAAGGGACAGCGGCGCGTTCTTCCCGGAAGTGGCGATCACCTTCGCCGTCGTACCGGGCGAACACTTCCACGTACCGCTGCTGCTCAACCCGTTCGGCTACTCCGTATACCGAGGGAGCTAGCACCGATGCCCACCATTCTCGGCCAGAACCAGTACGGCAAAGCAGAGAACCGCGTCGTCAAGATCACGCGGGACGGCGACACCCACCACATCAAGGACCTGAACGTCTCGGTCGCCCTCTCCGGCGACATGGAGGACGTCCACTACTCCGGCTCGAACGCCAACGTCCTGCCGACGGACACCACCAAGAACACGGTGTACGCGTTCGCCAAGGAGTACGGCATCGAGTCCGCCGAGCAGTTCGGCATCCACCTCGCGCGTCACTTCGTGACCTCGCAGGAGCCGATCAAGCGGGCGCGCATCCGGATCGAGGAGTACGCCTGGGAGCGCATCGCGACCTCGGACAACAACTCCAAGTTCATCGGGTCCGACGAGGTCAACCACTCCTTCGCCCGCAAGGGCCAGGAGCTGCGCATCACCCAGATCACCTTCGACGGCGAGAACTGGGAGATCATCTCGGGGCTGAAGGACCTCACGGTCATGAACTCCACCAACTCGGAGTTCTGGGGTTACGTCAAGGACAAGTACACGACGCTCAAGGAGGCGTACGACCGCATCCTGTGCACCGACGTGTCGGCCGCCTGGCGTTACAACTGGACCAGCGACGACCAGCGGATGCCCAACTGGGAGAAGTCGTACGAGCAGGCCAAGAAGCACATCCTGCAGGCCTTCGCCGAGACGTACTCGCTCTCGCTCCAGCAGACGCTGTACCAGATGGGTTCGCGGGTCATCAACAGCCGGAGCGAGATCGACGAGATCCGCTTCTCGCTGCCCAACAACCACCACTTCCTGGTCGACCTCGAACCGTTCGGCCTCAAGAACGACAACGAGGTCTACTTCGCCGCCGACCGCCCGTACGGCCTGATCGAGGCCACCATCCTGCGGGACGGAGTCGAGCCGCAGATCCCGGTCGACATGACCAACCTCTGACGCGGTCGGTCCTCCTCGACCACCTCTGACGCGGTCACGGCCGCGCCGTCCCCAGCCCCGCCGGGCGGGGGGCGGCGCCGCGGACCGGAGGGAACGAACATCCATGGCACAGCCAGCAAAGGGGCCGGCAGCAGAAGGCCCGTGTTTTTCCCAGACGGACGAGCCCGCCCGGCAGGACGAGTCCACCGTCATCAGCGGCGACTCGCCGTCCCTCGGAAAGCCGGTCGATCTCCTCGATCCCGTGCACCCGGTGGATGAGAAGCTCCCCGCCAAGCGGCTCGTCCCCGCCGCGCTCCAGCACATCGCCGCCATGTACGCCGGCGTCGTCACCCCTCCGCTCATCATCGGCCAGGCCTGCGGCCTGGACGCCGCCGGGATGACCCGGCTGATCGCCGCCAGCCTGCTGATCGCGGGACTCGCCACGATCCTCCAGACGATCGGCGTCGCGAAGTTCGCCGGAAACCGGCTCCCCTTCGTCAACGCCGCCTCCTCCGCCGGCATCGCGCCCATGCTCGCGATCGCCGAGACCAGCGCCCCCGGCCACCAGCTCCCGGCCATCTACGGCGCGGTGATGGTCGCCGGAGTCTTCTGTCTCGCCGTCGGCCCGTTCTTCGGCAGGCTGCTCCGCTTCTTCCCGCCGCTCGTCACCGGCGTCGTGATCACCCTCATCGGCGTCACGCTGATGCCGGTGCCCGTCGCCTGGGCGCAGGGCGGCGACAAGGAAGCCGCCGACTTCGGCGACATGAAGTACCTGGCGCTCGCCGCCTTCACCCTCGTCGTCATTCTGATGATCCAGCGCTTCGGCACCGGCTTCGTCAAGCAGGTCGCGCTGCTTTTCGGCATGCTGCTCGGCACGCTCGCGGCCATCCCCTTCGGGCTCGCCGACTTCAGCGGCCTCAAGGAAGCCCCGATCGCCGCGCTGCCCACGCCCTTCGCCTTCGGCGCCCCCGAGTTCCAGCCCGCCGCGATCCTCTCGCTGTGCATCGTGATGCTGGTGCTGATGACCGAGTCCTCGGCCGGGATGCTCGCCCTCGGCAAGATCTGCGAACGCGACTGCGACGGCAGGACCATCACCCGCGGCCTGCGCACCGACGGCATCGCCACCCTGGTGGGCCCCGTCTTCGGCGGCTTCCCCACCAGCGCCTTCGCCCAGAACGTCGGCGTCGTCACGCTCACCCGGGTGCGCAGCCGGTACGTCGTCGCCGTCGCCGGCGGCGCGCTGCTCTTCCTCGGCGCCTTCCCGGTGCTCGGCGCGGTCGTCTCCATGGTGCCGATGCCCGTCCTCGGCGGCGCCGGAATCGTCCTCTTCGGCTCGATCGCGGTCAGCGGCATCCGTACCCTCTCCGAGGCCGGACTCGACGACAGCTCGAACATCATCCTCGTGGCGGTGGCACTCGGCGCGGGCATCATCCCGCTCGCGGCACCCACCTTCTACGCGGACTTCCCCGCCTGGGCGCAGACCGTCCTCGGCTCCGGCATCAGCGCCGGCGCACTGGTCGCCGTCCTGCTCAACCTGTTCTTCCACCACCTCGGCACCCGCGCACGCCGCACTCCGGCGGCGTCCGTGGCACTCAAATCCTCCTAGGGTCCTGCCGTGCCCGATCAGCACAGAGGTAAAGGAAGCAGCCTTATGGCAGCACCGGCAGCAACAGCTTCGCGCAAGGACGACGTCTCCCGCGTCGTCATCGAGAACTGCGCGATCGCGACCGTCGACGCCGACGACACGGAATACGCGTCGGGCCACCTCGTCGTCGCGGGCAACCGGATCGAGTCCATCGGCGCGGGCACGGCGCCCGCAGGTCTGGACAACGTGGTCCGCCGCATCGACGGCACCGGCCACCTCGTCACTCCCGGCCTGATCAACACGCACCACCACTTCTACCAGTGGATCACCCGCGGCCTGGCCACCGACCACAACCTGTTCGACTGGCTGACCGCGCTCTACCCCACCTGGGCGCGGATCGACGAGCAGATGGTGACGGCGGCCGCCCGCGGCTCGCTGGCCATGATGGCCCGCGGCGGTGTCACCACCGCCATGGACCACCACTACGTCTTCCCCCGCGGCTCCGGCGACCTCTCCTCGGCGATCATCGGGGCCGCCCGCGACATGGGCGTACGGTTCACCCTCGCCCGGGGCTCCATGGACCGCGGCGAGTCCGCCGGCGGCCTTCCGCCGGACTTCGCGGTCGAGACCCTGGAGGGCGCGCTCGCCGCCACCGAGGCGACCGTCGACCAGCACCACGACGCGTCCTTCGACGCCATGACCCAGGTCGCCGTCGCCCCCTGCTCGCCGTTCTCCGTCTCGACGGAACTCATGCGCCAGGGCGCGGAGCTGGCCCGCCGCAAGGGGGTACGGCTGCACACCCACGGCAGCGAGACGGTGGAGGAGGAGAAGTTCTGCCACGAGCTGTTCGGCATGGGCCCCACCGACTACTTCGCGTCCACGGGCTGGCTCGGCGAGGACGTGTGGATGGCGCACTGCGTCCACATGAACGACTCCGACATCGCCGCCTTCGCCCGCACGGGCACCGGCGTCGCGCACTGCCCCTCCTCCAACGCCCGCCTCGCCGCAGGCATCGCCCGCGTCCCCGACATGCTGAGGTCGGGCGTACCGGTGGGCCTCGGCGTCGACGGCACCGCCTCCAACGAGTCCGGCGAGCTGCACACCGAGCTGCGCAACGCGCTGCTCATCAACCGCCTCCACACCGAGCACCGCGAGCGGGCCCTCAACGCCCGCCAGGCCCTCCGCCTCGGCACCTACGGAGGCGCCCAAGTCCTGGGCCGCGCGGACCAGATCGGCTCACTCGAAGCCGGCAAGCTCGCGGACCTGGTGATGTGGAGGATCGACGGTCTCGGCCACTCCACCATCGCCGACCCGGTCACCGCCGTCGTCTTCGGCGCGGCGGCACCGGTCACCCTGTCCCTGGTCAACGGCGAACCCGTCGTCGAGGGCAACCACCTGATCACGGTGGACGAGGACGCCATCGCCCGCGCAGCGCGGGACGAGGCGCAGCGCCTGGCGCGCGTGGCCGCGCAGCCGCGCTGACGCAGGCCACCTCGTCACCACCGCACAAGAATTCCGGCCGGGAGGGACGGCTCCCGGCCGGAACCGAGCAGCCGAGCGGGCTGCTCGGAAGCCGTTCCCGGGGACGTGGCCCAACACTTCACGTCCCCGGGGCGGTCCGGCGTATCCGGGCGAACGGCAGCAACAGCACCACCCTCCGCACCCCCCTGAGCACCACCTGCTTGAGCACCACCAGCACCTTGCATCGCGCACCACCTCCCCGAAGCACGTGCCAATCCCGGCACTGGAAAACGACAGGAGGACGCTGTGGCCAAGTCGCCCAGGTTCACCGCGCAAGGCTCTTCGACGGACGACACCGCCGAGGAGAGCACGACCACCCCTACCGAGAAGCACCCGGTCGACCAGGGCATGCCGCCCCTGAAGCTCGCCACGACCGGCCTCCAGCACGTCGCCGCCATGTACGCCGGCGTCGTCGCACCCCCGCTCATCGTGGGCGCGGCCGTGGGTCTGTCCGGCAAGGAACTCACCTTCCTCACCGGCGCCAGCCTCTTCATGGCCGGTCTCGCCACCCTCCTGCAGACGCTCGGCGTCTGGAACATCGGCGCCCGGCTGCCCTTCGTCAACGGCGTCACCTTCGCCGGTGTCGCACCGATGCTCGCGATAGCCGGCGGCCAGTCCAAGGAGGACGCGCTCCCGGTCATCTTCGGCGCGATCATCGTCGCCGGAGCGATCGGCTTCGTCGCCGCGCCGTTCTTCTCCAAGCTGGTCCGCTTCTTCCCGCCCGTCGTCACGGGCACGGTCATCACCCTGATCGGTGTGTCCCTCCTCCCGGTCGCGTTCGGCTGGGCGCAGGGCCCCAACCCCAAGGCGGACGACTACGGTTCGACGACCTTCCTGGGCCTCGCGGGCATCACCCTGGTGATCGTCCTGCTGCTGCGCCGCTTCACCCGCGGCTTCGTGAAGCAGATCGCCGTGCTCCTCGGCCTGGTCATCGGCACGCTCATCGCGATCCCCTTCGGCGCCACCGACTTCACGCCGATCACCGAGGCGGCTGTCGTCGGGTTCCCGACGCCGTTCCACTTCGGGGCCCCGCAGTTCGTGGCCGCCGCGATCATCTCGATGTGCGTGGTCATGCTGGTCTCGATGACCGAGTCGACGGCCGACATGCTGGCCCTCGGTGAGATCGTCGAGCGGCCCGCCGACGAGAAGACCATCGCCGCGGGCCTGCGCGCCGACGCCCTCGGCTCGGCGATCAGCCCCCTGTTCAACGGCTTCATGTGCAGCGCCTTCGCCCAGAACATCGGCCTGGTCGCCATGACCAAGATCCGCAGCCGGTTCGTGGTCGCGGCGGGCGGCGGCTTCCTGATCCTGATGGGCCTGTGCCCGATCGCCGCCTCGCTGATCGCGGTCGTCCCGCGCCCGGTCCTCGGCGGAGCGGGCATCGTGCTCTTCGGCTCGGTCGCGGCCAGCGGCATCCAGACCCTCGTCAAGGCGGGCCTGGAGAAGGACAACAACGTCCTGATCGTCGCCGTCTCCCTCGCGGTCGGCATCATCCCGATCGCCGCGCCGACCTTCTACCACCACTTCCCGGAGACCGCGAAGATCATCCTGGACTCCGGCATCTCCACCGGCTGCCTGGCGGCCGTCGTCCTCAACCTCGTCTTCAACCACATCGGCAAGCGCGCCGACGACGACGAGGTCACGGCCCCCATGGAGCCGGGCGAGGAGATCTCCCACCGCAGCGAGAAGCCCGCGGTGGCGGCCCACTGAAACCCCGTCACCAACACGCGGTGGCCGTACGGAACTCCCGTACGGCCACCGCGTGCTGACTGCCCGTCAGTCATTTTCACGCAATGCTGACACACCGTCAGTCGATTCGGTAGCTGTCCCCGTACACCTGCCACGCCAGCGGCGTCCGCAGGTCGAAGTTCCCCTCGCGCACGAAGACGCGCTGCGCCGTGTCGATCCGGCTGGTGTCCTCGTGCGCCGCCTCGCGCTTCATCGTCTTCCTGCGCACGTCGAGGAAGGCGTCCAGGTACGTCCCCTGGTCACCGCCCCGGGCGGGGGAGGCGGCCCGCTCCAGCGCCGCCCGCCGGATCGCGTCGAAGCCGTCGGGGCCGCCCGCCCCGTGCATGACCATCGCGTCGTAGTAGACGAACTGCCCCAGCGCCCCGAGCCCGTCCTGCTCCGCCTGCCGCACCGCCGGGTCGAAGTACACCCGGTCCCGCTCGTGGTCCTGCGCCTCGCAGAAAACCCGGTCCTGCGCCGCCCGCTGCCAGTCGCGTACGAAGCCGGAGCCGAGCCCGCGGTGCGAGTCCGACCCGTTCACCTGCCGCAGCGCGGGCAGGTACCGCTCCAGTGCGTTGCCGGGGCGAGCCGCGCCGTAGTGCTCGACCAGTTCCAGCATGTCCCCGGTTCCCGAGCAGAACCCGATGATCCCGGCGGTGTATCCGCGCCCGTCCCCGATGTCCTCGATGTACCGGTACTGCTCCCGCCACTGGAGCGAGGAGTTCTCCGCGCTGGACACGAGCCGCATCGCGATCTCCTTCTTCGCGGGATCGCGCAGACCGGGCGCGGCACCCGTACGGGGACCGCCCTCCCGTGCCCCGGCTGCGGCGGGGCTCAGGTCCAGCAGGGCGCGGACGGTGTTCTGGAGGCGGCGGGCGAACGGCAAGAGGTGCTCCGGTACGGGTGGGGGGTGCGGGTGGGAAAAGCGCGGCCGGGCCCGCTTTCAACGGGGCCCGGCCGCGGGAGTTCCTTCATCTCACCCGGAAGGTGTCGCCGTAAACCTTCCACACCAGCGGTGTGCGGAGCGTGAGGTTCCCCTCGCGCAGGAACACCCGCTGCGCCGTGTCGATCCTGCTGGTGTCGCGGTGCGCGGGCTCCTTCCTCATCGAGGCCGCGCGGGCGTCCAGGAAGGCGTTCAGATACGCCTTCTCGTCCCCGCCGTCGGCCGGCAGCGCCGCCCGCTGCCGGGCGGTCCGGCGCATCGTGCGAAAGCCGTCGCCGCCCATGCTGTCCCCGTACCCGTGCATGACGTACGCGTCGAAGTAGACGAACTGGCCCAGCGTGCCCAGTCCGTCCGCCTTGCCCTGGCGGACCGCCGGGTCGAAGTAGTCCTTGTCCCGCTCGGCGTCCTGCGCCGCGCGGAAGGCCGGATCGGTGTCGGCGGCCTGCTGCCAGGCCCGGACGAACGGCGGCCCGAGCCCCGCGTGCGAGGCGCTGCCCCGCACCCCGCGCAGCGCGGGCAGGTACCTCTCCAGTGCGCTGCCGGGCCGGGCGGCGGCGTAACGCGCGACCACCTTCGCCATGTCGCCGGTCCCGGAGCAGAAGCCGACCAGGCCGCCGGTGTACCCGCGCCCGTCCCCGATGTCCTGGATGTACCGGTACTGCCGGCGCCAGTCCAGGGAGGAGTTCTCCGCGCTCGACACGAGCCGCATCGCCAGGTCCTTCTTCGCCGGCTCGGCGAGACCCGCGGCCGCCCCGCGCGGTGCGGGCGGCGGACCCGTCTCCGTCCGCACGGGCGCCGGACCCGCCCTCGGTCCGCTCTCCCCGCCCCCTTCGAAGGCGCCCCCCTCCGTGACACTCGCACACCCCACCAGAACCATCGTCAGGACCAGCGCCGCCGGTCCCGCCCCACGCACAACGGACGTCACCCGACGACCGTGCCACCCCCGGGGCCCCTGTACGGTCGGAGTCATGGAAGATCACTCCGTCGTCGACGTGGGCGACGTACGCATGGCGTACCGCTCTTGGGGCGACCAGCACGGCGCGCCCGTCATCCTGCTCCACGGAATCGGAAGTTCCGCCGCGAGCTGGGAGAAGACCGGGCAGGCGCTCGGCGAGGAATGGCGGGTGTACGCACTCGATCTGCGCGGCCACGGCGAGAGCGACTGGCCCGACGAGTACGACCTGGACCTCATGAAGGAGGACGTCCTCGGCTTCATCGAGGAGGCGAAGATCGACCGCGCGGGCGTGGTCGGCCACGGCATGGGCGGCGTCGTCGCCTACCTCCTGGCCCAGGACCACCCGGACCGGGTGGAGCGCCTGGTCCTGGAGGAGACCCCGGCCCCCTTCGACGGCGCGGCGGACGTCCTGCCGGGCTCGGGGCCGGTCGACTACGACGAGAACGCGGTCCCGGAGATCCAGGCCCAGCTCGCCTCGCCGCCGGAGGAGTGGCTGGAGCGCCTGGGTGAGATCGTCGCCCCGACGCTCATCGTCACCAGCGGCCCGGAGAGCGCCATGGACGTCACCGACGTCCCCGAGATGGCCGACCGCATCCCGGACTGCGCGCAGGTGACCCTGCCGGGCGGGCACTGGATCCACGAGCGGAACGCGCAGCAGTTCGCGGACCGGGTGAGCGACTTCTTCAGCAGCTAGGCAGGCCCCCCGGGGCCCCTGCGGACGGCGCCGGCCGGGCCCCGGGCGGGAGCGGGGCGGGACACGGCCCGGCGGCTCACGTCCGGGAGGCCCCGGCGCCGCGCAGGCTCTGGAGGAGCGCGGCGACGAGCAGGCAGCCGCCGACGGCCATGAGGACCACCCCGGCCTTGGTCGGCGTCACCCACACGATCTGCTCGTCGGTGCCGAACAGCTTCAGGGCGAGACCGGCCAGGAAGGTCACGGCTCCTTCGAGGAGGGTCTTGACGGCACGGTTCATGGCGGGCTCCTTGTGCGGCTGAGTTGCCGGTCGGGGGGGGTGTCCCCACCGTAGGGACGCGGGCGGGGGCGGGGCGTCGTCCGCCGGAACGAAGCCGCGCTGCATCGTTCGGCGGACCGCGCGCGGTGCCCAGCGGCCGGGAGCGGGTGCGGACGGGACCGGGGGACGTCCGTGCCGCCGGGGGAGTTCCGCCGCACGGCGCGTGCGGATGCGGGCGCGGAGTCCCTGTGGTCCATTGGCCCCACAGGTTCAGGGACGACACGCAGGGGCTGGACGATGAGTACCGCAGCGTCACCGGAGCGCGAACCGGACCCGGAGCAGGACGGCGGGCGGACGTTCCGCTTCCCCAGCGCGCTGACCGTCCTGGTGCTGGTCACCCTCGGCGTCTGGCTGCTCGCCTTCCTCGTCCCCTCCGGTGCGTACGACCGCGACGAGAACGGTGCGCCGGTCCAGGGCACCTACCACCGCGTCGACTCCGGGCAGTCCTTCGCCGACCGGCTGGGCGACCTCTTCCTGTCCCCGGTCAACGGCCTGTACGGCGTGCAGGACGAGCGGACGGGCCGGGTCGGGCCCGACCTGGCCGGCTCGCTGTACGGCAGTGCGGGCGTCTTCCTCTTCGTCCTGGCCATCGGGGCGTTCATCACCGTCGTCTTCGCCACCGGCGCCCTGGACCGGGGCATCGGCCGGCTCGCGCACCGGCTGCGCGAGCGCGGGGCGCTGCTCATCGCGGGCGTGATGCTGGTCTTCGCCCTGCTGGGAACGGTGGAGGGGTTCGCGGAGGAGACCCTCGGCTTCTACGGACTGATCGTCCCGCTGATGCTGGCGCTCGGGTACGACCGGATGGTGGCGACCGGCACGATCATCCTGGGCGCGGGCGTCGGCGTGCTGTGCTCCACGGTGAACCCCTTCGCCACCGGCGTCGCCTCCTCCGCCGCCGGGATCTCGCTCGGCGACGGCATCGTGCTGCGCGCGCTGATGTGGGTGGTGCTGACGGGCGCCACGATCGCCTACGTGATCCGCTACGCCCGCCGGGTGCGGCGCGACCCGGCCCGCTCGCTCTCCGGATTCCGGCCCGGCGACCGCGAGCGGTCGGCGGCCGAGACCGAGGAGCCGCCGCCGCTGACCCGGCTGCACCAGGTGCTGCTGGTCCTGGTGGCGGTCACCTTCGCGTTCATGATCTTCTCGGTGGTGCCGTGGTCGAGCGCCCTGACCGGCGACGCCGACGCCACTCCGTACGGCTTCGAACTCGGCTGGTCCTTCCCGCAGTTGGCGGCGCTCTTCCTGGTGGCGGCGGTCGTGGTCGGCCTGGTGGCCCGCTTCGGCGAACAGCGGCTGAGCTCCACGGTCGCGCAGGGCGCGGCGGACTTCATCGCGCCGGCGCTGGTGATCGTGCTCGCGCGCGGAGTCACCGTCATCATGAACAACGCGCGGATCACGGACACCGTGCTGAACGCCGTCGAGGACGTCGTCACCGGCACCTCCTCCGCCTTCTTCGCGGTGATCGTCTTCGTCGTCAACCTCCCGCTGGCCTTCCTGATCCCCTCCACCTCCGGGCACGCCACGCTCGCCATGCCGATCCTCGCGCCGCTCGCCGACTTCGCGGGCGTGCCGCGCGCCGTGGTGGTCACCGCCTGGCAGTCCGCGAGCGGGCTGATGAACCTGTGGGTGCCCACCACCGCCGTCACCATCGGCGGGGTCGCGCTCGCCGAGGTCGGCTACCACCCCTACCTCCGCTTCGTCTGGCCGCTGCTGGCCATCCTGTTCGTCCTGATCTGCGGCTTCGTGGCGCTGGGCGCGGTCATGACGTGATGCCGGGCCCCTTGTCCCGGGGCGGCCGGGCATGGCATACAGGTCTGGACCAATATTCCCTCGGAGGAGGTCCGGCTGTGCAACGCCCCACCGTTCGCACCGTGTTGACCTGTACGACGCTCCTGCTCGCGGGCACCACCGCGTGCGCCGGAGCCAAGGCCCAGCCCGCCCGCGACACCACCCCGCCGACCGCCCCCACGGGAGTCACCGCCCAGGCGGGCAGCGCGCACTCCGTGCACGTCATGTGGAGCGCGGCCGCGGACGACCGGGGCGTCGCGGGCTACGACGTCTTCGAGAAGGGGCGGAAGGTCGTCTCCCTCCCCGCCCGGACCACCATGGTCGACGTCGACCGGCTGACCCCCGCGACCTCCTACTCCTTCACCGTACGAGCCCGGGACGCGGCCGGGAACCGGTCCGCGCCGAGCACCGCCGTCACCGCCCGGACCCGCGCCCCCGCACCCGACGACCGCACCCCGCCGACGACGCCGACGGCACTCACCGGCGAAGTGGTCGACGGCACGTCGGTCCGGCTCGCCTGGACGGGCGCCGCCGACCCCGGCGGCGCCGTCACCGCGTACGACGTCTACCAGGAGGACTCCCGCATCCACAGCGTGCCGGGCACCGCGACCGGCACGCGCGTCACGGGCCTGCGGCCGGGCACCGTCTACACCTTCACCGTGCGCGCGCGGGACGCCGCCGAGAACTCCTCGAAGGACAGCAACGCCCTCGACCTGACCACCGCCCGCGCCCCGGGCGGGCGGGCCTCCACCGCACCCACCGGCCTGACCGCCACCGCCCACACCGACGGGGTCGAGCGCACGATCCGGCTCCGCTGGACCCAGCCCCGCACCGGGGGCGAGGTCAAGGAGTACCAGCTCCACGTGAACGGCAGGTTCGCCACCACCGTCGTCTGGGGCGCACCCCCGCCGCCCGGCCCGGTGACGTACACCTTCACCGTCTCGGAACCTCCGGGCACCCGGTACAGCGTGAAGCTGCGGGCCAAACTGCCGGACGGGAAGTGGGGCGACTTCTCGGCGCAGCGGACGGTGGTGGGGGCGGGCTGAGGAGCCGGGCCGGGCCCGCGCGGGTCCACCCGGCCCGGGGCGGCCGCGGGTGCGCGGTGATGGCATGGTGGTCCGATGGACGCGAGCGTGGACGTGGTGGGGGACGGGACCGACGGGGAGCCCGAGGAACTGCTCACCGTGGCCGAACGGGTCGACCGGGTGTGGGGCGTCGTCCTGGAGGGTGAGCTCAACTCCCGCTTCGAACAGCCCGGTTGGAGCTACCAGGAGGAGGTCGGCAGGGCCTGCCCCGCCTGCGCCGCACCGCTGCACTCGCTGCGCCGCCCGTACGAGTCAGGGGGCCGCCAGTACCGGTACGTGGCCGTCGTCTGCCCGGTGTGCCCCGCCGCGTACACCCTCGAAGACCTCGGGGCGAAGACGTACGACCAGCTCACGAAGAAGGCGCGGGCGGCCGCAACCGGCAGGACGCGCAAACGGAGGGGCGAGGCGCCCCCGACCGGGGCCGAGGCACCCGAGGCGCCCGCGGCACCGGAGACGGCGCGCACGGCCGCCCGGGGCGGCGGGGGCGGTGGGGGCGGCGGGGGATTCGAGCGCAGGCCCCCGCGCCCGGAGTGGCCCGCCGACCTCGTGCCGCCCGCCGAGGCCGAGACCCGGCGGCTGCTGTGGTGCAAGGTCGCCGGCCCCGGCTGGCGGCCGGAGCCCGCCGCGCTGGCCGCCGCCGACGACGTGCGCGTGATCATGCCGGAGGGGACGCCGTACGACGCGCTGCGCGCGGAGCTGGACGCGCTGGCCGTGCCGCACCGCAGCGTCCGCCACTGGCAGGAGTCCGAGCAGGTCGCCACCGTCAACGACCTGGGCGAGAGCACCGGCCTCGTCGCGTACGCCGCCGCCGGGGCCGCCCCGGCCGCCGGGCCCGCCGCACTCGCCGCCCGGGACGCCTTCGCGCTCCAGTGGGACGCGCTGGAGCCGGCCGAGGAGGAGACCGCGTACGTCCCGGTGGCCGAGCTCGTGCCCGAGGAGTGGGCCCGGCTGCTGCCGCACCCCGCCTTCAACCCGGCCCAGGCCGCCGCCGTGCCGGTGATCCTCGGCGAGCGCGCGCACACCGTCGTGGTCGCCCCGACCGGCGCGGGCAAGACCCCCATCGGCATGGTCGCCGCCCTGCACGCCCACGCGCAGGGCCGTAAGGCCGCCTGGCTCGTCCCGCAGCGCTCGCTCACCGACGAACTCGACCGGGACCTGGAGTCCTGGCGGCGCGCCGGTCTGCACGTGGTGCGCCTGACGGGGGAGTTCGCGGTCGACGCGGAGGCGATCCGGGCGGCCGACGTCTGGGTGGCGACCACCGAGAAGTTCGAGGCGATCTGCCGCACCGGCTCGCTGCGCACCGCGCTCGCCGAGGTCGGCTGCCTCGTCGTCGACGAGATCCACCTGCTGGGCGACCCCACCCGCGGGCCGGTCCTGGAGGCGCTGCTGGCGCGCGTACGGGAGGACGCCGGGCAGGTCCGCATCGTCGGCCTCTCCGCGACCGTCGCCAACGCGGACGAGGTCGCCGAGTGGCTCGGGGCGCGCCAGGTCCGGGTCGCCTGGCGGCCCACCCGGCTGACCTGGCAGCTTCCGGTCCTCCCACCCACCGAGGACAGTTGGGCGGCCCGGAGCGCGGCGCGCACCGCACAGGCGGTGCGGCTCACCCGCGCCGTCACCGAAGAGGACGGCAGCACCCTGGTCTTCTGCGGCAGCAAGCGGGGCGTGCGGATGACGGCGCTCGCGCTCGCCGGGGACCGGGGCGTGCCCGTCAAGGGCGCGGACGTGGACGACGAGGACGAGGTCGAACGGCTCACCACCAAGGCGGGCGTACGGCTGCACTACCGGGACTGGCCCTACAAGCGGGACGCCGAACAGGCCTTCCGGACGCGCGCGGCGGACGTCCTGGTCGCGACCTCCACGGTGGCCGCCGGGGTCAACCTGCCCGCCCGGGCCGTCGTGGTACGGGACACCCAGATCGGCCTGGACCGGGTCGAAGTCTCCATGGTCCAGCAGATGTTCGGGCGAGCGGGGCGGGTCGGGGCGGGGGAACGGGAGGGGTGGGCGTTCCTCCTCGCGGAGGGACCCGAGCGGGCGCACTGGCAGGCACGGCTGGCCGCCGGGTACACGGTCACCTCCCGGATCAGGGACGCACTGCCCGACCACGTGCTGGCGGAGGCGGTGCAGGGAAGCATCAAAACGCTCCGGGAGGCGGAGAGTTGGTGGACCCGCACGCTCGCCTTCCACCAGGGGCACGAGAGCTTCGACCCGCTGTACGACGCGGTGGGCTTCCTCGTCACGGGCGGCTTCCTGCGCCGTACGGCGGGACCGGACGGGGACGACCTGCTGGAGCCGACGCCGACCGGCATGCTGACCAGCCGGTTCATGGTGGCGGCCGACCTGGCGGACAGTGTGCGCTCGGCGCTCGCGGCGGCCCGGGTGCCGGAGTCGGCCGACGAGGCGGAGGAGACGCTGATCGGGGTGCTCGGCACGACGCTGCCCGTGCTGGAACAGGCGCCGTTCACGGAGCGGGCGAAGAAGGCGCTCCTGGGGGTGCTGCGGAACCGGGGGATGCGGGAGGAGGAGGAAGGAGCCCCTTCGGAGGGCGAACCCAAGCCGGTGGCGGGGGACTTGGCGCGGGCCGTGCTGCTGCTCGTCGCGAACAGCCCGCAGCTCTTCCGCACCCGGAGCGGGTACGTGCTCGGCGTGCCGCAGGGCAGCATGGCGCAGATCCTGGAGGAGGCCCAGCGCTACCTCGCCTGGCTCGGCGCGCAGGGCGACCTGGGCACCGTGCACCCGTGGGCGGCGGTCGTGGCGTCCGACCTGGCGCAGCGGGTGCGGTGGCGGGCGCTCGGGCCGGAGCGGGGCGCCGGGCGGCTGCTGTGGATGTGCGAGCAGATGGCGACCGCGCCGCACGCGCAGCGGCTGGTGCCGCAGATGTGGAGTGCGGCCCGCGCGCGGGACGTCGGCGCGCCGGACTGGCCGGGGACGCGTCCGCCCACGGGGTGCGCGCTGACGCCGGACCGGTACGCGGCGCTGCTCGGGGAACGGGCGACGGGGTCCTGCCTGGACACGACGCCGTCGGGGGTACGGGCCGAGGCTCCGCCGGGGGCGGTCGTGCGGGTCTGGGACGGCGCGGCGGTGGCGGAGCGGGCGGCGGAGGGGCTGCCCGCGGAGGTCCCCCACCCGTCCCCGGCCGCGACCGACGCGTCGGCGGGGCGGCGCGGCGCGGCGGTCTTCACCCGGGGCGACCACTGGGGCGGCGGCTGGCTGACCCCGTACAACGGACTCCGCTGAGCCAGGGCGGGGACGGGCTTCCAGGGGCGCGGAGAACTGCGCGTCCCGTCACGAAGCACCCGCACGGAACCGTTCCCGGCCGGCCGGGGGCCCGTACGAGGAGCGTTCCGCCCCCGCGTCCGCACGGAACCGTCTCCGGCCGGGCGGGGTTCCGTACGAGGAGCGCCCCCCGATGCCGACGACCTGCCCCCCGCCACAGCCCGGCGGCCACGCTCAGCCGCTCCCGGCCCCCACCTCGCCCGGCAGTCCCGGCACCTCCCCGAGTACCGACCGCGCCCTCTCGCTCAGCTCTCCGCCGGCCCTGCCCGCCCGGGAGCCCAGCAGCCCCTCCCGTCGCGCCTTCTTGAGGTGGTCCTTGACCGAGTCGGCCTTGCGGCCCACCCGTTCCGCCAGCCACGGCACCGGTGCCTGAACCCCCTTGTCCACCAGGTCCCGGTAGGTGAGGCACAGCACCGCCAGGTACCGCTCCGACACCCCCTCCGCCCCGAGCAGCTCGCCCGCCAGCGCGGCGAGTTCGGACAGACGACTCTCCTCCGCCCGCCACGGCGGGGTCGTCGGCGCGACCTCCTGGGCCCGCCGCACCACGTCCACCAGGTCCAGCCTGCGCAGCACCGTCGTCGAGATGCCGCGCGCCACCTCGCCCGCCGGGGCCTCGGGGCAGGCCTCGACGACGAGCTTCTGCGGCCCCCCGGAGACGGCCCCCTCGGGCCACCACGCGGTGATCATCCACGGGCCCTGGAACCGGACGACTTCAAGTCCTTCACTGAATGCCATGACGACACCCTAGCCCCGTCCACCCTGGGTGGTCAATGGTGGGTGCGCGGTGGGGTCCCGGCGTCCGGACCCCGGGTCAGGCGCGCTTCAGCTCCCGTCCGCCGAAGGCCCCGCTCCCGTCCGCCCGTCTCCAGAACGCCTCCAGGTCGCCGTCGCGCATCCCCGCCCAGTCCGGCGTCCCGTGCACCAGCGCCTTCCCCAGCGTGCGGCCCAGGTCGACCATGGTGCGGCCGACGGGGGAGCGCCGCGCGTCGTACGCGGCGAAGGCCTCCGCCGGGGTGGCGGCGGCCCGCAGCGCCTCCTGGAGGGCGGTGGCGTCCTGCAGCGCCTTCACCGCGCCCGCACCGGTGTGCGGGCGGGCGACCGTGGCGGCGTCGCCGACGAGGGCGAGGCGGTCGGTGGCGTAGCGCGGGGCGGTGAAGTCGTACAGCGGCTGCATGAAGCGGTCGTCGGCCGGGGTCGCCTCGATCAACGCGGCGAAGAACGGCGGGAGTTGCTTCCTGGTGACCTCGGCGAGCCGTTCCGCCAGGTCGTCGGTGAGCGTGCGCCGCCCGTCCGGGGGCAGGACGTGCCCGGCGGGCGGGGCGGTGTAGAGGACCCAGTTGACCCGGTGGCCGCCGCAGTCGTCGGGGATGCGGTAGATGACGACGTGGCCGCCGTCGAAGACGACGTAGGCGCAGTCGTCCGCCGGCCACAGGTGCGCGTCGGGCAGGTCCGCCCCGGCGTACGCTCCGCGCCACGCGAGGTATCCCGAGTACGCGGGCACCGTCCCGGGGCAGGCGGCGGTGCGCACCACCGACCGGTGTCCGTCCGCTCCCACGACGGCGTCGAACGGCTCCCCGTCCAGCTCCACGCCCCGGCTGGTGAGCCGCACCTCCTTCACGGCGGACCCCGGCCGGAACTCCACCGAGCCGGGCACCCGCTCGCGCAACTCCCGCCAGAGCGACCCCCAGCCGTACGTCCGGAACCCGAAGGGCATGACGCCGAGCGTCCGCCCGAGCGGGGAGGGCGCGGCGGCGTCCTTGACGTACCACGTCCGCCGGGCCAGCGGCACGTACGGCATCCGGGCGTCCAGGAACCCCGCGGCCTCCAGCTCCGCGTACCGCTCCCCGTGCACCGCGAGCCCGGCGCCCCGCGCGGCGAGCCGTCCGCCGCTCCGCTCGAACACGGTCACGGAAGCGGCCCCGGCCCGCTGGGCGGCGAGGGCGGCGGCGCATCCGGCGATGCTGGACCCGATGACAGCGAGACGTGTGGCGGTGATCATCTGCCCATTGTCCCAGCGGAGGAGAACGGGTCCGGCGCGAAACCCGTTGGTCCGGGCCGGAGTTCGCGGCCCGGGCAGAGCCGTCCGCCCGCACGGCGAACGGCCGGTGGCCGCGTCCCGCACGTCGTGTGCGAGCCGCGGCCACCGGCCGTCACGGCGCGGGGGTCTCAGCCCACCAACTGCTCGTACGCCGGCAGCGTGAGGAAGTCCGCGTAGTCCGCGTCCAGCGAGACCGTCAGCAGCAGGTCGTGCGCCTGCTGCCACTTCCCCGCGGCGAACGCCTCCTCGCCGATCTCCGCACGGATCTTGCCGAGCTCCTCCGCCGCGATCTTCCGCGTCAGCTCGGCCGTCGCCTTCTCGCCGTTCTCGAAGACGACGCCCGCGTTGATCCACTGCCAGATCTGCGAGCGCGAGATCTCGGCGGTGGCCGCGTCCTCCATCAGGTTGAAGATGGCGACGGCGCCCAGCCCCCGCAGCCACGCCTCGATGTAGCGGGTGCCGACCTGGACCGCCGACACCAGGCCCGCGTAGGTGGGCCTGGCGTCCAGCGAGTCGATCGCGATCAGGTCACCGGCGGCGACGGACACGTCCTCCCGCAGCCGCTCCTTCTGGTTCGGCTTCTCGCCGAGCACCGCGTCGAAGGAGGCCATCGCGATCGGCACCAGGTCCGGGTGCGCGACCCACGAGCCGTCGAAGCCGTCGGCGGCCTCGCGGTCCTTGTCCGCCTTGACCTTCTCGAAGGCGACCTTGTTGACCTCGGCGTCGCGCCGCGAGGGGATGAACGCCGCCATGCCGCCGATCGCGTGCGCGCCGCGCTTGTGGCAGGTGCGCACCAGCAGCTCGGTGTACGCCCGCATGAAGGGGGCGGTCATCGTCACCGCGTTGCGATCCGGCAGGACGAACTTGGCACCGCCGTCACGGAAGTTCTTCACGATCGAGAACAGGTAGTCCCAGCGGCCCGCGTTCAGGCCGGCCGCGTGGTCGCGCAGCTCGTAGAGGATCTCCTCCATCTCGTACGCGGCCGTGATCGTCTCGATCAGGACGGTCGCGCGGACGGTGCCCTGCGGGATGCCGACGTGGTCCTGGGCGAAGACGAAGATCTCGTTCCACAGCCGTGCTTCGAGGTGCGACTCGGTCTTCGGCAGGTAGAAGTAGGGGCCCTTGCCGAGGTCGATGAGGCGCTGGGCGTTGTGGAAGAAGTACAGGCCGAAGTCGACCAGCGCGCCGGGGACGGCGTTGCCGTCGGCGTCGCGCAGGTGACGCTCCTCCAGGTGCCAGCCGCGCGGCCGCATCACGACGGTCGCCAGCTCGGAATTGTCCTTCAGGGCGTACGACTTGCCCGACTTCGGGTCGGTGAAGTCGATCTCGCGGGTGTAGGCGTCGATCAGGTTGCGCTGGCCGAGGACGACGTTCTCCCAGGTGGGGGCCGATGCGTCCTCGAAGTCGGCGAGCCAGACCTTCGCACCCGAGTTCAGGGCGTTGACGGTCATCTTCCGGTCGGTCGGACCGGTGATCTCCACCCGGCGGTCGTTCAGCGCGGCCGGGGCCGGTGCGACCTGCCAGGAGTCGTCCTCGCGGATCGCGGCGGTCTCGGGGAGGAAGTCCAGCGAGGAGGTGCGGGCGATCTCGGCGCGGCGCTCGGCACGGCGGGCCAGCAGCTCGTCGCGGCGCGGGGTGAACCGCCGGTGGAGCTCCGCCACGAACGCGAGGGCGGCGTCGGTCAGCACCTCGTCCTGCCTCGGCAGGGGCTCGGCGTCGACGATGGCCAGCGGGGACGGCGCTGGTGCGGACATGAGCTGTCACTCCTTCGCGGGCGGTGCCTTCGCGGCCGCCGGGCAGTCGCCCCGGCACGGGGTGCCGGGGGTGCCGAGATACGGACACGGGCGCCGTTCGATGTGTTTCGGGCGATCAGGCGCTTCTGATCAGTGGATATTAGTTTCCTCATGGTGGAAGTTCAATGGTTTGTTGATGTCGAGATTCTTCGAGTCGACAGAACGTGGCCCTGCGTGCCGCCCCGCTCACCGCACGTGGATGTCACGGTTCCAGCCGGGCCAGGTCCTCCGGCAGATCGATGTCGTACGGCTGGGCCACGTCGCCGCACTCGACGAGGGCGAGCTCCGCCGCGTGCTCCCTCAGATAGGCGCGTGCCCCGCGGTCGCCGGTCGCAGTCCCCGCGACGTCGTCCCAGCGGTCCGCGCCGAAGAGCACCGGGTGGCCGCGTTCCCCGCCGTACGAGGCGGCCGCCAGCCCGGTGGCGCCGCCCGCCGCGAGGACCCGGGCGACCGCCGCGGGCCCGATGCCGGGCTGGTCGACCAGCGAGGTCAGGGCCGCTGCACAGCCCCCGTGCGCGGAGAGCCGGCGCAGGCCCGCGCGGAGCGAGGAGCCCATGCCGTGCTCCCAGTCGGGATTCTCGACCAGCACGCACCCGGTCAGCTCGGCGCGCTCGCGCACCTCGGCGGCGGCCGCGCCCAGGACGACGTACACCTGACGGCAGCCGCCCTCCCGCAGCACCCGGACCGCGTGCTCGACCAGCGGGCGGCCCCGGAAGCCGAGCAGCGCCTTGGGCCTGCCGCCCAGCCGGCGGCCCCCGCCCGCGGCGAGGAGGAGTCCGGCGGTGGCGGGGGGCGGAGCGCTGTGGTGGGTCATGGGCCCTGCTTACCAGGCCCCGTCAGTCCTGGAAGGAACCGTCCCCGCGGCGCTCGTGGCGGCGCATCACATGCCCGCACTGCGGGCAGTTCCGCAGAAAGACCGGCTTCACGAGCCAGGAGAGGGTGACCGCGTACAGCACGCCCCGCGCGGTACGGCCCAGCAGGCTCTTCGTGCACGTACGGCAGTCGCGGCAACCGTCCGCCATGACCACTCCTTCCCCACGGCGCGCACCGGCTGCGCGCGCTCTGCCTTCACGTTAGGACCGCCGGGGCCGCCGGGCGCCGGGGCCGGTCCTGCTGTGCCAGGACCGGGGCGGGGCCGCAGCACGAACGTGACGGCGGTCCGCTCAACCCCACCGGCCGGATTACGGTCCGTACGGTGGCGCACACGCGGTGAGAGCGTTAACGTGCCCGTCGCCCGGGGTCGTTCGCCCAGGAGCGACCCCGACGAGCAGCACGACGGCGTGCGAGGAGGAGAGCTTTGTTGCGAAGCGCTGAGGAGCGAGGCGTGAGCGGCCTGGACGGCGACCCGAGGGTGGCGGCGCTGCATGTGGTCGTGGCCCGGCTCCGGCGTGAACTCGCCGCGCACCCCGCCGAGTTGTCGGACCGGGCGATAGCCGAGGACGAGCTGGCGGCACTCGCCGCGATGCTGCTGAGCGGCTCCCCGGACGTCCTGCGGCTGCGGCGTTCGCTGTTACTGATCGTCGGTGCGATCGGCTCGGTGAGCGCGCTGGCGCCGGGTGTCGGGCTGGTCCGCGAAGCGGTCGAGAGCTTCGGGAACGGGTGGACGGAACTCACCGGGCAGGAGCAGACGCCCGGCACCCGGTGACGGCCGGCCGAAGTGCGCGCCCCCGCGGCCCGGGACCGGTGCCCGGTGACGTCTCACCGAAGGGCGCCCCGGGCGCCAGGACCCCTACACCCCCGACGTGCTCGGCGCCCCGAGGCGTCCGTCCTCCATCCGCAGCACCCGGTCCGCCACCCCCAGATGCGCCACGTCGTGCGTGACCAGCACCGTCGCCACCCCCCGCCCCCGCGTCAGCTCGGCCAGCAGGTCGAGCACCGCCGCGCCCCGCTCGTGGTCCAGGGCGCTCGTCGGCTCGTCCACCAGCATCACCGCCGGCTCGTTCATCAGCGCCCGCGCGATGTTGACCCGCTGCCGCTGGCCCCCGGACAGCTGGTGCGGCCGGCGGTCCGCCTTGTCCGCCAGGCCCACCGCGTCCAGCAGCTCCAGCGCCCGCGAGCGCACCGAGCGCGGGGGACGGCCCGACAGGTGCGCCATCACCTGGAGCTGCTCCGCCGCCGTCAGCGAGGCGAGCAGGTTCGGCTGCTGGAAGACGATCCCGATCCGGCCTCGCCGCAGCCGCGCCTTGTCCGCCCGGCTCAGCGGCCCCGTCGGCGTGCCGTCGACGACGACGCCGCCCGAGTCCGGCGTCACCAGCGTCGCCGCCACCGCGAGCAGGCTCGACTTGCCGGAGCCCGACGGGCCGACCACCGCCGCGAGTTCACCCGCGCCGACCTCCAGCGTCACCGCGTCCAACGCGGTCAGCCGGGACGCGTCGCCGTCCGGGTAGGTGAGGGTGACGTCCTGCAGGGCGAGGGTCATCGGGCACTCCCGAGCGCGGTGAGGGGGTCGACGGCGGTGATGCGCCGGATGGACAGGGCGGCGCCGACGATGCCGAGCGCGATCATCACGAGGGCCGGAACGAGCAGCGTCGCCGCTTCCAGCACGAACGGGACGGCGCCGCCGATCAGCGCGCCCAGCCCCGTCGCCAGCGCCGTGCCGAGCAGCGTGCCCAGGCTCAGCATGACGACGGCCTGGCCGAGCGCGTCCTTCAGGAGGTGGGGGGTCGACGCGCCGAGCGCCTTGAGCACCGCGATGTCACCGCTGCGCTGGATCGTCCAGACGGTGAAGAAGGCCCCGACGACGAGCGCCGAGATGGCGAAGAGGAAACCGCGCATGAGCTGGAGGGAGCCGTTCTCCGCCTGGTAGGAGGCGAGTGCGGCCAGGGAGTCGGCCAGGGGCACCGACCGCGTTCCGGTCGCCGCGTCCCCCGCCGCCCAGTCCGCCGAGCCCGTCAGCGCGACGACGGTCGCCTGCTTCTGCGCCGACGCTCCGCTGCGGCCGAGCCGCTGCCAGTCGTCCAGCGACGTCCACACCACCGGCTGGTGGCTGTACATCGCCCCGCCCTCGACGGCGGCCACCCTCTCCTCGGTCTGGCCCAGGCGCACCGCGTCGCCCACGCCGACGTCCAGGTCCTCGGCGGCCTGCGCGGACAGGACCACCTTGCCCGGACCCAGCTCCGCCGACGCCGGGGCGATCCGCGCGGACGGCTCCACCCCGAAGGCGGCGACGGCGACCGTGCGGTCACCGGCCCAGCCGTTGACCGTGCGGATGCCGATCGGCGCGGCGCTCCGCACACCGGGCTGCTCCGCCCAGGCGCGCCAGGAGCTCTCCCCGACGGAGGAGTTCGTGAACGACACCTCCTGGCCGTCGGGCGGCGGGGCGAAGGCCAGCCGGTCGGCGGGCAGCGAGGTGAGGGCCACGGTGTTGTCCCTGGCCAGCCCCGCGGTCAGCCCGGACAGCAGGCCGACGAGCAGGGTGATCAGGACCACGACCGTGCCCATGAGGGCAAAGCGCCCCCTGGCGAACCGGAGGTCTCTCCATGCGACGAACATGCTCACCAGGCTGGCCGCGGAGCGGGCCGGAGACATCGGGCGCGAGTTCGCTTCCGTATCCATCCTTTGGTTGATACGCCGCGCGGACGTCCCCTCTAGGCTGGTACGAACCATGGCTCCGCTCCCCGTGCCCCCGGCTCCCCTCTCCCTCACGCCCCTCACCCCCGTCCTGCGCGTGCTGCGCCTGTGCCTGCACGCACTGCTCGCCGGGCTGCTCGCGCTCGCCGCCGTCAAGGCCGTCGCCGCCGGCGGGCCGCACGCGTACGCGGTCGTCGCGGCCGCCGCGGTGATGGCCGGGGTGTACGCCGCCGGAACGCTCAGCCCCGCCGTGGCGCGCGCGCCACGTGCCGCCGCCTGGTGGCTGGCGGTCCTCGGCGGGTCCTGGCTGGTGCTGCTCGCGCTGTCGCCCGACGGGCTGTGGGCGGCGTTTCCGCTGTACTTCCTCCAGCTCCACCTGCTGCCGACGCGCTGGGGGCTCTCGGCCGTGGCCGGCACCGCGGCCGCCGCGATCGCCGGCTTCGTGCTGCACGGGCAGCGGGTCACGCCGGGCACGTTCATCGGGCCGCTGCTCGGCGGCGCGGTCGCGGTGGCGACCGTACTCGGCTATCAGGCGCTGTACCGGGAGAGCGAACGACGGCGCGAGCTGATCGACGAGCTGCTGTCGACCCGCGCCGAGCTGGCCGAGGCCGAACGCGCCGCCGGAACGCTCGCCGAGCGCGAGCGCCTCGCCCGCGAGATCCACGACACCCTCGCCCAGGGCCTGTCCAGCATCCAGCTCCTCCTGCGCGCCGCCGAACGCGCCCTGCCGCCCGGCGACCCGGCCCTCGCGCACATCCGGCGGGCCCGCGAAGCCGCCCAGGACAACCTCGCCGAAGCACGCCGTTTCGTACGGGCCCTGAGCCCGCCGGACCTGGAGCACGGCTCCCTCGCGGCCGCCCTGGAACGCCTCTGCGCGCCCGCGCCCGGCGGTCCCGCCGTGCAGTTCGGCGTCAGCGGGACCCCGGTCGAGCTGCCCACACCGTACGAGGTGGCTCTGCTGCGCATCGCGCAGTCGGCCCTCGCCAACACCGTCCGGCACGCGCGGGCGGACCGCGCGGAGATCACCCTGAGCTTCATGGAGACCTCGGTCGCGCTCGACATCGTCGACGACGGCATCGGCTTCGACCCGGGTGCGGCCGACCCCGGCGCGGTGCGCCGCACACCCGCCGCCGACGGCTCCGACGGCGGCTTCGGCCTGCCCGCGATGCGCGCGCGGGCCCGTTCGCTCGGCGGCACCCTCAGCGTGGAGTCCGCGCCGGGACAGGGCACGGCCGTCGCGATCACCCTGCCCCTGCCCGTGTCCCCCGCGCCCGTCGGAGCCGCCCCGTGAGCACGCCCCCGCCCATCCGGCTGCTGCTGGCCGACGACCACCCGGTCGTACGGGCCGGGCTGCGCGCGGTGCTGGACACGGAGACCGACTTCGTGGTCGTCCAGGAGGCCTCGACGGCGGAGCGCGCGGTGGAGCTGGCCGGTGCCGGCGGCATCGACGTCGTACTGATGGACCTCCAGTTCGGGCCCGGCCGCATGCACGGGTCGGAGGCGACGGCGGCCATCGCCGGGCGGCCCGGCGCCCCCCGGGTGCTCGTGCTCACGACGTACGACACGGACGCGGACATCCTCGCGGCGGTCGAGGCGGGAGCCGCCGGATACCTGCTCAAGGACGCGCCGCCGGAGGAGCTGGCGGCGGCGGTGCGCACGGCGGCGGCCGGTCGGTCGGCGCTCGCGCCCGCGGTCGCGCACCGGCTGATGGACCGGATGCGGATGCCCGCGGAGGCGCTCACGAAGCGGGAGCTGGAAGTGCTTCAACTGGTCGGCGACGGGCTCTCCAACCAGCAGATCAGCAAGGCCCTCTTCCTCAGCCAGGCGACCGTGAAGTCCCACCTGGTGCACATCTACGCCAAGCTCGGCGTCGACTCGCGCACCTCGGCGGTCGCGGCGGCCACCGCACGCCGCCTGATCAGGCGCTGACCCGGTGGGATAGTGGGGCCATGACCTATTTCATGTACGACGTCCACGGCACCGCGGTGGACGAACCCGACGCCGAGACGCTGCGCGCGCTGGTGGTGGACGGTCTGGCCGACCCGGAAGCGGTCAATCCGGAGGTTTCGCTGACGCACGAGAGCGGCTGGTCGCTGACCGCGTACGCGGGCGGGCTGCTGCTCTGGGAGAACATCGAAGACGCCGAGGACGCCAAGAACGCCGAAGATGCCGAGAACGCCGAGCGCGCCCCGGACACGCGGGACGGCGTGGCACGGGACGAGGTGGTCCGGCTGTTCGAGCTGCTGGCCAAGGGCGAGACGGCCGCGGTGGCGGCTACCTTCGCGGGCTGAGGCCCGCGCCCGGCGGGGGAGCCGGTGGAACGCGCCCCCGCCGCGGGGCTTCAGGCCTGGCTCGGGCCCGTGTTGGCCAGGGCCACCGCGAGGTCCTGGGCGACCTCCTGGAGGATGGGCACGATCCGCTCCGTCGCCGCCTCGGTGACCCGGCCGGCCGGACCGGAGATCGAGACGGCCGCCGCGGTGGGGGAGTCGGGGACGGACACCGCCAGGCAGCGGACCCCGATCTCCTGCTCGTTGTCGTCCACCGCGTACCCCACCCGCCGCACCTGCTCCAGCGCCTCCAGGAAGCCGTCCGGGGTGGTGATGGTCTTCTCGGTGGCGGCCGGCATGCCGGTACGGGCAAGCAGCGCCCGCACCTCGTCGGCGGGCGTGTGCGCGAGGAGCGCCTTGCCCACGCCCGTCGAGTGCGGCAGCACCCGCCGCCCGACCTCGGTGAACATCCGCATCGAGTGCTTCGACGGCACCTGCGCCACGTACACGATCTCGTCGCCGTCGAGGAGCGCCATGTTCGCCGTCTCGCCGGTCTCCTCGACCAGGCGCGCCAGGTACGGACGGGCCCAGGTGCCCAGCAGCCGCGACGCGCTCTCGCCGAGGCGGATCAGCCGGGGGCCCAGCGAGTAGCGCCGGTTGGGCTGCTGGCGTACGTAACCGCAGGCGACGAGCGTGCGCATCAGGCGGTGGATGGTCGGGAGCGGCAGACCGCTGCTCGCGGACAGCTCGCTCAGGCCGACCTCACCGCCCGCGTCGGCCATACGCTCGAGGAGGTCGAAGGCACGCTCCAGTGACTGCACGCCGCCAGTCGCGGCGGCAGGCTTGGAAGCGTCGGTGGTGCTGGCGCTGGACGTCGGCACGGAGCGGTCCTTTCGGGGCTGGCAGGCAAGGCAGCAGCCTACCTGTGGTGGTCCCGGAAGCCCCTCTGGGCAGGAGCTACATTCTATGAAGCGGAAGTCTAATTCCATTCTGTGGAAACATCCAAGACGGGTGTCGGTGATCACATCACCTCCCGCCCGGCCTGTCGACCCCTTGACGAGTCCCCGGCGCACAGAAAGACTCCGCTTCAACAGAACGTTGAAGTAAGGAGACGTGAGTGACTGAGTCGGCCGTGCCCAACACCACCGTGGACCTGGTGCTGCGCTCCTCGCGCGTCGTCACCCCCGAGGGCACCCGCCCCGCCTCGGTCGCCGTCGCCGACGGGAAGATCGTCGAGGTGCTCCCGTACGACGCCCACGGGCCCGGCGGCGTGCGGCTCCCCGACGGCGTCCGCTTCGAGGACCTCGGCGAGCACGCGCTGCTGCCCGGCCTCGTCGACACCCACGTCCATGTGAACGACCCGGGCCGCACCGCCTGGGAGGGCTTCTGGACCGCCACCCGCGCCGCCGCGGCCGGCGGCATCACCACCCTCCTGGACATGCCGCTGAACTCGCTGCCGCCGACCACCACGGTCGAGAACTTCGAGGTCAAGAAGGACGTGGCCCGCCCCAAGGCGCACGTCGACACCGGCTTCTGGGGCGGCGCCATCCCCTCCAACGTCGCCGACCTCAAGCCGCTCCACGAAGCGGGCGTCTTCGGCTTCAAGTGCTTCCTCTCGCCGTCCGGCGTCGAGGAGTTCCCCGAGCTCGACCAGGACCAGCTCGCCCGCTCCATGGCCGAGATCGCCGGGCTCGGCGGCCTGCTGATCGTGCACGCCGAGGACCCGCACCACCTGGCCGCCGCCCCGCAGAAGCCCGGCGCCAAGTACGCCGACTTCCTCGCCTCCCGGCCGCGCGACGCCGAGAACACCGCCATCGAGGGCCTCATCGCGCTCGCCAAGCGCCTCGACGCCCGGGTGCACGTCCTGCACCTCTCCTCCTCCGACGCGCTCCCGCTGATCGCCCGGGGCAAGGCCGAGGGCGTCCGGGTCACCGTCGAGTCCTGCCCGCACTTCCTCACCCTCACCGCCGAGGAGGTCCCCGACGGCGCGACCGAGTTCAAGTGCTGCCCGCCGATCCGCGAGGCCGAGAACCAGGACATCCTCTGGCAGGGCCTGGCCGACGGGACGATCGACTGCGTCGTCTCCGACCACTCGCCCTGCACCACCGACCTCAAGACCCCGGACTTCGCGTCCGCCTGGGGCGGCATTTCCTCCCTCCAGCTCGGCCTGCCCGCCATCTGGACCGAGGCCCGCAAGCGCGGCCACTCCCTCGACGACGTGGTCCGCTGGATGTCGGCCGCCCCCGCGAAGCTCGCCGGGCTCACCCAGAAGGGCGCCATCGAGGCCGGCCGCGACGCCGACTTCGCGGTCCTCGCCCCCGAGGAGACCTTCACGGTCGACCCCGCCCACCTCTTCCACCGCAACCAGGTCACGGCGTACGCGGGCAAGACCCTGCACGGCGTGGTCAAGCAGACCTGGCTGCGCGGCACCCGCATCAACGACGAAGGCGCCCTCACCGAGCCCGTCGGCCGCCTGCTCGAAAGGAACGCGTGAGCCATGCCGGAGAACGCCCAGGGGACACCGTCCTTCACCGGAGACGCCAGCCCGTACGGCGGCGGCGACCCGTACGCCGACTACCGCACGGCCGTCTTCCCCTTCACCCACCACGCCGACCTGGCCGACCGCCGCCTGGGCGCGGGCGTGATCGCCGCGAACGACGAGTTCTTCGCCGAGCGCGAGAACATGCTCCTCCCCGGACCCGCCCACTTCGACCCCGAGCGCTTCGGGCACAAGGGCAAGATCATGGACGGCTGGGAGACCCGCCGTCGCCGCGGCGTCTCGGCCGAGCAGCCGCACCCCGCCGAGGACGACCACGACTGGGCGCTCGTACGCCTCGGCGCGCCCGGCGTCGTACGCGGCATCGTGATCGACACGGCGCACTTCCGCGGCAACTACCCGCAGGCCGTGTCCGTGCAGGGCACCTCCGTTCCGGGCTCGCCCTCGCCCGAGGACCTGCTCTCCGACGACGTGAAGTGGACGACCCTCGTCCCGCGCACGGCCGTCGGCGGCCACGCGGCCAACGGCTTCGAGGTCACCGCCGAGCAGCGCTTCACGCACCTGCGCGTCAACCAGCACCCGGACGGCGGCATCGCCCGCCTGCGGGTTCACGGCGAGGTCGTCCCCGACCCGGCGTGGCTGGCCACGCTGGGCACCTTCGACCTGGTCGCGCTGGAGAACGGCGGCCGCGTCGAGGACGCGTCCGACCGCTTCTACTCGCCCGCCACCAACACCATCCAGCCGGGCCGCTCCCACAAGATGGACGACGGCTGGGAGACCAGGCGCCGCCGCGACAAGGGCAACGACTGGATCAGCTACCACCTGGTCGCGCAGGCCGAGATCCGCGCCGTCGAGATCGACACCGCCTACCTGAAGGGCAACTCGGCGGGCTGGGCCGCCCTCTCGGTGCGCGACGGCGACACGGGGGAGTGGACCGAGATCCTGCCCCGCACCCGCCTCCAGCCCGACACCAACCACCGCTTCGTGCTCGCCTCCGCCCCGGCGGCCACCCGGGCGCGGATCGACATCTTCCCCGACGGCGGCATCTCCCGGCTGCGCCTCTTCGGCTCGCTCACCGAGTCCGGCGCGGCGTCGCTGGCCGCCCGCCACCAGGAACTCGGCGGCTGAGCGACGGCGTTGACGCCACGGCGACGGGGCCCCCGGTGCTCGGCACCGGGGGCCCCGTCGCCGTACCGCTCAGCCCTCCGCCTCGGTGCGGTCGGCGGACTCCTGCCCGTCCGGGCGGCCCAGCCAGTCCAGGCACACGATCATCGCGTCGTCCTCCGCCATGACCTCGCCCCGGTGGCCCGCCAGCTCGTGCAGCACCGCGCGCGGGACCTGCGGCGGGGGCAGCAGACGGGTGGCCTGGATGGCGCGGGCGAGCGCCTTCTCGCTGTAGCGCTCACCCGCCGGGGAGGCCACGTCGTACACCCCGTCGCTGACGAACAGCAGCCGGTCGCCCGGCAGCACCTCCCAGTTCTGCGTGGTGTAGACGGAGTCCTCGAACATGCCGAGCGGTAGCTGCCCGTCCATCTCGACCGCCTCCACCACCCCGTCCCGCAGCCGCCACACCCGCGGCGAACCCGCGTCGACGACCTCCACGTTCCCCGACGGCAGGTGGAAGCGCAGCAGCAGCACGGACACGTGCAGCGCGCCCCGGTGCTGGCCGTAGATGGCCTGATCGGCCAGGCACGCCTGGTCGGCCAGGTCCAGGCCGGCCCGGCGCGCGTTGCGCAGGGCGTTGATGGCGAGGCTGGTGAGCAGGGCCGCGTCGATGCCCTCGCCCATGCCGTTGGTGAGGGCGAGGGTGAGGTGGTCGGCGGAGGTCGACCAGTCGAAGTTGTCGCCGTGGATGGCGTACGCCGGCTCGAGCTGCGCCCCGAGCTCGTACTCCTCGCGGGCGCAGGAACGCCCGGGCAGCAGCTCCCACTGGATCTCGGCCGCCAGTGTCAGCCGCTCCGCCCGGCGCGCCTGGAGGTAGAGGTCGGTGTCGCGCTCGGCGACCACGATCTGGTGGCCCAGGGCCTCGGCGACGTCCGCCAGTTCCGCCAGGACGTCCGCGTCGTAGCGGTCCTTCAGCACGGTGACGGACAGCACCCCGAGCCGGTCCCCGCGGACCGTCACCGGCAGGTGTGCCGTCACGGAATCGGGGAAGGGGCCCTCGCACGGATAGGGCTCCTGCGCCCCGAAGGCCCGCCCCGGCGCGCCTGTGTGCGCCGATACGGGCTGGAAGGTATGGGGGAGCGCTCCGACCGGTTGCAGTATCGTCATGGCGTAGTCGGCCATGAGCAGGTCGACCTCGGGAGCACCGTAGAGGTCCGCGAGGACCTCGCGCACCGCGTCGAGCAGTGCATGGGGGTCGGCGGCACGCAAAGTGCGTTCCACGGACGCGAGTCTGTCCAACGTCGGAGATTCACTTTCTCGAAGGATGTACGGGGAGGGCAAGCGTGGACCTCCAGGGCTCACACCGCCGCGGCGAGAGCGCCCCGGGCGCCCCGGCTCCGGTGACCGCTGCCGCGGGTGCGCCGGATGCGGCCGCCGACCGGGCCCCGGCTGCCGCCGAGGCCGTCGCGGGCGCGGCCTGCGAGGTGATCGCACTGCTGGAAGTGCTGTGGGAGCGGGGCCGCGACGCGGTCTCCCCAGCGCCGGTCTCGTCTTCGCAACTGCGCGTGATGCACATCCTGGAGCGGGCCGAGGGCATCAACCTGCGCACCCTCGGCACGGTGCTGGGCGCCGCGCCGCCGTCGGTCAGCAGACTCTGCGACCGGCTGGAGGCGCTGGGCTTCGTGAAGCGCTCGGCCAGCCTGGTCAGCCGCCGCGAAGTGGAGCTGCGGCTGACCGCCCCCGGGCGCAGCTACCTGCGCGATCTGCGCGCCCGGCGTGAAGAGGCGCTGGTCGCGGCGGTCGCGGCGATGCCGCCGTCGGCGCGGGAGGCGCTCATCCACGGGCTCGGCGAGTTCCGGGCGGCCGTGGAGACGGGCATCGTGGGACGCACCTGGCCGCTGGCCGGGGACGCCGGCCCGGCGACGGGCGCCCACCCGGGCGGGACCGCACGGACCGCGTAGCGGAGTGCGTTGGCGGGGGCGCCGCGGGGTGCCCGGGCGGTCGCCGCGGAAGGTGGTGGAACCACCCGCGGAGACACCGGTCTTCTGCATCACGGTTCCTGCCTCTCCCGACTGCTGCGAGCTTCCGCCCGGTGACAAGCCGGCTAGCCGGTCCGCGCGCGCATCGTATCCGGTGTGTGGAACCCGTGCATACGATGGTGCGGAACGTCCCGATATGGCCGGACAGTTCGGTATTCATTGTGAAGGTCCTGTGGGCTCCGCTTGCCAGGCGGCTACCGAACGCGAGACGGTTGCCGCGCGACAACAATTGTCGTCGCGCCACGATATCCCGATAGCTCGGAGAGGGTGACAGGGGCCGCACGGCCGAGGCCGTCGTGGGCTTCGTCTTCCGTTGTGACTTCCTTCCCACGCTCCACCGACCGCCCCGCCGAGGGCGCGCCTCCCGTCACCGCACCCGGTGCGGCGCAGGCGCACGCCCTGGTGGAGAGCGGGCTCGGCGCCGTCGTGATGCTGGACGGAGCCGGGCTGGTCCGTCTGCTCAACGAAGCGGCGCGCATCCTCTTCCCCCTGCTGCGTGAGGCGGAGCCGCTGAGCCGGCCGCGGGTCCCTGGCTGGCTGGCCGACGCCCAGGACGGACTGCTGCCCGAGGCCCGAGGAATCGTCGGAGCGCGGCAGATGACGGCCCGGCGGCTGGCGCTGCCCGACGGGTACGGGGCCTGGCTGCTGGACGACGTCACCCGCGAGCTCGTCTGGCAGCGCCGCTGGCAGGAGGAACGGGAACGCGCCGAGTTCCTCGCCAGGGCCTCCGCCCGGCTGCTGACCTCGCTGAACTGGCGCAAGTCGGTGCAGGCGGCGGCCGAACTGGCCAGCGAGCGGATGGCCGACGCGGCGGTCGTGGTCGCCGGGACGGGAGCACGCCGCATGTGGTTCACCTCGGCCGTCGACGGCCGGGTCACAGAGGAGCGCGTCCTCGGCGAGGACGTCGCCGAGGTCCCGGGGCTCGCCGACGCCCTGGCCGGCTTCCCGCCCCTGCCGGCGCGCTGGCTGGACCCCGAACTCGCCCCCGGCTGGCTGGTCCCGGACGGCTTCGGGCCGCTGGGCTCGGTCCTCGTCACGCCGATGCCGGGCAACGGGGTGCCCGCCGGGGCGCTGGTCCTGCTGCGGCGCACCCGCACCCCGGCCTTCAACGAGGACGAGGAGGTGTTCGCCCGCGTCTTCGCGGCACGGGCGGGGGCGGCCGTCTCCGCGGCCGCCCTGTACGCGGAGAAGGCCGAGACCACGGCGGTCCTCCAGCGCTCGCTGCTGCCTCCGGTCCTGCGTCGCTCCAGCGGCCTCGACCTGGCCGCCACCTACCGGGCGTCCAGGGCCACCGACCTGATCGGGGGCGACTTCTACGACGTCCACCCGGGGACCGACCCGGGCGACGAGACCTTCCTCGTCCTGGGCGACGTCTGCGGCAAGGGAGCCAAGGCCGCCGTCCTCACCGGGAAGATCCGCAACACCCTCTCGGCCCTGCGGCACCTGGAGAGCGACCACGGCCGCCTGCTGGGGCTCCTCAATTCCACGCTCCTGGAGGACACCGACAGCCGGTTCGCCACCATGGTGCTGGCCGGGGCGACCCCGCTGGCCCACGGCGAGGTCGCGCTGCGGCTGACCGCCGCGGGACACCCGCGGCCGCTCGTCGTGCGCGCCGACGGAACGATCGAGGAGATCCCCACCGGCGGCACCCTCATCGGCGCGCTCCCGACGATCACCACCCGCACATGCCGCACGGTCCTGCGCGCGGGCGACGTCTGCCTGCTCTACTCCGACGGCGTCACGGAGGCGAGGGGCGGGCCGGACGGCAGGGAGATGCTCGGCGACGACCGGCTGCGCGCCGCCCTCTCGGAGTGCGCGCGCATGCCGGTGGAGGCGGTGATCGAACGGGTCGAGAGCCTCACCACCCAGTGGCTCGGCACCCGGGAGCACGACGACATCGCCCTCCTCGGCATCGCCGCCCCGCGCGGCGCCCACCTGAGCATGGTCAACGGCACCGGCCGCGGCCGCTTCACCGGCTGACCGGGATGTCGCAGTGCGCCCGGCACGTGGACGGAGCACGCCCCACGGGTCCGGCATGCCTCACGCGTCCGGCACGTCTCGCGGACCCGGCGTGCGCGGAGGGCGCGGGGCGGGCTCGCGGGCGCGGTGCGGGCCCGCCGTACTCGCGCTCGCCGCACGGGTCTCGTACGGTGCACGGGTCCCATACGACGCGCGGGTCGCGCTCGCGGCACACGTCTCGTACGGCGTACGGGTCGTGCTCGCCGCACACGTCACGTACGCCGCACCCGCCGCAGACCGTCCGCGCGCTACGGGCCGGGCCCCGTGCCCCGGCCGCCACGCCGGCCGAGCGGCATGCCCGAGCAGGCCCCGCCCGTCGGCGGGCGACCGCAGCAGCGGTGAACCCGCGCCCCGCGCCCCGAACCCCATCCCTGCCCACCACCCCCGGTCCGCGCTGCGGCCGAACACGGAAAGCGCCTTCCGAACATGATGAGCGGCTCCCCCCTCGACATCACCGCCCGGCAGAACGAGAACCGGCTCACCGGCGAGCGGGAGACGGTCCTGGAGCTCCGTGGCGACTGCGACTTCGTCACCGCCGAACTGCTGCGCGCGGCCGTCCTGGACGTCCTGCCGGACCTCCCCCGGGGCTCCGAACTGATCCTCGACCTGAGCGGGATCGGCGTGTTCGACTCCTCCGGCCTGTCCGCGCTCATCATGGCCCACCGCCACACCACCCGGGCCGGTGTGGCGCTGGTCCTCCAGGGCGCCGGTGACCACCTCCGCCACATCCTCGAACTGACCGGCGTCGCCGCCCACTTCGCCGCCACCCGCGCCGCGGCCGCGGCCGGGCCGGAACGCGAGTCCCGCTCCTCGGCCGCCTCCGCCGACTAGTGACGACCGGCCCGCCCCGCTACGCCGCGTGGCCTCCGTCCATCACCAGTTCCGCTCCCGTCATGTAGGCGCCCTCGTCGCCCGCCAGGAAGGAGACCAGGGCCGCCACCTCCTCCGGCCGGCCGAACCTGCCGATCGCCGTGTTCGCCCGCTGCGGCTCGGCGTTCGGGCCGTCCGCCGGGTTCATGTCCGTGTCGACCGCGCCCGGGTGGATGAGGTTGACCGTGATGCCCCGGTCGCCGACCTCCCTGGCGAGGGCCTTGGTCAGCCCGGTCAGCGCGGACTTGCTCATCGCGTAGAGGCTGCAGCCCGGCCCGCCCGTGTAGCGGGTGAGCGCGGAGCCGGTGGAGATGATCCGGCCCCCGTCCTCCAGCACGGCCGCCGCCGCCTGGGAGGCCAGGAAGACCGCCCGTACGTTGACCGCCAGAACCCGGTCCACCTCCGCGAGCGTGAGCGCTTCGACCGGGCCCAGCACGCCGATGCCCGCGTTGTTGACCAGCACGTCCAGCCGCCCGAAGGCGTCGGCGGCCGTCGCCACGGCGGAGGTGACCGACTCCGGGTCCGCCGCGTCCATCCGCACCGCGAGCGCCCGTCGGCCCGCGGCCTCGATCTTCCGCACCACGTCCTGCGCCGCCCGTTCCCCCGCCACGTAGGTGATCGCCACATCGGCCCCGTCCTGGGCCAGCCGCAGGGCGACGGCCGCCCCGATGCCCCGGCTGCCGCCCGTGACCAGGGCGGTCCTGCTGATGGTCGTCGACATCGCGTCGTCCTCTTCCTGATGTGTCGCATGAGTCGCATGCCCGAAGCGGTGCTTGCGTGTTCAAGGAAACGTCCGGGCCGCCTTCCGTGCTGGCGCCATTCGGACATCGACTCCACCCCCTCGGCGCCGGTCCCGGCGGCGGGCTTCCCACCGCCCACGAGGACGCCCCGTACGACGAAAGGGCCCGGAAGGACGGCCGGGGAGGGGTCCTGGCGGCCCCGTCCGCCTGCTGGAACCTCCCTTCCCGGGGCGATCGGCCACCGAGTACGGTGAGCGCTCCGCGTGCGAGCCGCCGAAGTCTCCACACCGTCCCGCCCGTTGGAGACCTCGCCGTGGCCGCCGCACCGACCGCCGTCCGCACCCCCGCGCCCGCCCGGGCGGCCCGGTACGCCGATCTGCCCGTGCTGGCGGCGGCCGCGGTGTGGGGCTCCAGCTACCTCGCCGCCAAGGGGATCACCACCGCGCAGACCGTCGTCGCGGTGCTGGTGCTCCGGTTCGCGATCGTGCTGCCCGTGCTCGCCGTCGTGGGACGCCGGAGGCTGCGGGCGCTCAGCGTGGCGCAGTGGCGGGGCGCCGGGCTCCTCGGACTGGTCCTCAGCGGGATCTTCCTGCTGGAGACCTACGGCGTCGTGCACACCTCGGCGACCAACGCGGGCCTCATCATCAGCCTCACCATGATCTTCACCCCGCTCGCCGAGGCCGCCGTCACCAGGACCGCGCCGTCCCGGGGGTTCCTGGCCGCGGCGGGGCTCTCCGTGCTGGGCGTGGTGCTGCTCACCCAGGGCGGCGGCTTCACCGCCCCGTCCCTCGGCGACCTGCTGATGCTGATGGCCGCCCTGGCCCGTACCGCGCACGTGCTGCTCATGGCCCGCGTCCCGGCGGTCCGGGGCGCCGACGCGCTGTCCCTGACCACCGTCCAACTGGGGGTGGCGACGGCGGTGTTCGCGGTGCTGGCCGCAGCGCCCGGAACCGGTCCCGCGCCCTGGAGCGTGGCGGCGGGGTTCGGGGCGGGGGAGTGGGCGGGGCTGCTGTTCCTGGCCGTGTTCTGCACGCTGTTCGCGTTCGCCGTGCAGATGTGGGCGGTACGCAGGACCTCGCCGTCCCGGGTGAGCCTGCTGCTCGGTACGGAACCCGTGTGGGCGGCGGCCGTCGGCATCGCCCTCGGCGGGGAGCGGCCGGGCGCGCTCGGACTGCTGGGCGGCGTCCTGGTGCTGGCGGGCACCGCCTGGGGGAGGCGCGCGTCGGGCCGGGACCGTACGGACTGAGGACTCGGCGGTGCAGTGGCGGGGTCAGGGAGTCCCGTCGCCCCCCGGGGTCCCGCGGGTCACGACGCTCGGGCTGCGGCCGCCGTTCCCGCCGGCCCGCCCGACGCGTTCCGACGCGACCATCAGCACGATGCCGACCACCGCGATCACGATGTTCGCGTAGACCTCGTACCCCTCGAACCAGCCCAGCCGGTCCACGACCTGCAGCAGCTTGAACCAGTCGAACCACTCATGGACGAGTCCGGCCACGCCGCACAGCGTCAGCAGGAAACCGGCGGCCTCGAAGATTCGCTTCATGGCCCCGAGTCTGGGTGGCGGGGACGGTCCCCGCCATCGTCCTCAGGACGGTCCACCGGAGCCGCCTCCCCGTCCGAAGTCGCCGGTTGCCCGACTTTGGTCGCTGCCCATGCCGCACGGCGGCCGGCACCGCTCCCGCCTGCGTAGTTTTGTGCGTATGAGCGAACAGGAGTACCGGTGGCTGCTGCCGTCGGCGATGGGCGGCCCGGAGCCGCACGCCCGGCCGGGCCGCACCCCCGCCCCGGCCGGCCAGGGCGCCGCCCGCCCGCGCCGGACCCTGCGGGACTGGGTCGTCGACCTCCTGATGTTCCTGATCGCGGCCGCCATCGGACTCGCGGCGGTCGAGGACGCCTCCGGGCTCGGCGACAGCCGGCTCGTGCTGGTCTTCGACCAGGTCCTCGGAGCGCTGGCCTGCTGCGCCCTGTGGCTGCGGCGGCGCTGGCCCACCGCGGTCGCCCTGGCGCTGACCGTGCTGTCCGTCGCCGTGCCGGCCGCCTCCGGGGCCATGGGCATCGCCCTGTTCGGGGTGACCGTGCACCGCCCGTTCAAGGTGGCGGGCCCGCTGTCGGCGGCGGGGATCGCCGTCGGCGTCCTCCAGGCGCTGGTGCGCCCCGACCCCGCCGTCTCCTTCCGCGTGGCCGTCGTCGTCACCCTGGTCTTCACGCTGCTGATCTTCGGCTGGGGCATGTTCGTCCGCGCCCGCCGCCAGCTCGTCCTCTCGTTGCGCGAGCGCACCGTACGCGCCGAGACCGAGGCCGCGCTCCGGGCCGAACAGGCCCAGCGGCTCGCCCGCGAGGCCATCGCCCGCGAGATGCACGACGTCCTCGCGCACCGGCTGACCCTGCTGAGCGTGCACGCCGGGGCCCTGGAGTTCCGTCCCGACGCCCCGCCCGCCGAGGTCGCCCGCGCCGCCGGGGTCATCCGCGACAGCGCCCACGAGGCCCTCCAGGACCTCCGCGAGATCATCGGCGTCCTGCGCAGCCCGGGCGCCGCGGACGACGACCGCCCGCAGCCCACCCTCGCCACCCTCGACGCCCTGGTCGCCGAGTCCCGCGAGGCGGGTGCGAAGGCCACCCTCGACAACCGCATCGCCGACCCGGACGCCGTTCCCGCCGCCGTGGGCCGCACCGTCTACCGCATCGCCCAGGAAGCCCTCACCAACGCCCGCAAGCACGCCCCCGGCGCCGAGGTCGCCGTCACCGTCACCGGCCGCGCCGGCGACGGCGTCACGGTCACCGTCCACAACCCCGCCCCCGACGGCGACGTGCCCCGGGTCCCCGGCTCGGGACAGGGACTCATCGGCCTCACCGAGCGCGCCCAGCTCGCCGGCGGCCGGCTCGACCACGGTCTCGAACCCGACGGCGGGTTCCGGATCACCGCCTGGCTACCGTGGGCACCATGACGACCGACCCGCTCCGACCGCCGGGAGCACTCCGACCGCCGGGAGCGCCATGACCAGCACCGCCCCGATCCGGCTGCTCCTCGTCGACGACGACCCGCTGGTGCGCGCCGGACTGACCTTCATGCTGGGCGGCGCCGACGGCATCGAGATCGTCGGCGAGGCCAGTGACGGCTCCCAAGTCCCGCAGGCGGTGGCCGAGTCGGCGCCCGACGTCGTCCTGATGGACATCCGGATGCCGGTCGTCGACGGCCTCACCGCCACCGAGGAGCTGCGCGCCCGGCCCGGCGCCCCCGAGGTCGTCGTCCTCACCACCTTCCACGCCGACGAACAGGTGCTGCGCGCCCTGCGCGCCGGCGCCGCCGGGTTCGTCCTCAAGGACACCCCGCCCGCCGAGATCGTCGCAGCGGTACGGCGCGTGGCCGCGGGCGACCCGGTGCTGTCCCCGGCCGTCACCCAGCAGCTCATCACCCATGTCGCCGCGGCCGGCGGCGCCGAGGACCGCAAGGGGCGTGCCCGGGCGAGGCTGGGCCTGCTCGCCGAACGCGAGCGCGAGGTCGCCGTCGCCGTCGGCCGCGGCAGCTCCAACGCCGAGATCGCCGCCGAGCTGTACATGAGCGTTCCCACCGTGAAGACCCATGTCTCCCGCATCCTCGCCAAACTCGGCCTGAACAACCGGGTCCAGATCGCCCTGCTCGCCCACGACGCCGGGCTCCTGGACTCCGCGCAGGAGCTCTGAGGCACGGCCCGAGGGCTGACGCCGGTCCGACAGGGCGGCGACGTAGGCTGATCCGCAAGCCGGACCGAGGGGCGGGACCCGGCTCGACGGAGAGGCGAACCATGGCGATCGTGGATCTGCGGGACGAGACCGAGGCCTTCACGGCGAACCCGTACCCGTACTACGAGAAGCTCCGCGAAGCCGGACCCGTGCACCACGTCCGCACCGCCGACGTGGACGAGATGTGGCTCGTCGTCGGGTACGAGGAGGGCCGCAGGGCCCTCGCCGACCCCCGGCTCTCCAAGAACTGGCGCAACTCCGAACTCTGGGACCCGGAGCAGGCGTCCCCCATGAGCAGCAACATGCTGGAGACGGACCCGCCGCAGCACGCCCGGCTGCGCAAGCTGGTCGCCCGCGAGTTCACCGTGCGGCGCGTCGAGGCGCTGCGGCCGCGCGTGCAGCAGATCACCGACGACCTGGTCGACTCCCTGCTGGCGAAGGGGAGTTCGCACGGTCCGGCCGATCTGATCGACGCGCTCGCCTTCCCGCTGCCGATGACCGTCATCTGCGAGCTCCTCGGCGTCCCCGACCTGGACCGCGACCGCTTCCGCGCCTGGTCCAACGAGGTCGTCGCGCCGACCGGCACCGAGGCGAGCGTCGCCGCCGTGGGCGAGATGGGGGCCTACCTCGTCGAGCTGATCGAGGACAAGCGCCGTTCGCCCGCGGGCGATCTGATGAGCGACCTCATCCGGGCCCGCGACGAGGACGGCGACCGGCTGTCGCCCGACGAACTCGTCGGCATGGCCTTCCTGCTGCTCGTCGCCGGACACGAGACCACCGTCAACCTGATCTCCAACGGCGTCCGCGCCCTGCTCTCCCACCCCGACCAACTCGCCGCGCTGCGCGCCGACTTCGACGGTCTGCTGGACGGCGCGGTGGAGGAGATGCTGCGCTACGAGGGCCCGGTGGAGAACGCCACCTTCCGCTTCACCCGCGAGCCCCTGGAGCTCGCCGGGGTCCCCGTTCCGGCGGGCAAGCCCGTGCTGGTCTCGTTGGCCGCCGGCGACCGCGACCCCGCCCGCTATCCGGACCCCGACCGCTTCGACATCCGCCGCGCCCCGCAGGGCCACCTCGCCTTCGGGCACGGCATCCACTTCTGCGTGGGCGCCCCGCTGGCCCGCCTGGAGGGCCGCATCGCCATCCGCACGCTGCTGGAACGCTGCCCGGACCTGGCGCTCGACCCCGGCGCCGGCACGCTCGACTGGCTGCCCGGACTCCTCATCCGGGGCGTCCGCGAACTGCCGGTCCGGTGGTGACGCGTGACCGGGACCTTCGATCTGACGATGGCTCAGAAGACGCTGGCGGCACAGCCGTTCAGCGTCCTGCTCGGCGCCCGCGTCACGGCGTTCGGCGGCGGTGAAGCCGTGCTGGAGCTGGACGCCCGGGACGACCTGCGCCAGCAGAACGGCTTCCTGCACGGCGGGGTCCTCGCCTACGCCGCCGACAACGCCCTCACCTTCGCCGCGGGTTCCGCCCTCGGTCCCGCCGTCCTCACCGGCGGATTCTCCATCCAGTACATCCGTCCGGCCACCGGCCCCACCCTGATCGCCCGCGCCTCCACCCTGCACGGCGGGCGACGTCAGGCGGTGTGCCGTTGCGAGCTGTACGTGGCGGACGCGGGCGGCGCCGAGACCCTGTGCGCGGTGGCCCAGGGCACCGTCCTCACCGTGCGGACGTAGGCCCGGGGCCTCCGCCCCTGGCCGTGGTCCGGAACCCCAACGGGCTCTCCCCGGTGCGCTGTTGGAAGTACTTCCCGAAGTTCGCCGCGTCCCGGAAGCCCAGCAGCGCCGCCACCCGGGACGCGCTGTGGTCGCTGTGCGCGAGCAGCCGCTTGGCCTCCAGCACCACACGCCGGTCGATGAACTCCTTCGCGCCGACCCCGGCCGCCGACAGCGTCGCCCGCGACAGGGTGCGCGGCGCGTACCCCAGTTCCCTGGCGTAGTCGTCGACCCGCCGCGTGCGCGCGAAGTCCCGTTCCACGGCGGTCCGGAAGCGCAGGAACGCGTCCGGTTCGGCGCAGCCCGCCGCGGACTCCCCGACGGGCGCGAGGCGCAGCAGCAGGACGGCCAGGAGGTGGCGGAGCACGGAGAGGTGGGCGTCCAGCGCGAGACCGGACTCCGCCTCCGCCTCCGCGTCCGGCGGGAGTCGGGGATCGGCTCCCGTGTCCGGCGGGAGGCCGGGGGCCGTGCCCGTGCCCGTGTCCGGCGGGAGGCCGGGGCCCGCCCCCGCGTCCCGCAGCGCGCGGTACTCCGCGTGCAGGTGCTCCAGCGCGCGCCCGGCGGCCTCGGCGGCCGCCGCGCCGGGCCCGCGCACCGTCGGCCCGAAGGGGTCGTCGAGGCGGGCGGCCGCGCTGGTCGCCGGATCGGGGAAGCCCGCCTCGAACAGGACGAGCGTGCCTTCCGCCCCGTACAGGCCGTCCCAGCGGTGGACCTGCCCCGGCCGCACCCACAGCCACTCGCCCGGCCGGACCCGGTACGACGCGAAGTCGACCATCAGGGGGAGGTCGCCGCGCTCCAGGCGGAGGAGGTGGTGGAAGTCGGGGCGGTGGGTCGCCGCGATCGAGTCGGCACAGGCGTTCGCGCGCAGCGCGGCCAGGGTCAGCACCTCGACCCCGGCCGGCGCCCCGCCGGGCGCGTGGAACCGGACCTCGGGGATGCCGGGAGTGCCCGACGGGTCCGACTGTCGTTTTTTCACCACCATGTGTCCCGAGCGTACCCGGCATTCGTGCCCGTCACCTCCTATGTTGGAGGGGCGACAAGAGATCACCGGGCGCTGAGCCCGGAAATTCACCATCCCGGACAGCCCTCTCGGAAGGACCCCCCATGGCCAAGATCGCCCTCTTCGGAGCCACCGGCACCATCGGCAAGCGCATCCTGCGCGAGGCCCTCGACCGCGGCCACCACGTCACCGCCGTCGTCCGCGACCCCGCGAAGCTCGCGGACCAGCAGCACCAGAACCTCGCCGTCGTGGTCGGCGACGTCCTGGACCCGACCTCCGTCACCGAGGCGGCCACCGGCCAGGACGTGCTGGTCAGCGCGGTCGGCGGCGGCCAGGGGGACGGCCCCGGCCACCTCGCGACCGTCCAGCCCTCGGCGAAGGCCCTGGTGGGAGGCGTGCGCACGCTCGGCGACGAAGCACCCCGCCTGATCATGGTCGGCGGCGCGGGCTCGCTGCGCACCCCCGACGGCAAGCAGGTCTGGGACGCCGAGGGCCTCCCGGAGCCCGTCCTGCAGATCATGCACGCGCACGGCGACGCCCTCGACTTCCTGCGCACCGTGACCGACGTCCGCTGGACCAGCCTCAGCCCCGCCGCCCTCATCGAACCGGGCGAGCGCACCGGCGTCTACCGCACCGACACCGACAACCTGGTACTGGACGCCGAGGGCGCCAGCCGCATCAGCGCCGAGGACTACGCGGTCGCGCTGCTCGACGAGATCGAGCGCCCGCAGCACGTGGGGGAGCGGTTCACCGTCGGCTACTGAACCCCGCGCCGGTCGCTCACCGGTCCGGGATCTCCGCCAGCCGCACCGCCCGCCCCTCCCGGCGCGACACCTCACACGCCTCCGCCACCCGCAGCGCCTCCAGCGCCTCGCGCCCGTCGCACGGGTTCGGCCGCAGCCCCCGTACGACAGCGAGAAACGCGTCCAGTTCCGCCTCGTACGCGGGCGCGAACCGCTCCAGGAACCCGGACCACGGTTTCGCCGGGGCGGGCGGGCCCGAGGGCTCGACGGAGGTGAGCGGGGTGCGGTCGTCCAGGCCGACCGCCACCTGGGCCACGTCGCCCGCCAGTTCCATGCGGACGTCGTACCCGGCGCCGTTGCAGCGGGTCGCGGTCGCCGTGGCGAGCGTTCCGTCGTCCAGCGTCAGCAGTGCGGCGGCCGTCGCCACGTCGTCCGCCGCCGCGAACATCTCCGGCCCGGCCGCCGACCCGACCGCGTACACCCGCGTCACCTCGCGCCCGGTCACCCAGCGCAGGATGTCGAAGTCGTGCACCAGGCAGTCCCGGTAGAGGCCCCCGGAGAGCGGCAGGTACGCGGCGGGCGGCGGCGCCGCGTCGGAGGAGACGGTACGGACCGTGTGCAGCCGCCCCAGTTCCCCGGCGCGCACCCGCGCCCGCGCGCCGGCGTACCCGGCGTCGAAGCGGCGCATGAAACCGAGCTGGAGCACCGTGCCCGCCGCCGTCACCTCGCGCAGCGCCTCCAGCGTGCCCGGCAGGTCGACGGCGATCGGCTTCTCGCAGAACACCGGCAGCCCGGCCCGCGCCGCCCGCCCGATCAGCTCCGCGTGCGCGGCCGTCGCCGACGCGATCACCAGCGCGTCAAGACCGGTCAACAGGTCCTCCGCGGGGGTGAACTCGGCGCCCACCCGCGCGGCCACCTCCGCCGCCCGCCCGGCGTCCGCGTCCGCCAGCACCAGCGAGCCCACCGCGGGGTGCCGGGACAGCACCCCGGCGTGGAAGGAACCGATGCGGCCCGTGCCCATGAGTCCGATACGCATGCGGCCCAGCCGACAACAGCCCCCGGGCCCTGTCAAGAACATTGTCCGGACAACAGGACGTGCGGACAATGCGCCGTACGGACAGCAGGACGTGCCGACAACAGGACATACGGACAACGGGACTTGATGACGCACCCGTGCCCCGGCACTACGCTCGCCCCGTGCCGAAACCCGCGACCGACCCCACCGTCGCCCTGCGACTCGGCGTGGACCGCAGCAGCCCGGTCCCGCTCTACTACCAGCTCTCCCAGCAGCTCGAAGCCGCCATCGAGAAGGGGCGGCTGTCGCCCGGCAGCCGCCTGGGCAACGAGGTCGAGCTCGCCGCCCGCCTCGGCCTGTCCCGCCCCACCGTCCGCCAGGCCATCCAGTCCCTGGTCGACAAGGGGCTCCTGGTGCGCCGCCGGGGCGTGGGCACCCAGGTCGTGCACAGCCAGGTCAGACGCCCCCTCGCGCTGAGCAGCCTGTACGACGACCTGGAGGCGGCCGGCCAGCGCCCGACCACCCTGGTCCTGCACAACGCCGTCGAGCCCGCGGCCGCCCCCGTCGCCGCCGCGCTCGGACTCGCCGAGGGGGCCGAGGTGCACCGCGTCGACCGGCTCCGCTCGGCGCACGGTGAGCCCATGGCGTACCTCCGCAACCACCTCCCGCCCGGTCTGCTGCCCCTCGACAGCGCAGAGCTGGAGTCCACCGGCCTGTACCGGCTGATGCGCGCCGCCGGCATCACCCTGCACAGCGCGCGCCAGTCCGTCGGCGCGCGGGCGGCCGGGGCGGCGGAGGGCAAGCTCCTCGGGGAGGACACGGGCGCGCCGCTGCTCACCATGGAGCGGCGGACCTTCGACGGGGCGGGGCGCGCGGTCGAGTTCGGCTCGCACCTCTACCGGGCGTCCCGGTACGCCTTCGACTTCCAGCTCCTCGTGCGGACGTGACGTGCGCACCCGGCGAATGTCCGGACGAACCATTGACGCCGTCGCACGCCCCCCGTTAGAACTCCCCCAGCCGCAACCGGGCGGCGGGGGACACGAGGCGGGCCCACGATGCGCACCACTCGTCAGACGACCGGCAGAGCACCCCGCGGGGCGGTGGTCCTGGCCGCGGCGGCGCTCGTCCTCACCGGACTCACCGGATGCAGCGGCTCCGGCGGCAAGGGCTCCGAGGAGAAGCCGCCCCCGGGGCGGGGCGCGGACGGCAGGGCCGCCGACACCCCCCGCATGAAGATCGCGATGATCACCCATGCCGGCGCGGGCGACACCTTCTGGGACATCGTGCAGAGCGGCGCGAAGGCCGCCGCCAAGGACAACGTCGAGTTCCTCTACTCCGCCGACAAGGAGGGCAAGGAGCAGGCCTCCCTCATCGAGGCGGCGGTCGACCAGAGGGTCCAGGGCATCGTCGTCACCCTCGCCAAGCCCGAGGCGGTCGGCGCGGCCGTGAAGAAGGCCGTCGCGGCCGGCATCCCCGTCGTCACCATCAACTCCGGCGGCCGCCACTCCCGGGCCCTCGGCGCCCTCGGCCACATCGGCCAGGACGAGGCCGTCGCCGGTGAGGGCGTCGGCGAGGAGCTCAACACGCGCGGCCGGAAGAAGGCCCTCTGCGTGATCCACGAGCAGGGCAACGTCTCCCTCGAGGAGCGCTGCGCGGGCGTCCGGAAGACCTTCAGGGGCACGGTCGAGAACCTCACCGTGGAGGGCACGAACATGCCCGCCACCACCTCCTCCATCGAGGCCAAGCTCCAGGCGGCCAAGGACATCGACGTCGTGGTCACCCTCGGTGCACCCTTCGCGGACGCAACGGTGAAGGCCAAGGAAGGCGCAGGCAGCACGGCCGAGGTCAACACCTTCGACCTGAACGCGGCCGTCGTGAAGAGCCTGAAGTCGAAGGCGGTCGGCTTCGCCGTCGACCAGCAGCCCTACCTCCAGGGCTACCTCGCCGTCGACGGGATCTGGCTCAACCGCACCAACGGCAACGTCCTCGGCGGCGGCCGGCCCGTCCTCACCGGACCCGCCGTCGTCACCGGAGAAGACGTACCGGCGCTGGAGAAATACACCGCCCGCGGCACCCGATGACGTACCCGCCGACCACACGACGGACCCCCATGCCGGATACTTGGGCGGCCGGGGTCTGGCTCAACACCCCCCGGCCGCACCCAGGAGTACAGCGAGAAGGGCACGACGTCGTGGCAAGGGTTCGGACAGGGGTACGCGCGCTGGGCGCCGTGCTGGCGGCGGTGCTCGGGGTCTCCCTCACCGGTTGCAGCAGCACAGGTGGCAAGCGGGCCGAGGAGCGCGCGGCCGCGGCCGCCGCCCAGGGCAGGGCCGCGGTGAACACCCCCAGGTGGACCTTCGCCATGGTCACCCACTCGGGTGCGGGCGACACGTTCTGGGACATCGTGCAGAACGGGGCCAAGCAGGCCGCCGTCAAGGACAACATCGACTTCCTCTACGCGAACAACGCGGAGGCCCAGCAGCAGGCCCAGCTCGTCGACACGTACATCGACAAGAAGGTCGACGGGCTGATCGTCACGCTCGCCAAGCCGGACGCCATGAAGGACGTCCTGGCAAAGGCGAGGAAGGCCGGGATCCCGGTCGTGACGATCAACTCCGGCACCGAGGAGTCCAAGGCCTTCGGGGCGCTGACCCACATCGGTCAGGACGAGCGGATCGCCGGTGAGGCCGTCGGCGAGGAGCTGACCGGGCGCTCGAAGAAGAAGGCCCTGTGCGTGCTGCACGAGCGCGGCAACGTGGGCCACGAGCAGCGCTGCGAGGGCGTCAAGAAGTCCTTCCGGGGGACGGTCGAGAACCTCTACGTCGACGGCACCAACATGCCCGACGTCCAGGCGTCCATCGAGGCCAAGCTCCAGACCACCAAGGACATCGACTCCGTCGTCACCCTCGGCGCCCCCTTCGCGGACGCCGCCGTGCAGGCCAAGCAGCAGGCCGGCAGCGCGGCCGAGATCGACACCTTCGACCTCAACGCCAAGGTCGCCGACTCCCTCGCCGCGGGCACCCTGGGCTTCGCCGTCGACCAGCAGCCGTACCTCCAGGGCTACGAGGCCGTGGACCTGCTCTGGCTCTACCGCTACAACGCGGACATGCTCGGCGGCGGCAAGCCCGTCCTGACCGGCCCGCAGATCATCACCAAGGACGACGCGGCCGAGCTGAAGGCGTACACGAAGCGAGGGACCCGATGACCACACCGGCACCGGCACCGGATGCGGAGGCCGACGAGCGCCTCGTCCACTCCTCGCCCCTGCGCAAGCTGATGGGCCGCCCCGAGCTGGGCTCGGTCGTCGGCGCGATCGCGGTGTTCCTGTTCTTCGCGATCGCCGCCGACAGCTTCCTGCGCGCCTCCAGCCTCGGCACCGTCCTGTACGCGGCGTCGACCATCGGCATCATGGCCGTGCCCGTCGCGCTGCTGATGATCGGCGGCGAGTTCGACCTGTCGGCGGGCGTCATGGTGACCAGCTCCGCGCTGGTCTCCTCGATGTTCAGCTACCAGATGACCGCCAACGTCTGGGTAGGCGTCCTGGTGTCGCTGCTGGTCACGCTGCTGATCGGCGTCTTCAACGGCTTCATGCTGACCCGCACCAGGCTGCCCAGCTTCATCATCACGCTCGGTACGTTCCTGATGCTGACCGGCCTGAACCTCGGCCTCACCAAGCTCATCAGCGGCACCGTCTCCACCAAGGCCATCGGCGACATGGAGGGCTTCGAGTCGGCCCGGGCCGTCTTCGCCTCGCAGCTCACCGTCGGCCCGGTGAACCTCAAGGTCACCATCCTGTGGTGGTTCGTGCTGATCGCCCTGGCCACCTGGATCCTGCTGCGCACCCGCGCCGGGAACTGGATCTTCGCGGTCGGCGGCGAGAAGAACGCGGCCCGCGCCACCGGCGTCCCCGTCGACAAGACCCGCATCGGCCTCTACATGGGCGTCGCCTTCGCCGCCTGGGTCTCGGGCCAGCACCTGCTGTTCAGTTACGACGTGGTGCAGTCCGGCGAAGGCGTCGGCAACGAGCTGACGTACATCATCGCGGCCGTCATCGGCGGCTGCCTGATCACCGGCGGCTACGGCTCCGCGATCGGCTCGGCGGTCGGCGCGTTCATCTTCGGCATGACGAGCAAGGGCATCGTCTACGCGGAGTGGAACCCCGACTGGTTCAAGTTCTTCCTCGGAGCGATGCTCCTTCTGGCCACCCTGCTCAACGCATGGGTACGCAAGCGCGCGGAGGCACGGTCATGAGCACGGTCGCGGAGCAGACACCCGGAACCCCGCTCGTCCAGCTCGACGGCGTCTCGAAGTTCTACGGCAACATCAAGGCCCTGGAAGGCGTCTCCCTGGAGGTCCACGCGGGTGAGATCACCTGCGTCCTCGGCGACAACGGCGCGGGCAAGTCCACCCTCATCAAGATCATCGCCGGGCTGCACCAGCACGACGCGGGCACCTTCCGCATCGAGGGCGAGGAGACCACCCTCGTCAACCCGCGCGACGCCCTGGACCAGGGCATCGCCACCGTCTTCCAGGACCTCGCGGTCGTCCCGCTGATGCCGGTCTGGCGCAACTTCTTCCTCGGCTCCGAACCCACCAGGGGCCGCGGTCCCCTCCGCCGGCTGGACGTCGCGTACATGCGCGAGACCACCCGCGCCGAGCTGCTGCGCATGGGCATCGACCTGCGCGACGTCGACCAGCCCATCGGCACCCTCTCCGGCGGCGAGCGGCAGTGCGTCGCCATCGCCCGCGCGGTGCACTTCGGCGCGAAGGTCCTCGTCCTGGACGAGCCGACGGCCGCGCTCGGCGTCAAGCAGTCCGGGGTGGTCCTGAAGTACGTCGCCGCCGCCCGTGACGCCGGCCTGGGTGTCGTGCTCATCACACACAACCCGCACCACGCCCACCTCGTCGGCGACCGCTTCGTCCTCCTCAAGCGGGGCGCCATGTCCGGCAGCAGCACGAAGCAGGACACCACCCTCGACGAACTCACCCGGCAGATGGCCGGCGGCAGCGAACTCGACGAGCTCAGCCACGAACTGGAACGGGCCCCGGCCCCCGCCCGGGTCGGCGGCCACCCGGTCGACCCCGCGGCCGGCAAGCCCGCGCCGTAGCCCTCGCGGCACCGTCCGGGGGCCCGCCGGAGCGCACGCGGAGCACCCCGCGGCGGCCCCCCGGACGCTCGCCCGGACAGGTTCCTCATGCCCACGGATGGCAGAATCGGCGACGGCGGGCGCCGTCCGCCGCCGGCACATCGGCCCAGCCCCGAGCCGCCGGCCCCCCGACACCCCGCAGGGACGATCCCCCTCGTGCGTTCCCCCCGCCCCTCCCGGACGCCCCACGCGGAAGGCTCCCGGACATGAGCAGCAGCTACCGCGACTTCGCGAACCGCGGCGCCGCCCGCGCCACCGTCCTGCGCACCGTGGGACCCCGCGAGCGCCGCTCCCACCTCACCGCGCCCCGCGTGCCCACCGTCGGCATCGACATCGGCGGCACGAAGGTGATGGCGGGCGTCGTGGACGCCGACGGAAACATCCTGGAGACCCTGCGCACCGAGACGCCGGACAAGTCCAAGAGCCCCAAGGTCGTCGAGGACACCATCGTCGAACTGGTCCTGGACCTCTCCGACCGGCACGACGTCCACGCGGTCGGCATCGGCGCGGCCGGCTGGGTCGACGCCGACCGCAACAAGGTCCTCTTCGCCCCGCACCTGGCCTGGCGCAACGAACCCCTGCGCGACGCGGTCTCCGCCCGCCTCGCGGTCCCCGTCCTCGTCGACAACGACGCCAACACCGCCGCCTGGGCGGAGTGGCGCTTCGGCGCCGGACGCGGCGAGGACCACCTCGTCATGATCACCCTCGGTACCGGCATCGGCGGGGCCATCCTCGAGGACGGCCAGGTCAAGCGGGGCGAGTACGGCGTCGCCGGCGAGTTCGGGCACATGCAGGTCGTGCCCGGCGGCCACCGCTGCCCGTGCGGGAACCGAGGCTGCTGGGAGCAGTACAGCTCCGGCAACGCCCTCGTCCGCGAGGCCCGCGAGCTGGCCGCCGCCGATTCCCCGGTCGCGTACCACCTCATCGAGCGCGTCGGCGGCAACATCCACGAGATCACCGGCCCCCTCATCACCGAGCTGGCCCGGGGCGGCGACGCCATGTGCGTCGAGCTGCTCCAGGACATCGGCCAGTGGCTCGGCGTCGGCATCGCCAACCTCGCCGCCGCCCTCGACCCGTCCTGCTTCGTCATCGGCGGCGGCGTCAGCGCCGCCGACGACCTCCTCATCGGCCCCGCCAGGGACGCCTTCCGCCGCCACCTCACCGGCCGCGGCTACCGCCCCGAGGCCCGGATCGCCAAGGCGCAGCTCGGCCCCGAGGCCGGCATGGTGGGCGCCGCCGACCTCGCCCGCCTGGTCGCCCGCCGCTTCCGGCGCGCCAACCGGCGGCGGGTGGAGCGTCACGAACGGTACGAGCGCTACGCCCAGGTCCTGCGGACGGCCACGACCCCGGCTGCCGCCGCCGCGCCGGGCGGCCCGGAACGTACCGTGGAAGGGGAAGCGACCGCTCCGGCTCCCGCGCACCGGACGGCGCCCGGCACCGCACCCCCCTCCGACCGCGCCGAGAACGCCCAGGGAACCACCGAATGACATCAGCGATTCCGCGCCAGACCCCCTCCCAGGACGCCCCCCACGGCCCCGGGCGCGACGGCAGGGGCAAGAAGGCCAAGCCGCCGGAGACCCGTCGTCACGTCATCGTGCGCCGCACCCTCACCCTGGCCATCATCGTGCTGCTCATCGGCATCCCCGCCGGGTACCTGCTGGTCTCCGCCGAGCAGAGCCGCGAGGGCGGCGTGAACAAGGAGCGCGAGGCCGCCAACGCGGGGCTCACCGTCGGCTGGCCCTCCCAGGTGCAGCGCCGCATCTACCACCTGCCGATCCCGCTGATGGCGCAGAACCTCGCCTACTACGAGACCAACAACTGGAAGACCAACCGGCTGTACGCGCGGTGGGCCACCACCCCCGCCGACCTGGACACCTTCCTCAAGGACATGGGCACCTCCACCGCCGCCCTCAAGGAGGGCGAGGTCACCATCAAGCCGCACGACCGCGCCACCGTCGGCTGGGTCTTCACCCCGCGCCGCAAGTGGTCCGGCCTGGTCTACGCGCAGCAGAAGCCGCTGCCCACCGTGGACATCACCGTTGACCGCACCATCCCCCAACGCCCCTGGGTGTACGCGGTCTCCACCGCCACGCCCTGACTCCTCCCCCTGACGGGGCGGCGCCCCGGTGCCGGCGGGGCCCAGAAGAACGCGCCGTCCTTCCGGGCAGTGGGGGCCGCCGCGCTATGACAAAAGTACGTTTCGCGAGGAATGCGGTCGCGATTGCAGGGCACTCAATGAGCATCGAAGGACTCCGCTTCCCTCTCACGGCAAGGAAACGAACGTGCTGGTGCCCGATCTCAAGACCCTCCGTACCCTCCTCGCCCGGTTCGCCGACGCCCGTGTCGCGCACGCCCAGCACGCGCGGCCCGGCACCGAGGAGGAGCTCCGTGACCTCGCCTACACGCTGTGTGTGATGACGGGAACCAGGGACGTCCGGGACGCGCTCGCGGCGGCGGACCACATGCTGGCGCCGGCCGAACTCCCGGCCACCCCGGCCGCGTCCGAGCGGTCCGGTGAGAGCCTGCCAATGGCGGCCTGAACCCGATGGCGGCCTGACCCCGAGGGCGGGCGCGGGGCGGTCCCGGGGCGCGGGTCCGGAGGGCCTCAGGACCCCGGCTTGGTCCAGGTCGCGGTCGCCGACAGCAGCCGGTGGTCGGAGACCGCGCGGTCCTGCTTCCGCACGTCGGCCTTCACGTTCCGGAAGTCGCCGTCGCTGAAGAAGACGTAGTCGATCTTCTTGCGCTGGAACGTGGGCTCGCCGGACCGGCACCGCGTGTGCTGCGCCGGGTCGCAGGCCCTGCGGTCGAAGTACCGCTTGTCGCGCTCGTCGCCCTCGACGAACCGGCCGTGCCCCCCGCCCGCCTCCGGCGTGTAGAACTCGCCCATCTCGCGGGCCAGGGGGCTGGCGTTGAAGTCGCCGGCGAGGACGACCGGGGTGCCCTGGTGCTGCCACGCCCGCGCCTGCCGGCCGAGCCGGCGGGCCTCGCCCTCGCGGATCTCCTTCTCGTTCCAGTACAGGTGCACGGAGCAGGCCCAGTTGTCGTGGCCCCGCAGGACGCTCCGTACGCAGGGAACTTTGATCTTCTCCTTCTCCCCACCCTGGGTGAGGTCGAGCACCCGGGTGTCCCTGACCGTGCCCCGCACCAGAACGCCGACGCCGTAGTCCTTGTTCTCGCAGGAGGCGCGGTTGCCCTCCGTCGTGGTGAAGTGCCCGGTGAAGCCATGAGGCCCGAGCCGGTTCACGAGCTCGTCGTACTGGCCCCGGCACAGCTCCTGGAGGTGCACCTGATCGGCCTTCCAGCGCGCACCGACGGCCTCGTCGACCACGACGTCGAGGCGGCGCCGGTTGTCGTACCCCTGGCTGTCCGGACACGAGGCCCCGCAGATGTTGTACGTCAGAACGCGCACCTCCGTGGCTGCGGGGGGCGCGGTGACGGCATGTGGGGCGGGCGCGAAACCGAGCAGGGCCGGCCCGGCGAAGAGCAGGCTGAGGAGTGTGACGGGGCGACGCATGGGACCTCCGGTGCACGGAAGGAAGAAGGAGAGGGGTGCTCCCTGGGGGTATGTCCCCCGGCCGCGCCCCGGTATCGGCCCGCCGCCGCACGCCACACGAATGACTCAGTCGCCCCTCCGCGCACCCGGATCCATGGGCGCCTCACCGGTCGGGACTTTGGACCCGGGTGTGCTCCCGGATGCCGGGAACCCCACTGAGTGCCCCTGCCCCAACGATGGTCTGACGGAGGAGTATGAACTGGGTCGCAGCACTGAGGAACCGGATGCGCACCCTGGCCGGACATCCGGACCCGGGGGAGCGGAAGGCCGTCGAGGAAGCCATCCGGATCGAAACCCCCGCGTCGGGCGCCCACTGGCGGTGTGTCGAACGGTGCGTGGTGCGCTGGCAGGTGACGGGGGCGCTGGACTACCCGTGCAAGGTGCTCCTGGAGAAGCCGACGCCGGGCGGCTGGCAGCCCGTGGTGACGTTGGCGACCCTGGTCGACCCGAGGGCCTGCCAGGTCGCGGTGGCCGTGCCCGCGATGCCCGAAGGGACGTACCGGGTACGCATCGACTCGCCGGAACTCACCACGGCGGCCTGCAGCGGGTCTCTGTCCCTCACCCCATAGCAGCCGACGCGCGCGCGGGCTCCGCGGCCGGTGGCGCACCAGGCGGCCCGCCACCGACCGTGGAGCCTCCCGTACCACTGCGGCCGTCCCGCCCGTGGGGCCGGCCCCCTGTCAGTCGTGTGTCAGTCGTGGGCGTGCATTCCGGCGCGCAGTCGGCTGAGGACGCGGGCCAGCAGCCGGGAGACCTGCATCTGGGAGATGCCCAGCGCTCTGCCGATCTCCGCCTGGCTGAGGTCGTGGCCGAAGCGCAGCGTCAGCAGGCGACGGTCGCGGTCGCTCAACTCGGCGAGGAGGGGCGCCAGGCTGTGCAGGTTCTCGAAGAGCTCGATGTCGCGGTCGGGCGCGCCGACGAAATCCGCGTGGGTGCCCGCCGATTCGCTTCCGTCGCCCCCGCTGCTGTCCACGGGCAGATCGAGGGAGTGCGCGGTGTAGGCGCTCGCCGCCAGGACGCCTTCGGTCACTTGGGCCTCGGTGAGGTGCAGGAAGTCGGCGAGTTCGGCGATGGTGGCGTCACGGTCGAGACGCACGGCCAGCGTCTCCTTCGCCTTGGCCAGTTCGGTACGCAGCTCCTGCAGCCGGCGGGGCACGTGCACGGCCCACGTGGTGTCCCGGAAGAACCTCTTGATCTCACCGGATATGTAGGGAATCGCGAATGAGGTCAGTTCCGTCTCGCGGGACAGGTCGAAGCGGTCTATCGCCTTGATCAGCCCGATGATGCCGACCTGGACGACGTCCTCCATGTCCTCGCTGTCCCGGCGGCGGAACCGGCGCGCGGTGTAGTGCACCAGCGACAGGTGCATTTCGATGAGGGTGTTGCGCGCGTAACTGTGCCCGGGCGTCCCCTCGTCCAGCTCGTGCAGGCGCAGAAAGAGGAGCCGCGACACCTCGCGGGCGTCTGCCGGGGGATTGCGCCCCTGTTCGTCGCGGCGCGGCAGGTCCGCCTGCCGGGACCCCGCTCCCCGCACCGTCGCTTTCCCCGCCCGCCGCACATCTGCGTTCATCACGCTTCCTTCGCTCGTGATCCCTGCCAACGGAGCGGAAGGTGCCCCCGAGATGGGTACATCACACTTTTCATACGAAAAATGTGCAAATGCCCACTCTGTGCGTGAACTCGAAGAATCGGACCAAAGCGACCTGGTGGGCTGCCCGGAGCCTCAGTGGGACAGCGTGAACGCGGTGAGGAAACCCAGCACCGTGGTGAGCCCCGTCAGGAGGTGCGCCTCCTCGAACGCCTCCGGAATCATGGTGTCGGCGATCATCGCGAGGATCGCCCCGGCCGCGACCGCGGTGATCGCGGCCAGCACCGCGTCGGGGGCCCCGCCCAGCAGGGTGTACCCCGCGAGCGCGGACAGTCCGCTCACGACGGCGATGGCCGACCAGAGGAGGAAGACGTAGCGGCGGCTGCGCCCGGCCCGTTTCATCCCGGCCGCACTGGCCAGTCCCTCCGGCACGTTGCTGATGAAGACGGCCGCCACCGTCGCCACCCCCACCTGCCCGCCGCCCAGCAGGCTCGTCCCGATGACCACCGACTCCGGCACCCCGTCGAGCAGTGCCCCCAGCGCCAGCGCGCCGCCGGAACCCGGCTGCTGCTCCTCCGACGGCTGCCGGTCCCCGGAGCGCTTGCGGTGCCGCGCCCCACGCCGGGCCAGCAGGACGTTCGCCCCGGAGTACACCGCCGCGCCCGCCACCGCGCCCGCGACCGTGGGGAGCAGACCGCCCTGCTCCTTCGCCTCGGCCACCAGATCGAAGGCGACGGCCGAGATCAGGACTCCGCTGCCGAACGCCATGATCAGGGCCACCCACCGTGGCGGTACCCGCACCAGGGTCCCGACCGCGGCCCCCAGCACCAGGGCCGCCCCCGCGAACAGCCCCCAGCCGCCTGCCTCCCACGCACCTGCCACCACGACCTCGCTCACTCCATGCCTCTGTGTCCGGACCCCGGCCGCCTACCCCGCCGCACGTGATCGGCACCCGCCGCGCGACACGCGGCCGGGCGCCCCGCGGGTCCGCGGAACGCCCGGCCGCGTCAGGTGGCGGGCTCAGTGCGACGGCGGCGCGGAGCGCGCCTGCTCAGAGCTGCGCCGGAAACCGCTCCCAGACGCGGTGCTTGGCCAGCAGTCCGGTGAGCTCGCCCAGTACTTCGGGGCCGGCCTGGCCCAGGACCACGCCGGGTGCGCTCTGGGGCACTCCGGCCGCTTCCAGTACGGGTGCGGCATCCGCCCAGCCGCCGATGGCTTTGCCGTGGCGGTATGCCTCGGAGACCAGGAGCAGGACGCGGGGGTCGGTGACGTGGGCGCGGGATTCGTCGGCCTTGGCGTCGCGGGCGGCGTAGGCGTCCGCGCCCGCGGCGGGGGTTCCGGCCAGCAGGATCGCGTCGAACTCGATGGAGCGGGCGGTGGTGAAGGTGCGCTGGACGGTGACCGGCTCGCCCGTGCCGTCGTCGAGGGTGCCGCCGGTGGCCGCGACGACCAGCGGCACCATGCCCGCGTCCAGGACCGCCTGGCGCACCTCGCGCAGGCCGGTGAGGTCCTGGCCCGCGACGATCCCGATGATCCGCCCGTCGGCCGGCCATTCCCCGCCCACCTGGGAGAGCGCCGGGCTGGGGTCGACGGATGCGTGCGGGACGGTCGCCTGGGGGGCGGGCAGGCCCAGGCCGGTGGCGACCTGGGTGCACAGGTCGGCATCGATGTTGGCGAGGACCCTCAGCGCCCGTTCCTTGATGCCCTGCTCGAAGCACTTGTTCAGCTCGAAGGTGTACGCGGCCACGATGTGCTCGCGCTCCACGGGGGTCATGCTCAGCCAGAACTGGCGCGGCTGGCTGAAGTGGTCGCTGAAGGAGGCCGGGGACTGGCGTACCTTGCGCCCGGCGACCGGCTGGGCGACCTCAATGTAGGCGGACATGTCCTCACCCGCGAGGAAGGGACAGCCCCCGTCCAGGGAGTTGGGCTTGTACGGGGCGACCCCGGAGTGGACGGCGGTCTGGTGCATGCCGTCGCGGAGCATGTCGTT
>NZ_JBIVLB010000005.1:0-119693 GCF_044751045.1 Streptomyces sp. NPDC088745
CCCCGCCCACGACCGGGCATCAACGAGTTCCCCACCCATGAACAGAGCAACGACCAACCTGCCCAACCGTCACGACAAGGACCGTTGCAGTACTAACCCTGCGGAGCCAGAGACTTGCTACAGAACCAAACGCTCAGTCACCACCACGGCCCCTGGCTCCGATGAGCCGGTCTGCCCAACTCCCATTTCACCGGGGCGATCCGGACATCTGACGGAGCATTCCGGCCGCGCACTGTAAAGCTACTTGCCCGGGCAACGCCGCCTGGTAGGCATTTACATGTCAAGCAGAGCCAGGGAGGGAACCATCATGAGGAACAAGCTTCGCAACCTGCTGGCCGTGGCCGCCGTCGCCGCTGCGACCGGCACCACCGTACTCACGGGCGCGTCCGGTGCCTCCGCCGACGCTCAGGGGGACTGGGCCGGCTGCCCGGACGGCAACGTCTGCATCTACGCCGAGGGCCGCTACAGCAACATCGGCGCCGGAGACATCACCAACAAGTACTTCCGCTACAGCACCTACAACCTGTCGAACCAGGTCAACCAGCACTGGGTCCTGAACAACCAGAACGGTCCGTTCGAGGACGCGTATGTGAAGCTGTGCACCGGTTACAACGGCACCGGCGACTGCAGCAAGGTACTGGGTCCCGGCTACGGGGAGTACCTGAACCTGACCCCGATCAACTCGATCGTCCTGTACCGGTAATTCCCAGCGGTCCCGCGATCTCCTACGCCCTCACCCGACCCGCCTCGAACTCCAGCGTCTCGTCTCCCCATGGTTTGGTCGGTGTCGAGGCGCTTGCCGGCCCCCTTCTGCGCGGCGGCAGTCGGCGCTCCGAGAACGACGTCGACGGTTGCGAAGACGTGGCAAGGGAAGCGGAGACCCCCTCAAACGACAGGGTCGACCGGCGGACGGTCGACGTCGCGGTGCCCTCGGCGGTCGAGGAGAGGGGACGTCGGGGGCTCGTGAAGAGGGCGCGGGGCCGTGCGCTCGTGATCGTTGCTGCGCTCGGCAGCACACCACAAGGGAGGGGAACCCGATGACGCGCAAGGACCCGAACTGGGAGTTGCACGAAGACATTACGTGGCGCCGCCGGGACCCGGGCTGGGGCCTCGTCCTCGACAGCCGCTGGAACTGATCCGGCAGCATCCCAGAACAGCCGGCCCGGTCCCGTGGGTCCCCCCGGGGCACCGGGCCGTGGTGTTCCGTGACGGCCCGTATCCACAGGGGCCGTACGGAACGCTTCTCCGATGGGGAACACGACACCGGGCCGGGCCGGGAGGCCCGGCGTATGCCGCACTGAACCGCGAGTCTGGATCCGTCGGTTGTGTCAGGCGAAGGAGAAGTGCGCGGCGGCTTCGGCGGGTGTGGTTGCTTGGCGACGTCCCGGGACATCGTGGACAGTGGTTGCGCCTTCGGAACGGAGTTGGTCGGCACTGGCCTCCCGGATCATGACCGCGGCGTAGGCACGGACGTCTGCGGCGGTGAGATCGGTGCGGCCTCGCTCTGTGTACTGCTGGAGGAGGTCGGTGACGTCCGGGTTGAATCGCAGCATGCTCACCGGGGCGTTGAAGCGCCTGGCGATGGCGATGAGTCGTGCGCGCGCCTGCGGCGTGACGTTCGTCGACTCGGCGACTGCGCTGCGTCCGGCTGCGAGTCTGGCGATGATCCTGTGGTCGCGTTCGCCGAAGATCCGTGCGTCCGCCGCGTCGGATTCCGCTTGTACGGGTGAGGTGCCGAAAAGCTCCGCGCGGATCTCATCGCTGGACACCACGGCTTCCGCGTCGATCTGCCGACGTGCGATCAGTGCCCGGACGAAGCTGGTCTTGCCCGAGGCTGGAGGGCCGACAAGGACCACGAGTCCTGCCGGTACCCGAATGACAGGTGCGAGAGCATCGAGGTAGAGGGCGCCTGCGCAGTCGAGGGCTTCCTCCGGGGAGCCGGCTGACAGTCCGCTGGGCAGGATGGTGTCCCGGTAGCTGTCGTTGCTGGCCGAGTAGAGGGCGAAGCCCCAGGTGTGTAGTACGCCGGTGAAGCGCAGGCGACACAGCGGCAGGTTCTGGCCGCTGGGCAGCTGTGCTGCCACGTAGGCGTATCCGGTGTGGAAGCGGACCGTAATGGCGTCCACGTGCGGCCAGCGTTCACGGGCGTGACGGTTCAGACGCTGGCGCAGGTGGTGCTGCATCGATTCCGGAGGATTCTTCGGCACGGGCCCATCTTCGTACCGCTGGTGGCCACCATCCCCCTTCAACCAACAACTTGGCCGAGGCGGCGTGGGCCGCCTATTCACTTACGGATGCTCCCGATCCGGCGGTGGAGGGCCCGGTGGCGCGCACACCTGGGAGCGTGCGGCGCAGGAGTTCTTGGCGCTGGCGCACGGGAGCCGCACCGAGATTTCCGGGCAGCGCGCTGTGCTTGCTGTGTTCGGAGTGCGCCAGGGAATCAACGTTGTGGGTGCGGCTTGGCACGGTTCGCGGTCGGCAGGTGCGGCGGTGCGGCCAGGAAGTCCTGCTGGTTGCGGGCGCGGGCGCGGGTCGGTGGTGGGGGTGTTTCCGTGGTCAGTTCTTCGGCGAGGGCGGTAAGGATTTCCACCGGGACGGCGCGGGAGGCGGTGAGGGTCCAGGTGGGGTGGTGGATGCTGGGGCCGCCCCAGAGGGTCCAGGTGTCGTCTTCGATGTGCCAGGTGGCGGTGCGGTTGAGTTGCAGGCCCGTGGCACCGGTGATTTCCCAGGCCTGGTGGTACTCGTCCGCGGAGTGTTTCCATCCGGCCTGGAAGAGGGGAGAGGTGATGGCGTGGACGGACTCTTCAGACACGGGGCGGGAGGTGAGGTCGTTGTCGGCGAGGGTGTCCAGCACGGTGCGCAGGACCGGCTCGGGGGTGTCGGTGGTCAGTGAGAGGTGCCAGAGGCGGTCGGAGACGGGGCTTTCGTAGGCGGCGATGGTCCAGGCGGTGTCGCCCCGGGTGGTCTCGTGTTCGCGTTCGATGCGCAGGGTCTGTTCGTCGTGGACGAGGTGGGTGGTGTTATCAGACCAGGTCTGCCAGCGTGTCCAGTCGCTGTGGGTGTCGAGGAAGGTCTCAAGGACTGCGTCGTGGTCGCCGGGGCCGGCGGCGTACGGGGGCGTGGGTGCTTCCTGCGGGGTGAGAAGGGCTGCTTCAGTGAGGGCTTGGGCGGCTTCGGTTTCGACGTGGGTCGGTGGGGCCGCTCCGAGGCGGACCTTGTCGTGGTACTGGCCCACGAACTGTGTCAGGGCTTCCCGGGCGGTGGGGCTGGTGGTGGCAACGACCCAGAGGTGGTTCTCGCCGTGCAGGTTGACGGTGGTGCCATCCCGGTAGGTGCCGACGGCGACGGTGGTGTGTCCGTCGTGGGCGTGGGCGTGGATGATCAGGCGGCCGTCGCGGATGTCGTCGTGGATCTGCTGCGCGTCGGCGGACACGCCGCGTTTCTCCTCGTCGGTGAGCCAGTGCATGGGGTGGTCGGCCCAGGACCACTCGGTGTGCAGTTCCTCGTGGAGGGCTTTGGCGACGGTGACGATGATGCCGTCCTCGCGGAGCGCGGTGATGGCGTTCTTCGTGTAGTGGGCTTCTTCGCGGTCGATGCGAGCCAGGATCATGATCTGTGCGCTGGCGGGGGTGAAGCCCTGTTGGTGGAGCAGGGCTTGGGCGAGGCGGGTGTCGTCGCCGTGGAGGGTGGCGAGGACGGCACTGGTGCCGGGGTGCGGGCCGAGAAGCACATGGGCGGGGGCCGGGGTGGTTGGGGTCATGTGTGCTCGATTCGCTGGGAAGCAGAAGGTGAGGAACAGAAGGCCGGGAGACGCCCGGGGCGTGATGCCGTGCGCGGGAGGTTGTGGCCGGCTCGTGCGATCACGCTGAGGGCGGTGGTGAAGAACGCGGCGAGTACCGCGCACGGTGACGACCTCGACCGGACCGCTCAGGGCGATGTGGGCGAGTGCTGCGGCAAGAGGGACGAGGGCGCAGGCGAACCCGAGTTGACTCAGGCGCTGCATGGAAGGAAGGGGGAAGCGGGAACTCCGCGGGTCAGCGGGCTGTACGGGTCACTGGTGGTGGGGCGGTGCGGGCGGTCGGCGCGCGGACGGTGACGGGCGGGCGGGACGGTGGGGGTGCTGGCGGGGTGCGCTGGAGCTGCCAGCGGCGGTGGGCGCCGGTCACTTCAGCCAGCGCGCGCCGGGTGCCGATGAGCAGCTGGTGGGCGGTGGTGGCGGGGTCGACGGTGTAGGCGCGGATGCGGTGTGCTGCCGTGCGGGCGGTGCGTAGGACGGTGTGGTGGAGGATCTGTTCGGTCCAGTAGGCGGGGTCGTCGGGGTTGGGCTGTACGAGGGCCATCACGCTCTGGGCGGTGTCGGGACGGGTGAGCAGGCCGCGTTGCTGGGCTTCGGTGAGGACGGTGACCGGATCGATGGGGTGTCCTCGGTGGGCCATGGCGGTCAGGCACGCGAACAGGCCGCTGTGCAGCGGGTCGGTGAAGTCGGCCGGGCGAAGCGGCAGTCCGGCGATGCTTTCGGGATGGTGGAGGAGCCCGGCCAGCAGGCTTTGTTCCGCGCTGAGTTCGTCCGCCGTCGGCTCGTTGCCGGGCAGTGGGGCCGAGGGTGTGCGGGGTGGTGTGCTGGTGTGGAACCCGTGCTGTTGCTGGAGGGTGTCGAGGTGCTGGAGCAGGCGCTGTACCTGGTCGGCGACCGCGGCGGCGGGCACGAGACGGGTGGTGTCGTGGGTGAGCTGGGCCAGCCGTTCCGCGTGCGCGCCCAGGCTGCGGCGCGCGTGGCCGGCCTGCACGATCCGTGCGTACGCAGGCGCGTGCTCAGGGGTGGGGCAGGTGTGGATCAAGTGGTGGAGATAGGGCAGGTGCAGGCCGCGCGAACGTGCCGAGGCTGCGGTGAAGACGCTCCGTATCCATTCCAGGCTCGGCAGCGCAGGTGCCCCCTTCACCCCTCTGGCGTTTGTGGCCGGAGGAGGGGCGAGCTGGGTGATGGCGGCGAACAGGGCACCGTGCGCGTGCCGGGCGAAGTCGCCGGGTGAGAGAGAGGGGAGCTGGTGGATGAGGGCGGGCCGACTCAGGAGGGCGCCGAGGAGGGCCTGCTCGGCGTAGTCCACCGGGTCAGGTGCCGAGTCCTCGTCCGCAAGGGGATCGTCCTCGGTGGGTGTGGTGTGAGGCATCAGGCGGCCAGGGTGAAGTCGGCGGGGTTCAGCGTGGCGGGGAGGTGCGGGGCCAGCAGGTGGGCGGCGAGGAGCGGGGGCACCGCGTTGCCGATCTGGGAGAACCGCTGTCCCTTGGTGCCCTGCCAGGGGTAGTCGCGGGGAAAGCTCTGCAGGATTCCGGCTTCGGTGTCGGTGATCCGGATCGACTCCGGGGCCGACCGCTCCTGCTCTGCCGCAGACGTCTTGGGGGGTTCGGCGATCCAGATGCACTCGTTCGCGCGGTGGCCGAAGAACAGAGTCCCCGCGGGTTCGTCGATATGCCGGACGGTGGCGTTCGCCTGGTTGTTGCTGCGCAGCGACCACGACCAGCGGTGTGCCTCGGCGGTGAAGGTCGGCGCGGGCCCGCCGGCGGGGCGGTTCTCGCGGGAGCCGTGCCGGGCTGCCCAGCCCGCGCCCTCCCGACGGGACTGGAGGACGACGGTTTCGGGGCGGGACTGCCAGGTGCCGCGGTCGCGGGCGTCGGTGAGGGTCTTGCGGGCTCCGGAGGGGAAGGGCTCGGGCCCGCCCCCGGGGCCGCCGCCCGCGCACACGGTGGGGGTGGGGCGGTCGGTGGCGCCCCACCCGAGGGCTTCGGCCATGGACACCCAGCGGGCGCGGCCCGGCCCGAACAGCGACACGGGCTCGGCGACCTTCGCGTGGGTGGGGGGCGGCGGGGCGGCGGTGCGAGTGCGGGAAGCGAGCAGGATCGCCCGCCTCCTCGTCTGCGGCACGCCGTAGTCCGCCGCGTTGAGGATGCCCGTCCACACCGAGAACCCCCAGCTTCGCAAGATGGAGGCGTACTGCTTCCACAGGGGCAGGACGTCGGGGACCTCCTCCATCGCCACCCACTGCGGCCCGCCTTCAGCGTGCAGGGCGTGCAGGTAGCGCATCGGCTCGGCGGCGAGCAGGCTCCGCGGATCGCGGCAGGACGCAAGGAGCTTCTCCCGGGTGTCACGGCCTGCGGCGAGGTCGGCGACCGCCTGGTGGACCAGCGGCTGATCCAGCAGGCCCAGGCGCTTGCCGGCCATGCTCCATGCCTGGCACGGCGGCGAAGCGATAAGCCCCGTCACCCGTCCGACGAACGGGTGGGTGGGGTACATCGCCACGTCGGTGCGCACCGTCAACTGGCCGGCAGCGGCACGGGTCTTGCAGGCCCACGGGTCCCACTCCAGGCCCACGTCCCGGATGCCCAGGGCGGCCAGGGCGCAGCTCCAGCCGCCGGGCCCAGCGAACAGGTCAAGGATCAAGAGGCGAGTCCGAAGTCGTCCTGTTCCGGTTCCGGCTGTTCGCCGCGGCAGGACCATGGCGAGCACCCGTCCTCGACTCCCCGCTCCAGTTCTTGGACGTCGAGCCCTTCCGCCAACTCCGCTTGCAGAGAAGCCCATTCGGCGGCAGTGACGTGGTCGATCGGCGCCTGGTCAAGGGGCACCCGGGAGCGGTGCAGGAACGCCTGCCCGAGCAGGCGGTTGCCGGTGGCATTGGCGCGCGCGTTCCCTTGGCGGATCGCGGCGTCGAAGGTGATGACGTCCTGCCATTCGTCCGGGCTGGTGTCGCGGATGTGGCGCCATTGGGCATTTCCGTGGAAGGGGCAGCCCAGGCAGGAGGATTTCGGGGTTTCAGCCAGGCCGATTGATGCGAGGTAGCGAGTGCAGTCGGCCCGCGACCAGTCCAGGTCGGTAATCAGCGGGTGCCGGTTGCGCATGTACTTGACGTCGGAATCCTTTGCCCGATGGAATTCATCGGTGGAAATCCCGATCCACTGCTCGACCCAGATGTCTTTCGGGATACGCGTCGGGTAGGGGTATCCGAGAAGGCTGCGGATTGTCTTCTTAATTGGCTTAACCTTATATTCGCCCGTGCACTGGCGCCTGGTCATCCCTGGTTTGCCGTCTTGGTTAAGGATGTAGAGCGGCATGGAGGCGAACCGCTTGTCCGGATTCAGGGCGTCATCCCGGATATTGCCCGCAGAGACGCGAAGGATAGAAATTCCGGCCGGTTTCGCTATTTCCTGTTCCAGGCGGTCAAGGTGGGCGTAAACGGCTGCAGGTTCCCACCCGGTGTCGGCGAAAATTGCATAGTCGACTTTGGGGAGAGTTCCCTCGGCGGAGAGCGCGAGCATGGCACTGGACTGGATTCCCGCACCGAGAGATATGGCGCGGAAGCGCGGCGAAGAAGAGGAGATGGAAATGTCCTTGCAGTGGGCGGCGCCAAGAGTCCGGCAGCCGGGAAGAAGGCGAGAAAGCGGTGCTTAGCGGCGCGCGGAAGCGGGGCAGGGTTCGGCGGGGGCGGGCACACAGCGCGCCGGGAAAGGGCGAGGGAGCGGCGTGGGGGTGGGCTCTGCCCGGTTGTAGCGGTCGGTCCGTCGCTTCTCCGACCGGGGCTCCCTGCCCGTCGCCGAAGGCATGGAGGGGGCGGTCATCGGGCACCGGTCCGGTGGCGGTGCGCGGCCGGGACCGGGCGCAGGGGCTGTCCCGGCACCGGAGTGGCCGGTGGCGGCGGGAGAGCGGCCAGGACGGAGCGGCCGAGGCTGGTGGCTGTGACGGGCTGCCCGACGGGGAGCGGGAAGCGGGTGTCGCGGGCAATCAGCCGCTGCCGGAGGAGGGCCTCGTACGTGGTCAGCAGGATCTGCCGACCGCCCGGCGCGGAGAGGTAGGGACGGCCGAACGGGGCCTGGTGCAGGGTGGCTTGGCCTTGGGCGATCAGTCGGAGGGCCGAGTGCTGGTAGGGGGTGAGGTGGGGGCCGGCGTCGGTGGCCGGCGCGGACGAGGCCAGGCGCAGCGGGGTCTGCGCAGAGCGGGGCTGGCCGGTGAGGAGCCGGGCGGCGGCCCGGCACCCCTCGGCACATCCCTCCAGGTGATCGAGCGCGTCTTCGATGCGTTCGTCGTGTGTGAGCGGGGCAGTGGCAACGTCGACCAGGCAGGCGCTGAGGGAGGCCGCCCGGGTGGCCACGATGCTCAGGGCACCGAACGCTCCTCGCTCCTTCACCGCAAGGACGTCGGGGGCGGTGTGGTGGAGGTCGTGCAGCAGGGACAGCGTGTCGTCGGTCAGCGTGTGGGCGACGGTGAGGTGCCGGCGCAGGTCGCCCAGGTACTCCGGGGCGTTGGAGGGGGGCAGGTCGACGAGACGGGAGTGCAGGGCGTCGAAGCGGAAGGCGAGGTCATGCAGACGCTCGGATGCATCAGGGGGCAGGAGCATGGCGTGTTCTGTGAGGGGGCCTAGGTCAGCGGCGTGGGGCGGCGGTACCGGCTGCCGGGGCGGTGGCGGGCTTCGCCGCGAGGGGGCGCGCGGGCGGCAGCGCGGTGGGGGCCGGGAGGCTGGCCAGGCCGACGAGGTGGGCGCGGCCACTCTCGGTGACGTGGAGGCGGGCCTGGTCGCGCCAGTCGTACTCGCGGGGAATCGGGACGGCCTCGATCAGCCCCTGTGCGGTGAGCGTGCGGACGATCTCGATGGCCATCGGCGTGCGGGCGTCGACGTGCGGGACCCGCTGGGGGTCGGTCAGGGCGACGTGCCCGCGTGCGATGGCCGCCAGGGCGTCGTTCTCCGTCGCGGTCAGGGGCAGTGCCTGCCCGCTGTGGTCGGCGATGCCGCGCAGGCGCAGTTCGCCGGCGACCGTGTAGGCGCATACGGCGAGGTCCTCGGCGGCGAGGCGGGTGAGCCCGCGGGCGGCAGTGATCGCGGTGCTGCGTGTGGTGGGAGAGCCGGTGGCTTCCAGGGTGCGCTGCAGCCCGTCGAGCTGGGCTGCAGCGAGCTCGGAAAGGTGGGTGAGCTGACGCAGACGGGCAGCGGCGTCGCGGGGCGCCGTGTTGTGCCGGGGGAAGGTGGCGGTGACCTCGTGGAGCAGGTCACGGGACAGACGCACGAGGCGTTCCGCGGACCTGCGGGGGGCTGTCAGCTGGTCCGCCTTGGCAGGGGAGGTCAGGCGGTGGTCGGCGAGCAGGTCGGCGTGGCGCGTGTAGTCGGCGGCAAGAGCCAGGATGCGTTCGGGCAGACTCGGCCGTGGCGTCACGTCGAAGAGCTGGTGGTCGTCGGAAGCAGTGTCCAAAAGGGGGGCCTTGGTGTGAGGGGGGCGGTCAGCGGGAGTGGCCGGCGGCGGCTGTCGGCAGGGGTGCAGCCGGGCGGGTGGCGCTCAGGGAGGTGGTGCGGGAGCGCGCGAAGGAGGCGGCGAGGTCGCGGCGTCCTTCTGCGGTGAGGTGGACGCGCTCGTCGCACAACCAGGCCGGGCACTCCTCGCGCATCACCAGTCCGCGGCTCTCCAGGGCGCGGATGGTGCTGATGCTGATGCTGATGCGGAAGTCCTCGCGGCGCAGGTACGGCTTGTCCTGGGTGATGCCCACATCTCCTCGGGCCACGGCGCGCAGGGTGCCGTTCTGGGCCGGGGTGAGGCCGGGCGGCCGGTAGCCGGGTACGAAGCCGCGGTTGCGGCGCTCGACGACGTACTGTTCGGCGGCTGCCAGAGCGTCGGGGGCGCCGAGGGCGGTGAGGCTGGCGGCCAGTGTGAAGCGTCTGCTGGCCTCCAGGCGGGCGTCCTTCTCGGTGAGGACGGCCAGGAAGCCGTCGCCGAGTTCGACGGGAAGCCGCTGAACGGTGTGCTCGATGATGTCGACGGCGTCGATGAGGTGATCGGCCGCATCGTTCGCGAGCTGGGCCAGCTGCCGCGTGCGGGCGTACACCGCGCGGATCTCGGGGCTGTGGTACATCGGCTGGGCGTTGAGGGTGCCCACGATGGCGGAGGCTTCGTCCGCCGCGTGCTGGGCGGACACCGCTTGAGCGTTCAGCAGGACGGTGGGAGTCGGCCCGTTGAGTTCATGCCGGGCGTGGGCGTCGGTGAAGCGGGTGAAGTCGGCCGCCAGCGACAGGAGTTGTTCGGCAGGTTCAAGGGAGAAAGGGTTGCCGGGCAGGGGTGCCTCCGGGGGTGAGGGGGGCTTAGCGGCGTCGGGCCGGAGGCGTCTCGGGAATGCGGGCGATCTGCGCGACGGCGTGATCGAGGCCGGGATTCAGCCGGGTGCCGTGCACAGGGGTGATGAGCGCTTCGTCCGTTCCCTGCAGGATGAAGGGAAGGTCGATGAAGGTGCGTTCCACGGGGAAGCCGCTGGCCAGATTGCTGAAGAACTGGTCAACGAGGGGCTGGGGGGTGGTGGCGGAGAAGGTGGCCGTCCAGTGGGTGTCGAAGCCGTCGAACACCGAGTGCTGGAACACCCACCGCACCTGTTCGCCCGACGCTTGCGGGGTGTGCTCCAAGGAGCAGTGCCCGTCCGGCGAGGTGTACCGCACCCCGTCAGGCAGCTCCTCCTTCGACCAGGCGCTCTGCCCTGCTGTGTCGTGGAGGGCGGGAGGGGCTGCGCCGAGTTCCGCGTCGAAGCGGTGGTCGCCCAGCGTGATCTGCGGGAGGAGGTAGAGCATCGGGCCGATGGCCTCGATCGGGGTCTGGCGGGTGAACTTAACCCGCCAGGAGGGGTCTTCCTGCGACACGGTCCACCAGTCGCCGCGCTGGTGCCCGGTGTCCAGGGCGATGGTGACATTGCAGTCGGGGCTGAACACAGCCAGGGTGCCCAGGGTGCGGTCCTGCTCGGTGCTCCACCCGGCCCGGTTCACCAGCGGGCCGATGGCCTCACCCAGGCGGTCCAGCCCGGCCCCGGCGAGATACCGCGGCGAGACCAGGACGCGGTCGTACGGATCGAACGTCATCGGCGAACTCCAGAAGTGAGTGCGGTCTCCAGGGCCGGCAGCGGGGTGGCGCCGCCCAGCGGGGTACGGCGCTCCCCAGTGGCAGTGGTGGTGAGGGTGGTGAGGAATCGGGCGACGAGCGGGGCTGGGGTGCCCTGGGTGAAGCGGGCTTCCCAGGCACGGTTGTGCTCGGTGTTGTAGCCCCGGAACGCCCACATGGTGTGGATGCCGATCGACCGCGGCATGTACCGGAGCGAAGAGTGTCCGTCGGGGGAGGCGAACTCGATGCCGCCCGGTGTGCGGGAGGCGGCCCACCGGGCGTCGGCGGCGGCCTCGGATACACCGGTAGGCAGAAACCCGATGCTCTCGGCGAAGCGGGTGTCGCCCTGGAGCTGGGGCAGCGAGTAGACCATGAGCCCGAGGGCCTCGACGGGGGTGTGGCGGCTGAACTGCGCGAACCAGTGCGGGATCCGGTGCTCCAGCTCCCACGACGCTGCTTCTTTCCGGCGCAGGTCGAGTCGGAAACCCAAGGAGCTGTACGGGCAGCCGACGGCCAGGAATCCCTCTGCCTGGTAGAGCTCCCATCCGAAGTGTTCAACCATCGGGCCGAAGATCTCCCACGCCCGCGGAACGCCTTCGAAGGAGCGGTCCTCGGACGCGGCCGGTATGCGGTTCGGCACCGAAAACGTCATCGGTGTGCTCCTCGGGCCGATGCGGCAGTGGGGGCCGGTGCGGCATTGAGGGCCGGGAGCGGCGTGCGAGTAGTGGTGGGGGAGGTGTGGTGGGCGAGGGTTTGCTCGCCCGCACGGGTGAGCGTCAGGGCCTGCCCCTCGTGCAGGGCGCCGGGGCCGGCGCTGATCAGTTTGAGGGCCAGCAGATGGTGGACCGCTGCGTTGGTGACGGTGCTGCCGTCCTTGGTCGTGATGAGCATGTGGCCGGAGTCTTCGTCCGTCATCTCCCACCGTCCCTCGCCGAGGGCGAGCGTCCGCAGTGCCCGGACCTGGCCCGGCGTCAGCTCCTGCGGAACCTCGGGGCGGTGATTGTTCTGCACAGCGTCGTCGTGGCCGATGTCCTGGGCGATGGTCGTGGCCAGGTAGTGGAAGACCGTGGCCGCTACGTCGACGTGGTCGGCGGCGCTGGCGAGCTGCCCGTGGAGAAGCGGGGCGGCCTGCTGGTGGCGGGCGAGGCGGATGGCCGCTGCGTCGATCTTGATGGTCGGGGAGCGCGGCCGGGGTGTGCTGTCGTAGGCGATGTCGCTGATGGCGCGTGCGAGTTCGGTGCTGGCCGCGCTGGCGCAGGCGACTCCTCCGGACAGTGCGTCCAGGGCCAGGTTGCTGCCGGGAATCGCCGGGAACGGACCGGTGGCCAGGGCGGTCAGCTGTTCCAGGGAACGGACCGTGAGCTGGTGGGAGGTGTGCAGCAGCTCCGTGAACTCCGCGAGCGCCTCGGTGCCGGGACGGACGCCGAGCTCCTCCAGGGTGAGGTGGAAGGCAGCGAAGTCATAGCCGAGAGCGCGGAGTTCGGCGACGTTCTTGGTCAGTTCGTGTTCGTGGTGGGGCAAGAGGAGGTGGTCCTAGGGTTCTGGGCATCATCGAGGGCGGTCATCGGTGTGGACGATCCGTGCGTTGCCTGGTGTGACAGCAGGGGCCGGGTCAGCGGGTGTTGCGCAAGCGGACGGCCGGTGGCCGGGCGGACAGTTGTGCTGCGGGCCTGGCGGTGAGCGGCGGCCGTCTCGGGGCGGCGCGGATGATGCGGACGTCGGGCAGATCCCGGAGCGCCGGAGGGATTTCACTGCACCGGCGCTCGACGGGGATGGGCCCGCTCAGGTTGGCGAAGAAGCGGGTCACGAGACCGGCGGGAGTGGCGTGGGTGAAGTCCGCCCGCCACGCGGCCTGTGTCTCGCCGGGTGCTGAGGTCTCGATGCGCCACGCGAGGTGGTCATCGGGTTCGCGGTGAACGGTGCAGCGGCCCTCGGGAGATGCATACCGTTGTCGCTGGAGACCGTCGGCAGTCCAGCCCCGGGTCTGGGCGAGGCGGTGGGGCGGGTCCTCGTGGAGAAGGCCGAGCCGCTCCAAACGTCGTGCATCGCCATTGAGAAGCGGCAGGAGCTGAAGGGCCGCAGCGACCGCCTCGATGGGGGTATGGCGGGTGATGTCAGCTTGCCAGGAATCGGCGTCGTCGGCACCGGCGTGGTGTTGCACTGTCCACCAGCGTCCGTCGTCCCGCGTTGGGTCGAAGGTGATGGAAAACGTGCGGTCGGGGCTGGTCACGGCGATGCGGCCCGTGTCGTGCCCGCGCTTGACGGGCCACCCGAAGTCGCGCACCAGGGGATCCATCGTGGCGGTGATCCGCGCCTGCGACAGCCCGCCGCCGGCGAGATAGCGGGGTGCGAGAAGCACTCGCTCCTGGGGGGCGTCACGCTTCACCAGCGGGAGGCCGGGCCGTTGCTGGGCCCTGCTGGCACAGCGGGGGCGGCAGGTCCGAGCGCAGGGGAACGCGGTGGTAGGTGGGCGGGCGGAAGGGGCGCCGACGGTGGCGCGTGGAGGAGGATGCGGGCCTCGGTAAGTGCTGCGTGGGCATTGGTCAGGTGGACGCGCAGGCTGCGCTGCTGATCGAGGGCGGACACCTGCTCCTGGAGGGTGCTGCGGGGGCTGGTGGCCAGCAACAGGAGTTCGTCGAGAGCCTGGGCGTGGTGGGCAACTGCCCGGCCGAGGTGAACGGCCGTGCGGCTCAGTGTCGTGGCGGGTGGGAGATCGGGACTGCCGACGGTGAGCTGGTACTCGACGGCGGCAGCCAGCTGCGCGGTGAGGTGGCTGAGCAGGGCAGTGTGCCGGGTGGTGTGGAAGAGACCGTTGGGGTCGGGCGTGGCAGGGTGCTCGTTCATATCGGCGGTGACCGCGTCCACGGCCTGCCGCGGCAGCATGTCTTCAAGATCAACCGGTTCATACAGGTGCACGAGTTCTCCAAGGGAAGGGGGGCGGGCGTCACACCGCGGGGGCGGCGCGGTCCGGGGCTGCAGGTTGCCTGCAAGGCGGGGGCCGGGGCTGTTAAGCACGGCGCCGGGTGGTGAGCTCCGGTGGGTTCGGGGCGGTCTGCGCGGGGCTGCGGTGCTGCGCCGAGGGCGTGGTGAACGAGGCGAGGTGGCGGGATGCCAGCCGCGCTACGGTCCGGTAGGTGGTGGCGGCGCGCTGCATCTCGTCCTCGGCGCGGCGCAGCTGGTCGGCACTGCTCGCGGCCGTGGGGTCGGCGTCCTCGTACAGGTAAATCTCGGTGCGGAGGTGGGTGGCGAGGTTGCACAGAGTGCCGGCGAGCGAGACCTGATAGGAGGCGCCGACCAGCAGTGCCAGGGCTTCTGTACCACCTTCCGTCGCGGCGTACTCGCTGACCGACAGGTCGTGGACCTGGCGGGTGCACTGCAGGGCCAGTTCGTGCACCCGCAGGCTCAGGGGTGTGATCTCGCGGACAGGCTTGGCGATCTCACCCTCCCGGATCTGCCGGGCCTCGGCGGACAACTCCTTCAGAGTGCCGTGGACGCCGGAGAGCAGGCGGATGTGTTCGGTCAAGTCGGCCATGCGCGGATCTACTTCCGTGAGGGCGTACGGAGACGAGGTCGGGGTTACGAGCTGGTGTACGGGGTGCTGGTCGGCTCCGGGCCGGGGGCCTGCCACAGGAAGCGGGCGACATGGTCGTTGCCGTGGCCGGCCCGCGGGCGGGAGGCGGTGTGCCAGCCAGGGCGCGGCGGACGGCGGGCGATCAACCGCCAGCCCGCTCCACGCAGGGAGGCACCGCTCTCGCCCTCCTGCGTGAACGTGATCAGACGCCGGTATCCCAGGGCCTTCGCCGCACGCCACGACGCGCCGTAGAGCAGCGAGTTGGTGTTGCGGGTGCCGTCGCTGACGGTCCGGGTGACTTCGAGCGTGGTGCCGTCGTCGAGATGCCGGGCCACGGGGCGTCCGACGACGGCCACGGCCCGCAGGACTCCGGCGTCGTCGGCGGCGCCGACCGCGAAGATCTGCCCGGCCGGTGGAGGGTGATGGCGGTGCCAGACGCGCACGAAGTCCTTCGCTTCCCGGGAGCGGACCGGCACCAGGTGCAGGCGGGCCCCGCTCATGCGGCCTTCGTGAAGTCGGTCTTCTTCGCCTGGTGCTTCGCCAGCGCACGGTCGGTGATCGCCTGAGAGGCACGAGCGGATGCCGCGGAAAGCTCGGCGGCGTCGTCTTCGAGGTACCAGGGCCGCAGGTCGAGCATCGCGGCACGCATACCGGTGGCGAAGGCGAGCGCCGTGCCCTTGGGCAACGCGCGGATCGCGTCAGCGGGCAAGATCCGTTCCTGCCGCATCGAGATCGACGTCGACTTCCCCGAGTCCGAGTGCGAGATCGAGCGGGTCTCCACGTCGTGGTCGCCGATCAGGCGGGACAGCTTGTCCGCGAAGTCCGGGTCGTCGATGCCGGAGCCGATGACCTTGATCGTGGAGGCGGACCACATGGCGTCCATGCCCGCGTCCCCCCACACCTTCTGCCCCTGCCGGTAGGACTGGAGGTGACAGGTGAGAGGGTCATGCGGATGAGTGAGACACCGATGAACACCCTGCAATACCGCTTTGACGGGCCAGAAGACGCCCCTGTCCTTGTGCTGGGTCCCTCACTGGGTACCACATGGCACATGTGGGACCGCCAGATACCCGAGCTCACCCGCACCTGGCGGGTCTTCCGCTACGACCTGCCCGGGCACGGCGGCGCCCCCGCCGGGCCCGTGGCGTCCGTGGGGGAGCTGACCGCTCGGCTGCTCGCCGTTCTGGACGGGCTGGGCGTGCAGCGGTTCGGGTACGCGGGCTGCTCGATCGGCGGCGCGGTCGGAGCCGAGCTGGCACTGCGGCACCCGCACCGGGTGGCGTCCCTGGCGCTGGTGTCGGCGTCGCCCCGGTTCGGCACCGCCGACGAGTTCCGCCAGCGCGGCGTCATCGTGCGGACCAACGGCATGGAGCCCATGGCCGCCGCCGCGCCCGCGCGCTGGTTCACGCCGGCCTTCGCCGCGGCGCAGCCCGCCATAGTCGAGTGGGCCGTGCAGATGGTGCGCACCACCGACCCCGGGTGCTACATCGCCGCCTGCGAGGCGCTGGCCGCCTTCGACGTACGGCCCGAGCTGGGGCGGATCGCCGTGCCCACCCTCGTGGTGGTCGGCGAGCAGGACCAGGTCACCGGGCCCGGGGACGCCCGCACCCTGGTCGCGGGCATTCCCGACGCCCGCCTCGCGCTGGTGCCCGGAGCCGCCCACCTGACGCCCGTCGAGCAGCCCGCCGCCGTCACCGACCTGCTCGTACGGCACTTCTCCTCGGACTGGGAGGACGGCAGCACGACCCTGCTCGCCCCGGTGCCGCCCGCCCCCGAGGAAGCCCCCGAAGCCGCGCCCGCCGCCCCCGAGGGCCCGCCCGAGGCGGCGGCCGCCGGGCGGCCCGACCCGTACGACGCCGGAATGAAGGTGCGCCGCGAGGTGCTCGGTGAGGCGTACGTCGACGGGGTGCTGGCCGGCGCGGACGAGATGACCGGCGACTTCCAGGAGCTGCTGACCCGGTACGCCTGGGGCGAGGTCTGGACCCGGGAGGGACTCGACCGGCGCACCCGCAGTGTCGTCGCCCTCACCGCGCTCGTCGCGGGCGGGCACCAGGCCTCGCTGGCCACCCACGTACGGGCCGCCCTGCGCAACGGGCTCACCCCCGCCGAGATCCGCGAGGTGCTGCTCCAGAGCGCCGTCTACTGCGGTGTCCCGGCGGCGCAGGCCGCCTTCGAGACCGCCCGCGAGGTGGTCCGGCAGGAGACCACGCCGCAGCCGTAGCAGGATGGAAGCCATGAGCGACACCCACAGCAGCATCGAACTGACGAAGAAGTCCCACGCCTGCGTCCGTCTGGAGAAGGACGGGCGCACCCTGGTGCTGGACCCCGGCGCGTTCAGCGAGGACGACGCGGCGCTCGGGGCGGACGCGGTCCTCGTCACGCACGAGCACCCCGACCACTTCAGCGAGCCGCACCTGCGGGCCGCCCTGGAGGCGAACCCGGCCGCCGAGATCTGGACGCTGCGCAGCGTCGCCGAGCAGCTCTCCGCCGCGTTCCCCGGCCGGGTGCACACCGTCGGGCACGGCGACACCTTCAGCGCCGCCGGATTCGACGTCCAGGTGCACGGCGAGCTGCACGCCGTCATCCATCCGGACCTGCCCCGCATCACGAACGTCGGCTTCCTGCTGGACGGGGCGGTCTTCCACCCGGGCGACGCGCTCACCGTTCCCGACCAGCCCGTCGAGACCCTCCTCGTGCCGGTCATGGCGCCGTGGAACAAGGTCTCCGAGGTCATCGACTACGTGCGGGAAGTGAAACCGCGCCACGCGTACGACATCCACGACGCGCTCCTGACCGACCTCGCCCTGCCCCTGTACGGCCAGCACATCGGCAACCTCGGCGCCACGAACCACCACCACCTCGCACCGGGCGCTTCCACGAGGCTCTGAGCTGCTCGGACACCGACACGCACGCCGACTGTCAGACCCGACGAGTAGGTTGGGACCCATGCGCATCGCCACCTGGAACGTCAACTCGATCACCGCCCGACTGCCGCGGCTGCTGGCCTGGCTGGAGAACACCGGCACGGACGTGCTGTGCATCCAGGAGACCAAGTCGACCGCCGAGCAGTTCCCCGCCGCCCAGTTGCGCGAACTCGGTTACGAGTCCGCCGTCGTCGCCGACGGCCGGTGGAACGGCGTGGCCCTGGTCTCCAGGGTCGGCCTGGAGGACGTCGTGCAGGGCCTGCCCGGCGGCCCGGAGTACGGGGGAGCGCAGGAGTCCCGCGCCGTCTCCGCGACCTGCGGCCCGCTGCGCCTGTGGTCGGTGTACGTGCCCAACGGCCGCGAGGTCACGCACGACCACTACACGTACAAACTGGCCTGGTTCGAGGCGCTGAAGGCCGCCGTCGCCGACGACGCGGCGGGCGCACGGCCGTTCGCCGTGCTGGGTGATTTCAACGTCGCCCCGACCGACGCGGACGTCTGGAACCCGGCCCTGTTCGAAGGAGGCACGCACGTCACGCCCGCCGAGCGCGCCGCCCTGGCGGCCCTGCGCGAGACGGGCCTGTCCGACGTGGTGCCGCGTCCGCTGAAGTACGACCACCCCTTCACCTTCTGGGACTACCGCGAGCTCGGCTTCCCCAAGAACAAGGGCATGCGCATCGACCTCGTCTACGGCAACAAGCCGTTCACCGAGGCGGTCACCGACTCCTATGTCGACCGGGACGAGCGCAAGGGCAAGGGCGCCTCCGACCACGCCCCCGTGGTGGTCGACCTGAACCTCTGAGGCCGCAGTACCCTCCCGGAGCCCCGGCCGGGCCCCGGGAGGGCCCCCGGGCGCGCGTCAACCCCCGCGCGCCTGTGGTGTGCAGAGCCATGTGGGTGCGAACCTGAGCGGTATGAATTTCCTGGACACCTGGCGCAAGCGCCACGGTACGGCACGCGGGTTCGCGGTGTACGCGGCCGACGGCGCCGACCAAGAGGGCATCGCGGAGCTGCTCTCCGAGTGCGAGCTCCTGCGTGCCCGCGTCAAGCAGTACGGCCTCGAACTGGACGACAGCCCGGCCTCGTTGGAGGCCCTCGACCAGCTCCCGCCGCGCTGGCGCGACGACCCGGACGACCTGGAGGGCAGGGAGGAACTGCCCTGGCTGGGCAACGACGCCGGCCTCTATCTCGGCACCGTCGTCGTGCGCACCGTGCCCGGCGCCCACTGGCACCTGTGGCCGAACGGGCAGCCCGTGGTGGTGCTGGCCTCCGGGCGCGACCTCGATGTCGTCAAGGCGGGTCACGACTGGGTGGCCACCGGAGCCCCCGAGTTGTCACAGGTGTACGCGGAGGCCTCCGAGTTGTGACCCGTGCGACGCCTGTGGCGGCGACGGCGGTCCTCCCGGGCGCGGCGCCGCCAACCCCCGCGTCAACCGCGTAAATACGGTTATCGGTGATTGGTCCCACTTGTGCGTGTCGGGCGTGAAGTCCCTTTCCGGGCTGGATAGTTTGCGCTGACCTCGACACAGCTGAGAGTGGGTAGGGCAGCGTATGGCCGTCGATCCGTTGATCGAGCTGCGTGGCGTCAACAAGTTCTACGGACAGTTGCACGTCCTTCAAGACATCGACCTCACCGTCGGCCGCGGGGAGGTGGTGGTGGTCATCGGCCCGTCCGGCTCGGGCAAGTCAACGCTCTGCCGGACGATGAACCGGCTGGAGACGACGCAGTCGGGCAGCATCCTCATCGACGGCAGCCCCCTCCCCGAGGAGGGCAGAGCGCTCGCGAAGCTGCGCGCCGAGGTCGGCATGGTCTTCCAGTCCTTCAACCTCTTCGCGCACAAGACCGTCCTGGCGAACGTCTCGCTCGCCCAGATCAAGGTGCGCGGCCGGAAGAAGGAGGAGGCCGACCGGCGCTCCCGGGAACTCCTGGAGCGCGTCGGGCTCGCCGCGCACGCCGACAAGTTCCCCGCGCAGATGTCCGGCGGCCAGCAGCAGCGCGTGGCCATCGCCCGCGCGCTCGCCATGGACCCCAAGGCCCTCCTGTTCGACGAGCCCACCTCGGCCCTCGACCCGGAGATGATCAACGAGGTCCTGGAGGTCATGCGGCAGCTCGCCAGCGAGGGCATGACCATGGTCGTGGTCACCCACGAGATGGGCTTCGCCCGCTCCGCCGCCAACCGCGTGGTGTTCATGGCGGACGGCCGCATCGTCGAGGACCGCACCCCCGAGGCCTTCTTCACCGCCCCGGAGAGCGACCGCGCCAAGGACTTCCTCTCCAAGATCCTCAAGCACTGAGGGGGCCCGGAGACATGTCGCACACTCGAAAGCTCCTCGCCGTCCTGTGCCTCGCGCTCCTCGCCGTCGCCTGCGGCAAGGAGGGCAGCCCGCCCGTCAAGGGCCCGCGTCCCGACCAGCTCCCGCGCTACCGGGTCGTCCCGGGCTTCTCCCTGCCCGAGTCGGCCACCTGGCAGAAGGCCAAACGCCGCGGCCACCTCGTCGTCGGAGCCAAGGAGGACCAGCCGTACATGGGCGAGAAGGACCCGGCGAGCGGCCGCTACTCCGGATTCGACATCGAGATCGCCAAGATGATCTCGGCGTCCCTGGGCTTCGACCCGGCGTCCGTCCAGTTCCGCACGATCGCCTCCGCGAACCGCGAGACCGCCCTGCAGAACGGGCAGATCGACTACTACGTCGGCACCTACACCATCAACGACAAGCGCAAGAAGCTCGTCGGCTTCGCCGGCCCCTACTACCTGGCCGGCCAGTCCCTCCTGGTGCGCACCGACGAGAAGGACATCAACGGCCCCGACGACCTCGCGGGCAAGCGGGTGTGCTCCGCCGCGGGCTCCACCCCGTACCAGCGCATCGACGCGGAACACCCCGAGGCGGACCTCGTCGCCTACGACACCTACTCGGTCTGCGTCGACAACCTGCTCACCTACCAGGTCGACGCCGTCACCACCGACGACACGATCCTGATGGGGTACGCGGCCAAGGTCCCCGAGGAGATGAAGGTCGTCGGCGAGCCGTTCTCCGAGGAGCCCTACGGCATCGGCGTCCCCCGCCCCGACAACGCGCTCAGGTTCGCCGTCGACGACGCCCTGGCCGCGCGCCAGAAGAGCGGCGACTGGCAGAGGGCCTACGACGTCACGCTCGGTCTCTCGGGCCGAAAAGCCACCCCGGCACCCCCCATCGACCGCTACCCGGCGAACTGAGGGAGGCACCCGCGATGAACGTACTCACCGACAATTTCGCCCTGTACGGCAGAGGATTCCTCGGCACGGTCGAGCTGACCGTCTACGCCTCCCTGCTGGCCCTCGTGCTCGGCTTCGCCATGGCCGCCTGCCGGGTCTCCCCGGTCGGCTCCTTCCGGGCGCTCGGCACGGCCTGGGTGACGGTGCTGCGCAACACCCCGCTCACGCTGCTGTTCTTCGCCGTGCTGCTCGGGCTGCCGCGGTTCGGACTGGTACTGCCCTTCCAGCTGTTCGCGGTCCTCGCACTGGGCTGCTACACCTCGGCGTTCATCTGCGAGGTGCTGCGCTCGGGCATCAACACCGTGCCGCTCGGACAGGGCGAGGCCGCCCGCAGCCTCGGCATGACCTTCGGGCAGACGCTGTCGACCGTGGTGCTGCCACAGGCGTTCCGGTCGGTGATCCCGCCCGTCGGGTCCACGCTGATCGCGCTCGCCAAGAACTCGGCGATCGCCGGCGCGTTCTCCGTCACCGAGCTGCTCGGCACGTACAAGACCCTCAACGAGCTGGGTTACAGCGTCATCTGGTCCTTCGTCTGGATCGCGCTCGGATACCTGATCGTCACCCTCACCATCAGCGCGCTCTTCCACGCGCTGGAGAAGCGCTGGGGAGTCGCCCGATGAGCCGCGCCCTGTCCACCCGTTCCACCGCCCTCTACGACATCCCGGGCCCCAGGACCCGGCGACGGCACCTGATGTACGGGATCGCCTCCACGGTCCTGCTGCTCGCGCTGCTCGCCTGGATCGTGCATCTCCTGTTCGACACCGACCAGTTCACGGCGGCCAAATGGACCCCGTTCCAGTACAAGGGCATCCAGGAGCTGCTGCTCCACGGACTCGCCAACACGCTGAAGGCGTTCGCGTACGCGGCGGTGCTCTCGCTCGCACTGGGCGCGCTGCTCGCGGTGGGGCGTCTGTCCGAGCACCGCCCGCTGCGCCGGCTCGCCGGGCTGTGCGTGGAGTTCTTCCGCGCCATGCCCGTACTGGTGATGATCTTCTTCATCTTCGTGGCGTTGCAGGTCCAGCCGCTGCCCGCGCTGGTGGCCGGGCTGACGCTCTACAACGGCTCGGTGCTCGCGGAGGTGTTCCGTACCGGGGTCGCCTCCGTGGACCGCGGCCAGCGGGAGGCCGCCTACGCGCTCGGCATGCGCAAGACGCAGGTCATGACGCATGTACTGGTGCCGCAGGCGGTCCGGGCGATGCTGCCGACCATCATCAGCCAGTTGGTGGTCGCGCTGAAGGACACCTCCCTCGGATACCTGATCACTTATGAGGAGTTCCTCCATGCCGGAAAGCTCATCGCGTCCAACCTCGACTACGATCTGCCTTTCATCCCCGTAGTTCTGGTGATCTCGCCGATCTACATCGGGATGTGCATGCTGCTCTCCTGGTTCGCCAACTGGGTGGCCAGGCGTCAGCGACGCAATCCCAAGACGGAGGCCGTGGACATCGGACCGGCCGAGGCGGGAACGCTGCTGCCCAGCAGGCAGTAGCCCGATGGCGGGAGCACGCCTGTCCGGCAGCAGCCGGGGATCACTCGTGCCGAAGCGGAACCGACGCGTCACGCGCGTCGGCCGCGGGGACGAGAAGGTCAGCTGCGTGCCGGACGGGTGGTGCCCGCCGAGGGCCGGGGGACCAGGGCCGGGGCCGTGCCGCCGTCAGCTCTTCAGGGCGCTCTTGGCCTGCCAGTCGGCCCAGGAGACGTTCCAGTTGCCGTAGCCGTTGTTGAGGGCCTGGGTGCCCTTGGAGCCGGAGCCGGTGACCTCGAAGGGGTCGCCGATCTGCACGGCGTCGTAGACGGCCTTGGCGTCGGAGTCGCTCATGCCGATGCAGCCCGAGCTGTGGTTGGTGTTGCCGAAGTAGGCCCTGTTCCACGGGGCCGCGTGCGCGTACATGCCCGACCAGGTCAGCCGCATCGAGTAGTCGACCATCTTGTCGTAGCTGTCGCTGCCGGTCAGGCCCACCGTCTCGGAGCGCATGTTGATGGTGCCCTCCTTCGACATCAGCACCGTCTTGCCGCGCCAGGACGCCTTGTCGCCGCCCGGGGTGCCCGCCGACATCGGGGCGTCCTTGACGGTCTCGCCGTCGCGGATCAGCTTCAGGCGGTGGTTGTCGAGGTCGACCTTGACGATCTGGTTCTTGCCAACCGTGAAGTTCGTCGTGTAGTCGCGGACGAACCAGCCGCCGCCCCTGCCCGAGTCCACGCCGTTCAGGTCGGCGTTCAGGGTGATCTTGGTGCCGGACTTCCAGTAGTCCTTGGGGCGCCAGTCGACGCGGTCCTTGCCGGAGTAGTCGGTCATCCAGCCCCAGGAGCCCTCGGTGTTGTTCGAGGTGGTGAGCTTGAGGTGCTTCTCGACGTCGGCCTTGTTCTTGACCGGGTTGTCGAACACGATCGACACCGGATGCGCGATGCCGATGGTGGTGTTCTTGCCGGGGGCGATGGTCAGCTTGTTGACCTTGTCGGCGGCCTGCGTGGTGAAGTCCGCCTTGGTCGCGGTGGCGCCGGCGGCCTTCGCCTCGACGGTGTAGCTGGTGCCGGGAGAGGTGGTGCGCGCGGAGGTCCAGGACGTGCCGTCGGCGGATATCTGGCCGGTCAGCGTGCCGCCCTTGGTGTCCTTGACGGTGACCGAGTCCAGCTTGCCGCCCCCGGTGAGGGTCACCTTGACCGGCTCGCCCGCCTTGGCCTGCTTGCCGGAGGCGCTCACCGACACCTTGGTCTGCGGCGTCTCCTTGGCGGCCGCGGCGGCCGCACTGCCACCGTCGCCGTTGCAGGCGGTGAGCGCGGCTGCGGCGAGCACGGCGGTACCGGCGAGCGTGACGGTACGGAGCCGGGCGTGCGGGCGGCGTATGCGGGTCAACTGGAAAACCTCCGTGGCGGTGCGTGGTCGTGCGGGTGCGTCTGCCTGTCGTTCGTCCTCTCTGTAGGAGGTAATCCGGAAGGCCCCGGTTGCACCAAACGGGGGAAGGGGTTTGTGACAAGTCCCGCAGCGGCCGCGGACGAAAGTCCCTGGACAGCGGGACCTGCGGCCCCTTGCGGCGGCGAAGGAACCGTGTCCTCGTGGAGGGTTCCGTGGTGTGTGCCGGACTTCCAGCGGCGGATCACCACGGGGAGGATCATGATCACCCCCGCCGTCGGCCACTGCCGGGCAGGTTCGCCGGCCGGACGCCGCAGCAGGCGGTCACGGGCCGGGACCGCGGCGGTCCGGTGGACGGACCGGGCCGATCACCGTCGGGTACTGGTGCCGGGACCGCACAGCGCCGAAGCTCTGACCATGACGCATGCACAGGACCCGCAGGACCCGCCGTACCCGTCGGAGGCGCAGGGCCCCCAGGATCCGCAGGACGCGGTCCCGGCGGGGGACACCAGAATGGAGCTGCCGCTGCGCGGGGTCGTCAGGGCGATGCCCATCGCGGCGGTGGTCGTCACCGTGATGTGGGGCTACACCGTCTTCGCGGTCGTCCGGGGCGGCAACAACGCCGCGCTCTCCGGTGCGCTGATGTCCTTCCTCGGCCTGCTGCTCCTGTTCGTCACCGTGACCTACTGCGGCTACCTGGTCCGCCCGCTGACCCTGGGGGCGGACCGGGACGGGGTCTCGGTGCGGCTGCCCCTCCTCGCCGAGCGCACGATCCCCTGGGACGACGTCCTGGCGGTGCGGGTGGCGGGTGTGCGGGCCGGCCAGTTCCTGATCGTGGAGGCCCGCGCGTCCTCGGCGGGCGCGCTGCCGTACGTCTCGCGCCCGCGGGCCGCGTACCGCAGGTTCTCCCTGATGACGGGCAGCGCGCCGCGCGTGAAGCAGGGCCTGTGCTTCGAGACGTACGTCTTCGCCTTCGCCCTGGACGACGCGCTGCGCATGCTGCGCGCGTACGCGCCGCCCACCCTGTACGTGGAGGACCTGCGGCGCTGAAGCCGGGCGGCGCGGGGCGCCGTGCGTATGCGGCCCGGCAGTGACGATTCCTCGAACGAGGCAGCGCATCGCGGGGTCAATTCCCGCTCAACCACACTCTTTTGGGGGACTACGTGCCTGCGGCACGCGGGTCTACGCTCCTCGTATCCCTCGCCCGTGCAATTGCATATGGGATTTCACGAGGGTCTTCGCACTCGAGAGAGGTGGCCGAATGCAGATGTGCAACGGTGTTGCCGCGAGCAGCATCCCGGGCGTCACGTGGGTCAAGAGCAGCGCCAGCGCGGGCGGCAACTGCGTCGAACTGGCGGCGATTCCCGGGGGATCGGTCGCGATGCGCAATTCCCGCGACCCGGAGGGGCCGGCCCTGATCTACACCGGGGCGGAACTCGAAGCCTTCGTGGCCGGAGCGAAGGCCGGGGAGTTCGACGGATTCGGGAACTGACTCCGTCCCGGTGAAGGGGATTGTGCGGGGGCCGGGACACCGGCCCCCGCACAGCTTTGGGCAAAGGTTGTCCCGGCGGGTGCGGCAGCCCCAGTCTGGGACGCTGGCCCTTCGTGTCGCCTTCCCCTGGAGTGTGCATGCCTGCCGATCGCTTCCGAGACGACGTGCCGGAGGAGCGGATCGGCCGGGGAGCCGCACGGGACGGGGCGTTCCGGGGGAAGTCGGAGGCCGCCGCCCGGGTGCTCGGCGAGCATCTGCGCCAACTGCGCCAGGAGCGCCGGCTCGGGCTCAAGGACGTCGCCCCGGTGATCAGGGGGTCGGTCTCGAAGGTCAGCCGCCTGGAGCGGGGCGAGAGCCCTCCCAAGGAGCGGGACGTCCGGGACCTGATGAAGTACTACCGGTTGAGCCCGATGGAGACGTTCGAGATCGAGAGCCTGCTGCGGCACACGCAGGAGAGCCACTGGTGGAGCCAGTACGCCGATGTGACTCCCGGGTACTTGCGTCGGCTGATCGGGCTGGAGGGTGCGGCGGAACGCATCTACACGTACGAGAACCACATAGTTCCGGGGCTCCTCCAGACGCCGGACTACGCGCGGGCGGTGGTCGGCGCCGCCGTGCCCGGCGCGACAGTGCTGGAGATCGAGAGACGCGTCGAGCTGCGCCTTCGCCGGCAGCGCATTCTGCGGGGGGCCCAGTCGCCCATGATGGTGGCGCTGCTGGACGAAAGTGTCCTGCTGCGCCCGGTGGGCGGCCCCCGGGTCATGCTGGAGCAGTTGCTGCACCTGAAGAGAGTGGCGAACGGCGGCGGCATCCACGTCCGCATCGTGCGTTTCGAGGACACTGACGTCAGCGCGAGCATCGCGCCGAGCTATCCGATCACCCATCTGAAGTTCCATGACGGCGGTCCGGCCGAGCTGGTGTACGTCGAGCTCATCGACAGCGCGCTCTACCTGAGCAAGCCGCCGCAGGTGGACCTGTACCGGCATGTGCTCAACGAGCTGAGCTACGTCGCGGCGTCACGACGGGACAGCGCGGACATGCTCGATGAGGCGATCGCGCGGCAGCAGGCCCGCCTCGGGGCGGCGGAGCGCGCGGCGGCCGACGAGAAACGTGCCTGACGGCCACCGCGTCCGACGGCTACAGCACCTCGCCGACGCCGCCCCACTCGATCCACTCCTGGCTCTTCTGCCGGGGCACCACCTGGGAGTCCGCCCGCCAGTCGGTGACATCGCAGAGCGGCGCCTTGCCGTCGCCCTTCCCGAATCCGGGGTCGAGGATGCGGAGCCCTTCGAAGTAGGCCTCCACCTCCTCGGGCTTCCGCACCCTGCCCCAGTGGCCGCCCGTGCTGACGTCCATCAGCCGGGTCACCCGCTCGCGAACGTCGGCCTGCTCGCTGGCCAGTTGGCAGATCACCATGAAGTCGCCGGGCTTGAGACGGGCGCGCACGGTGTCGACGAGGGTGCGCGCGTCCTCGTCGGGGACACAGTGCAGGACCGATACGAACAGGGCAGCCGTGGGCTTGGTGGGATCGATGAGCCGCCGGTACTCGGCGTGCCCGGTGATGTAGTCCTGGTCGCGCATGTCCGCCTTGATGATGGCGGTCTGTTCGTTCTCCTCCAGCGTCGTGCGGCCGTGGGCCAGGACGATGGGGTCGTTGTCGATGTAGACCACGTGTGACGCGGGATCGACGCGCTGGGCGATCTGGTGCACGTTGTCCTGGGTCGGCAGGCCGGAGCCGTGGTCGACGAACTGCCGGATTCCGTAGTCCTCGGCGAGGACACGCACCACCCGGCGAAGGAAGTTGCGGTTGTTGAGGGCGAGTTCCTTCGTGCTGGGCGCGATGGTGAGCAGTTCCACGCAGGCGTCGCGGTCGGACTGGTAGTTCTCGATGCCGCCGAGCAGCCAGTCGTACATGCGGGCCACGCTCGGTGTGTCGACGTCGATCGCGTGCGGGCCGACCGTCTTCTGTTGATTCATGTGTCCCCCAGGGTCCGCGGCCGTTCCGGCACGGCCGCGGGTGTGGCCTCATGCTAGGGACAGGCCGAGCGGTGGGACAGACCACAATCGGGCGATGTCGCAGTGGGGTTGACGACGTGTGCGAGCCCGAGACCCATGAGGGGCGGGCGGGCGGCCGGGCCGGCCGCCCGTTGCCGCCTAGGCGTCGGAGTCGCGCCTGCGGGACAAGAGCCCCCTCGTGATCTGGAACAGAGGGGGCAGCAGGCTCGCGAGGTCGGCAAGGTCGGGTCCCGCGTGGTGAAACGCCGACCATGCCGCGCAGGCGAGAGAGAGGGCGGGGCTTCCGAACCGTTCGAAAAGGTTCGGATTCCGTCGACGGGGCGGGGTTGCCGGTGGAGGGTGAGTGGTATTTTCACCGGAGGCCGGGTCTTCGGGTAACGGGTCCGTGCTGTCGGAATTGGACATGGCTCTTCCTTGGTTGTCGGTGCAGTTCCGGAGTGGGCCTTGAGGCGGTGCATGCCTCAAGGCCCTATTTCCGTCACCCTAGCCCGCCCGAAACCCCCTTGGCTTCCTCTCCCCTGGGCTTTTCCTCTCCTGCAAACGGTGGGAATTCTTCGCGTCCGCGATGCACTCGGAGAATTCGCACGGACGTGCGGCAGGCGGAAAGGTGAAGCGTTCAGAAAGGGAACTCGTCGAGCTCATTCCATGGCGCGTGAGAACGGATTTCGGTCAGAAACCGTCCAGAGAGAGCCGATGGGGCCGAATATGCCAGAAGCACTTCGGCGAGGCGTTTGCCGAGCCGGGCGGTGGGCCCAGAAAAAAATCATGGAACATCTCTGGCGTGCAACTGCCCATGCAAGCAAACGGACGCTGCAACTCCGATTCGGCTGCCGACCAGGAACCGTTCCGCTGCGACGCGGTCTTGTCCCCCCGGCCCCGCCGGGCCACCGTGGAGGCCCGCCGAGCCGGGTGCTCGGCAGTGTCCGATCGGAGACCCGATGGCCCCTCACGTCCTGCCCCACACCCTCGTCGGCGAGGGCTCGCACCACGTGCTCGCCGTGCACGGGTGGTTCGCCGACCGCAGCGCCTACGCCGCGATCCTGCCCGACCTCGATCTGGAGACCTTCCGGTACGCCCTCGTCGACCTGAGGGGGTACGGGGAGTCGCTGAACACGGGCGGGTCCTTCACCACCCGCGAGGGCGCCGCCGATGTGCTCGCCGTCGCCGATCACCTCGGCTGGGAGCGGTTCTCGCTGGTCGGGCACTCCATGGGCGGCAGCGTCGTCCAGCGGGTCGTGGCCGCGGCTCCGGAGCGGGTGCGGCGGCTGGTGGGGGTGTCGCCGGTGCCGGCGAGCGGGCTGCCGATGCCCCCCGAGCAGTGGGAACTCTTCGCGGAAGCGGCCGACCGGCCCGAGAACCGGCGGGTCATCCTCGACCTCACCACCGGCGGCAACCGGCCGTCCGCCTGGCTCGACCGGATGGTCCAGCAGTCGGTGGGCCGCAGCGACGCCAAGGCGTTCCGGGCGTGGCTGGACTCGTGGGCCGGAGAGGACTTCCACGAGGACGTCATGGGGTCGCCCGTGCCCGCGCTCGCGGTCGTCGGCGCGCTCGACCCGGCGCTGGGGGCCGCCCTGACGCGGGAGACCTGGATGCGCTGGTACGCGCGGGCCGAACTGGCCGAGATCGGCGGCGCCGGGCACTACGCCATGGACGAGACGCCCCTCGAACTCGTGCGGACGGTCGAGGACTTCCTGCGCGCGGACGGGGACGAGGCCGGGGCCGGGGCGGAGTGAAGGACGTGCGGGACGTTCCTGACGTGTACGACCCGCGCCGGTACGCACGGGGCGTCCCGCACGAGGACTACCGGTGGCTGAGGGACGCGGCGCCGGTCGCCTGGCAGGACGAGTACGAGGTGCTCGGCTGGCCCGCCGGGCCCGGCTTCTGGGCGGTGACCCGGCACGCCGACGTCGTACGGGTCCTCAAGGACGCCCGGGTCTTCTCGTCCTGTCTCGGGGCCACCCAGATCCGCGACCCCGATCCGGCCGACCTGCCCTTCGTGCGGCGCATGATGCTCAATCAGGACCCGCCGCAGCACGGGAAGTTGCGGCGGATCGTCAGCGGGGCCTTCACGCCGGGACGCATCGACCGGTTCGAGGCCCGGGTGCGGGAGCGGGCCCGTACGCTGCTGGAAGCGGCGGTACGGGACGCCGAGGACGGCGTCTTCGACCTGGTCGCCGCCGTCACCGACGAGTACGCGCTGCTCAACCTCACCGACCTGCTCGGCGTCCCGGCGGCCGACCGCGGCCTGCTCCTGGACTGGACCGAACGCGTCATCGCCTACCAGGACCCCGAAGAGGCCGACCGGCTGGTGCGCGGGCCCGACGGGCGGCCGGTGAACCCGCGCTCGCCCGCGATGCTGGGCGAGATGTTCGCGTACGCCCGCGAGCTGGCGGCGTACAAGCGCGAGCGGCCCGGCGAGGACCTGATGACGGCGCTGGCGACGGCGCGGACGGCGGGGGAGGGGGCCCGGCTGGGCGACGCCGAGCTGGAGATGTTCTTCTTCCTGCTCACCGTCGCGGGCAACGACACCGTCCGCAGTGCCGCACCCGGTGGCTTCCTGGCACTCGCCGAGGACCCGGCGGCTCAAGAGGCCATGCGGGACGTGGAGACGGGGCGGGCCGTGGAGGAGCTGTTGCGGTGGCATCCGCCCGTGCTCAGTTTCCGGCGGACCGTCGCCGAGGACACCGAACTCGCCGGAAGGAAGCTCCGTACGGGCGACAAGGTCGTGGTCTTCCACGCCTCCGCCAACCACGACGAGCGGGTCTTCGCCGACCCGCACCGCCTCGACCTCACCCGTTCGCCCAACCCGCACGTGTCCTTCGGCGACGGCCCGCACGTCTGCCTCGGCGCGCACTTCGCCCGCCTCCAACTGCGCGTCCTGCACGAGGAGGCGCTGCGGGTGCTGCCGCGCTACCGGACGGCCGGGCCGCCGCGGCGACTCGTCTCCCACTTCATCAACGGGATCAAGTCCCTGGAACTGGAGGTGGGTTAGGCGGTGACGCCCCCGGTGCGAGGCGGGCGGGAGGCTTCGTGGCGGCAGCCGGGCCCGGCGGGCTTGTTGCGTACGGATGACGTTCCGGCCCGAGGGGCGAGACGTACCACGTGGCACCTGGCGGGGGCCTGGCGCCGGGGCTACGCTGCGCGGACGTCTCACGCCTGGAGGTACGCATGCGCCGACCCACCCGGTCCACCCGGCCCGCATTTCGGGCGCTGACCCTGCTGGCGGCGACAGCCGTCGTCGTCACGGTCGGCGGGGCGGCCCCGCCGGGCGCCGCGAGTCCGCCGCAGGCCGACGCCGCGCCCGCCAAGGTGCCGGTCGCCGTCGGATACGGCGGGGCGGTGGCCAGCGTGGACGCGGACGCGTCGGCGGCGGGCATCGAGGTGCTGCGGAACGGCGGCAACGCCGTGGACGCCGCCGTCGCCACGGCCGCCGCGCTCGGCGTCACCGAGCCGTACTCGGCGGGCATCGGCGGCGGAGGCTACTTCGTCTATTACGACGCCGAGTCCCGCACGGTGCGCACCATCGACGGGCGCGAGACCGCGCCGAAGAGCGCCGACAAGAACCTCTTCGTCGAGAACGGGAAGCCGATCCCGTTCGAGGAGGCCATGACCAGCGGGCGCAGCGTCGGCACCCCCGGCACGCCGGCCACCTGGGACAGGGCGTTGGACGCGTGGGGCTCCAAGCCGCTGCGCACCCTGCTGAAGCCCGCCGAGAAGCTGGCGCGGGACGGCTTCACCGTCGACGCGACGTTCCGCTCGCAGACGCAGGGCAACGAGGCCCGCTTCCGGGACTTCCCGGACTCCGCGAAGCTCTTCTTGCCGGGAGGGCGGCTGCCGGTCGTCGGTTCGACGTTCAAGAACCCCGACCTGGCGCGGACGTACCAGAAGCTGGGCAGGGACGGAGTCGGGGCGCTGTACCGCGGCGACCTCGCACGCGACATCGTCCGTACGGTCCAGAAGCCGCCCGTCGACCCGAAGGCCACCCGCACGGTGCGCGCCGGCGACCTGCGGGAGAGGGACCTGCGCGCGTACGAGACCGAGCGTCGGGCCCCGACGAAGGTCTCCTACCGGGGGCTCGACGTGTACGGGATGGCGCCGTCGTCGTCGGGCGGCACGAGCGTCGGCGAGGCGCTCAACATCCTGGAGCGGACCGACCTGCGCAAGGCGTCCCAGGCGAAGTACCTGCACCGGTTCATCGAGGCCAGCCGGATCGCGTTCGCGGACCGGGGGCGGTGGGTCGGCGACCCGGCCTTCGAGAACGTGCCGACGCGGGGACTGCTGTCGCAGAAGTACGCGGACTCGCGGGAGTGCCTGATCAAGGACGACAAGGCGCTGGTGAGCCCGCTGCCGCCGGGCGACCCGCGCAACCCGTCGCGGACGTGCGGAAGTCCGGGGAAGGCCGCGCCGACGACGTACGAGGGCGAGAACACCACGCACCTCACGGCGGCGGACAAGTGGGGGAACGTCGTCGCGTACACGCTGACCATCGAGTCGACCGGCGGCAGCGGGATCACCGTGCCCGGGCGGGGTTTCCTGCTCAACAACGAGCTGACGGACTTCTCCTTCGCCCCGGCCAGTCCGGCGGTGCACGACCCGAACCTGCCCGGTCCGGGCAAGCGGCCGAGGTCGTCGATCTCGCCGACGATCGTCCTCGACAGGCACGACCGGCCCGTGCTGGCGCTCGGGTCGCCGGGCGGGGCGACGATCATCACGACCGTGCTGCAGAGTCTGATCGGGCACGTGGACCGGGGCCTGCCGCTGGTCGACGCGATTGCCGCGCCGCGGGCCAGCCAGCGGAACGCCGCCGCGACCGAGCTGGAGCCGGGGCTGTGGGACAGCGCGGTGCGGGGCGAGCTGGAGCGGCTCGGGCACGTCTTCAAGCTGAACCCGGAGATCGGGGCGGCGACGGGGGTGCAGCGGCTGGGTGACGGCCGGTGGCTGGCGGCGGCGGAGAGGGTGCGGCGGGGGGGTGGTTCGGCGATGGTGGTCCGGCCGTAGGCTCGCCGGGGCCGTCCGGTATGGCCTGCCTGGCCGTGGGACCGCTCCTCGGGCCTGCCTACCCGAGCCGGGTGGAGCTGCACGGGCCGGTGCTGGGTCCGTGCCCCGGCTGAGTGGCCCCCTCTTTGCTCCCGTTCCACCACCCCTCGCCCCCTTGGGCGACGGGGCCGCCCCAAGGGGGGGGAGGGGGGTGCCCCCTGCTCGAGCGAAGCCGAGAGCTTGGGGGAGGGCGGGCAAGGGGGCGGCCCCTTCCGCTCCCGGTCCACCCGGGTGCCGCTCCCTGCGTGAGCGCCTGTGCGGGGCACGCTCCTCCGCCGAGGCCGGGATACCAGCCCCCGTGCCGGACGCCTCAGCCCTGCCCGGCTCGGGCAGAGAGGCCCCGGACCCGCCCCTCCACCTAAAGCGCTCGCCGCGCGGCCAAGGAGAACGGTTCCCGTGCGGGTCCGTCGTGGCTGGTCGCGCAGTTCCCCGCGCCCCTGAAGGGGCACCACCCCCGGTGGGAAACGTGCGGGCGCGTCGTGGTTGCTCGCGCAGTTCCCCGCGCCCCTGAAGGGGCACGGCCGCCCGGCCGGTTCGGGGCGCTTCTCAGAGCGCCGTCAGGACCCGGGCCCGCCCCCCTTCCCGTACCGCCACCGTGTGCTCCACGTGCGCCGCGCGGCTGCCGTCCGTCGTGCACAGGGTCCAGCCGTCGGGCGCCGAGCCGTACCCGTCCCCGCCGCCCCCGATCAGCATCGGCTCGATCGCGATCACCATCCCGTGCCGGAGCTTCATGCCCCGCCCCCGGCGCCCCTCGTTCGGGACCTCCGGGCCCTCGTGCATCGTACGGCCCACTCCGTGGCCCCCGAAGCCCTGCGGGATGCCGTAACCCGCCGCCCGGCACACCGTGCCGACCGCATGGGCGATGTCGCCCGTGCGGTTGCCGACGACCGCGGCCGCGATCCCCGCCTCCAGGGCCGCCCGGGCCGTCTCGATCAGGCGCACGTCGGCCTCCCGCGCCCGGCCCACCGTGAAGCTGATCGCCGAGTCGCCGACCCAGCCATTCAGGCTCGCCCCGCAGTCGATGCTCACCAGGTCGCCGTCCCGCAGCCGGTAGTCCGTCGGGATGCCGTGCACGATCGCGTCGTTCACGGAAGCGCAGATGACCGCGGGGAAGGGGACCGGCGCCCAGTCCGGGTGGTAGTCGAGGAACGGCGAGCCAGCCCCCGCCTCCCGCAGCACTTCCCGCGCCACCTCGTCCAGTTCCCGCAGGGACACCCCCACCGCCGCCGTCTTCTCGACCGCCGCCAGGGCCCGGGCCACCACGCGGCCCGCTTCACGCATCGCGTCCACGGACGCGTCTGTCTTGATCTCCACCATGCCAATTACTATACCGGTCGGAGAGGTATTAGAATAACGCCATGGTTCGAACCCCCCTCACCCCCGAAGAGCACGAGCGCGGCGAACGCCTCGGCCGGCTGCTGCGCGAAGCCCGCACCGCGAGCGGCCGCACGATCGTCGAGGTCGCCGCCGCCGCGGGGCTCTCCGCGGAGACGCTGCGGAAGATCGAGACCGGCCGCGCCCCGACTCCGGCCTTCTTCACGGTCGCCGCGCTCGCGGGCACGCTCGGCCTGTCCCTGGACGGGCTGCTGGTGCAGTGCGAACTGATGCCGGTCGTGGGCACGGCGTAAACGGGAAGCGGACTCCGCGCGGCGGGGGGCCGCGCGTAGGGTCGGCGCATGGACCTCCTGAGCGCCTTCTCCCGTACCCGCTACATCAGCCTCACCACCTTCCGCAAGGACGGCACCCCGGTCGCCACTCCCGTCTGGGTCGCGGGCGACGGCGAGGCGCTGTACGTGTGGACCAACGAGGAGTCCTGGAAGGTGAAGCGGATCCGGCGCGACGGCCGGGTCACCGTCACCGCCTGCGACCTGCGCGGCAGGCTCACTCCCGGCGCCCCGACCGTCGAGGGCCGGGCGACCGTGCTCGACGCGGAGGGGCTGCGCGAGGTGCGCGGGATGATCGCGCGCAAGTACACCTGGCAGTACTGGATGACGGACCTGCCCGCGCGGCTCGTGCGCCGGGGCCGGCGGCCGCACGTGGGCATCCGGATCGAGCTCGCGACCTGAGGCTTCGGGCGGCTCGCCGAGGGGCCCTGCGGTCAAGGCGCGGAGCGGGGGGCTTCACCCCTGCGGGTGTGAAACATGATCGACTCCGCCGGTTCGCGGCGATGGTCTTGCCCCGCCCCGCGCCGCGGCTTACGTTCAAGCATCCACGTCCCAACTCTACGGGCGTAGAGGGTCTCTGACGTCCCGTCGGACGTCCGGGGCGTCCGGCCGTGCGGGTCGTGCGAGCCGTACGGGTTGAACGGGTTGAACGGAGTCGAGTCATGGCCCACGTCGTACGCGCCGCTCTGGTCCAGGCCACCTGGACCGGCGACACCGAATCCATGATCGCCAAGCACGAGGAGCACGCCCGGGAGGCCGCCCGGCAGGGAGCGAAGGTCATCGGCTTCCAGGAGGTGTTCAACGCCCCCTACTTCTGCCAGGTCCAGGAGGCCGAGCACTACCGCTGGGCCGAGGCCGTCCCCGAGGGGCCGACCACCCGCCGCATGCAGGACCTGGCCCGTGAGACCGGCATGGTGATCGTGGTCCCGGTCTTCGAGCGCGAGTCCTCCGGCTTCTACTACAACACCGCCGCCGTCATCGACGCCGACGGCAGCTACCTCGGCAAGTACCGCAAGCACCACATCCCCCAGGTCAAGGGCTTCTGGGAGAAGTACTACTTCAAGCCCGGCAACCTGGGCTGGCCGGTCTTCGACACCGCCGTCGGCCGCGTCGGCGTCTACATCTGCTACGACCGCCACTTCCCGGAAGGCTGGCGGCAACTGGGCCTCGAAGGCGCCCAGCTCGTCTACAACCCCTCCGCCACCTCGCGCGGGCTCTCCGCCCACCTGTGGCAGCTCGAGCAGCCGGCCGCCGCCGTCGCCAACGAGTACTTCGTCGCCGCGATCAACCGCGTCGGGCAGGAGGAGTACGGCGACAACGACTTCTACGGCACCAGTTACTTCGTGGACCCGCGAGGCCAGTTCGTCGGCGAGCCGGCGTCCGACAAGAGCGAGGAACTGGTGGTCCGCGACCTCGACTTCGACCTCATCGAGGACGTGCGCCAGCAGTGGGCGTTCTACCGCGACCGCCGCCCCGACGCGTACGAAGGACTGGTCAAGCCCTGAACTCCGACGCGTCCGCACCCCACGAAGGACTGGCCCAGCCATGACCGACCTGCACTCCCGCCACCAGGCCGTCCTGCCCGAGTGGCTCGCCCTCTACTACCAGAACCCGATCGAGCTCACCCACGGCGAGGGCCGCCACGTCTGGGACGCCGAGGGCCGCAAGTACCTCGACTTCTTCGGCGGCATCCTCACCACGATGACCGCGCACGCCCTCCCCGAGGTCACCAAGGCGGTCACGGAACAGGCGTCCCGCCTCATCCACTCCTCCACCCTCTACCTCAACCGCCCCATGATCGACCTCGCGGAACGGGTCGCCCACCTCTCCGGCATCCCCGACGCCCGCGTCTTCTTCACCACCTCGGGCACCGAGGCCAACGACACCGCGCTGATGCTGGCGACGACGTACCGCCGCTCCAACCAGCTCCTGGCGATGCGCAACAGCTACCACGGCCGTTCCTTCTCCACCGTGGGCCTCACCGGCAACCGCAACTGGTCGCCGACCAGCCTCTCCCCGCTCCAGACGCTGTACGTCCACGGAGGCGTCCGCTACCGGGGCCCCTTCGCGCACCTCTCGGACGCCCAGTTCATCGAGGCGTGCGTCGCCGACCTGGAGGACGTGCTCGGCCAGACCCGCGGCCAGGTCGCCGCACTCATCGCCGAGCCGATCCAGGGCGTCGGCGGATTCACCTCCCCGCCCGACGGCCTCTACGCGGCCTTCCGCGAGGTGCTCGCCCGCGAGGGCATCCTGTGGATCGCCGACGAGGTGCAGACCGGCTGGGGCCGCACCGGCGACCACTTCTGGGGCTGGCAGGCACACGCCGAGAACGGCCCGCCGGACATCATGACCTTCGCCAAGGGCATCGGCAACGGCATGTCCATCGGCGGCGTCGTCGCCCGCTCCGAGGTCATGAACTGCATCGACTCCGGCTCCATCTCCACCTTCGGCGGCTCGCCGATCACCATGGCCGCCGGCCTCGCCAACCTCTCGTACCTCCTGGAACACGACCTCCAGGGCAACTCCCGCCGCGTCGGCGGCCTCCTCCTGGAGCGTCTGCGCGCGATCGGCGCGGCGACCCCCTGCGTACGGGAGGTACGCGGCCGGGGCCTGATGGCGGGCATCGAGATCGTCCGCCCCGGCACCGACCAGGCCTGGCCGCAGGCGGCCGGCCAGGTCCAGGAAGCAGCCCGCGAGGGCGGCCTCCTGCTGGGCAAGGGCGGCGGCCACAACACCAGCGTGCTGCGCATCGCCCCGCCGCTCTCGCTGACGGTGGCGGAGGCGGAGGAGGGCGCGGCCGTCCTGGAACGCGCCCTGCGGAGCGTGTAGTCCAGCTCGTCCCTCCCGGGGGCGGCCCTCCGCGCGGCGGGCCGCCCCCCAACGAAGACCACGCCGACGCACGGATCGAGGGCGGACGCGCGGCACGCGAAGCCCGGCGGCGGACGCGCCGTGGGAGCGAGCCGGCAGACGGGCCGCAGCGAAGGAGAGCACAGCCATGACACGCACGCAGATCACCGGCGGTCTCGTGATCACCGCTGCCGAGGAGACGCACGCCGACGTCCTGATCGAGAGCGGCCGGGTGGTGGCTCTGGCCGCCCCCGGCACCCAGAGCTGGACGGCGGACCGCACGATCGACGCCACGGGCAAGTACGTGATCCCGGGCGGCGTGGACGCGCACACCCACATGGAGATGCCGTTCGGCGGAACCTTCGCTTCCGACACCTTCGAGTCCGGCACGCGGGCGGCGGCGTGGGGCGGCACCACCACGATCATCGACTTCGCCATCCAGCCCCCGGGCCAGAGCCTCCGCGCGGGCCTCGACGCGTGGCACGCGAAGGCCGACGGCAAGTGCGCGATCGACTACGGCTTCCACATGATCATGTCGGACGTGAACGAGTCGTCCCTCAAGGAGATGGACGGCCTGGTCGCCGAAGGAGTCTCCTCGTTCAAACTCTTCACCGCCTACCCCGGGGTCTTCTTCAGCGACGACGGCGACATCCTGCGCGCGATGCAGAAGGCCGCGTCCAACGGCGGCCTGATCATGATGCACGCGGAGAACGGCCTCGCCATCGACGTCCTGGTCGAACAGGCCCTGGCCCGCGGCGAGACCGACCCCCGGTACCACGGCGAGGTCCGCAAGGCCCTCCTGGAGGCGGAGGCCACACACCGCGTCATCAAGCTCGCGCAGGTCGCCGGCGCTCCGGTCTACGTGGTCCACGTGTCGGCCGAGGAAGCCCTCAACGAAATCGCGACGGCCCGCCACAAGGGCCTCCCGGTCTTCGGCGAGACCTGCCCCCAGTACCTCTTCCTCTCCACCGACAACCTCGCGGAGCCCGACTTCGAGGGCGCGAAGTACGTCTGCTCGACCCCCCTGCGTCCCCGGGAACACCAGGCGGCCCTCTGGCGGGGCCTGCGCACCAACGACCTCCAGGTCGTCTCCACCGACCACTGCCCCTTCTGCTTCACCGGCCAGAAGGAACGGGGCCGCGGCGACTTCTCCAAGATCCCCAACGGGCTCCCGGGCGTCGAGAACCGCATGGACCTCCTCCACCAGGCCGTCGTCGACGGCCACCTCACCCGCCGCCGCTGGATCGAGATCGCGTGCGCGACCCCGGCCAGGATGTTCGGCCTGTACGGGAGGAAGGGGACGATCGCCCCGGGCGCGGACGCGGACATCGTCGTCTACGACCCGGCGGCTGAACAGGTCATCTCGGCGGCGACACATCACATGAACGTCGACTACTCCGCGTACGAGGGCAAGCGTGTGACGGGGCGGGTGGAGACCGTGCTGTCCCGGGGGGAGGTCGTCATCGAGCGGGGCCGTTTTCACGGGCGGCCCGGCCACGGCCTGTATCTGGCGCGTGCCACCTCCCAGTACCTCGGGTAGCCGTCCTGGTCGGGCCGGGGCCCGGTGGGGCGGTCGGCGGTGCGGACGGTGTCGAGAGGCGCGGCGGGGCCCGGTGTGTCGGCCGGAGCCCTCACCGGCATCCAGATGAACAACTCCACATGACGGCGCGTCAGCAAATTTCCGGGCGCGAACGCTGGCAGGATCTCCGCGCGCCCGCCCCGCAGGGCGGGTGATCCCGAGAACCCCTGCACGGGTCAGGGGGCGTGACTGAGGGCAGTGAGAAATGCGCACAGTACCTGGTGGACGCGGATCCCGAGGGTTGAGGGCGGTGACAGTCGCCTGGTTGGCGGCCGGGGCCGTTCTGCTTCCCGTGGTGGCGCAGGCGAGCACCGCGCCTGCGAAGACAGCCGCAGCGGCCGACCCCCTCCCCGGCGGTCTCGGGCCCTGCGTTCCCGGCTCCTGCCCCGACCCCTTCCCGCCCGTCGGCAACGGGGGCATCGCCGGGTACGACAACGGCATCAACGTCTTCGCGGGCGGTGACTTCCGGGTCCGCGGGAAGGCGGCCGAGGCCGAGGGGCGGGTCGTCGTTCTCGGCTCGTTCGACATGAACAAGTCCCCGGACGGCAGCCAGGTCTACAACGTCGGCGTCGCGGGCGTCGGCTCCCGGGTCCCGCCGCCCGTCGGCTCCGACTACCTCGTCACCGGCGGCGCCGTCACCATCGCCACCGGCCAGCGGCTCCTCGCCGAGGACGGCGTGGTGCGCCACGCGGGCCCCGCCACCGGCACCATCGTCGGCACCAGCACCCTCGACGCGGGCGCCGCCACCCCGTACCTGGGCCTGCGCCAGCAGCTCTCCGACGCCAGCCAGTGCTACGCCGACACCGGCTCCGGGCCGCGTCCGGCCACCGGCACCTCCGTCAACGAGGGCGGCCGGACCCTCTTCACCGGGGACGGCTCCTCGAAGCTCCAGGTCTTCAACGCCGACTTCGACCTCGTCGCACGGGGCGGCGGCCAGCAGGGCATCGAGTTCCGCGGCATCCCCGCCGGGGCGACCGTCCTGGTCAACGTCCTCGGCGCCCGGCGCACCGTCAACACCTACAGCGGCACCTTCGACGACAGCGACTCCTTCAACAAGCTCCGCAACCGCCTCCTGTGGAACTTCCCCGACGCCTCCGCCGTCGAGCTGAAGGGCACCGGCCAGTTCCAGGGCAGCGTGCTGATCGGCAACCAGGCATCCGAGACCGACGTGACCCTGCCCGGCGTCAACGGCCGCTTCTTCACCACCGGCTCCGTCACCCACCGGAGCCTCCCCACCGGCGGTGGCGGCCAGGAGTTCCACGCGTACCCCTTCGACGGCGACCTGCCCACCTGCGGCACACCGCTGCCGTCGGAGGGCGAGGTCAAGGTCGTCAAGGTGGACGACGCCACCGGGGCCCCGCTGCCCGGCGCGGTCTTCCAGCTCTGGCACGAGGCCAACGGCGTCTCCGGTCTCCAGACCTCCGGCGCGCGCCCCGACCGCCGGCGCGGCGCGCCGTGCACCACGGACGCGCAGGGCGTCTGCCGCGCCACGGTCCGGGCCGGCAACTCCTACTACTGGCAGGAGACCCGGGCCCCGGCCGGGTACGACCTGCCGGAACCCGGCGTCGTCGGCCCGCTGGTCCTGACCGAGGCCAAGGCCCGCGAAGGCGTCAGCGTGACCGTACGCAACAAGAGGACACCGGTGGTCCCCGAGGTCAAGGGCAGCCTGCACGTCCACAAGGTCGACTCGCGCACCGGGCGCGGCCTGCCCCGCGCCGTCGTGGAGCTGTGGCGTGAGACCAACGGCGTCCCCGGCCTCCAGACCACCGGCCGCACCGACACCCGTATCGGCAGCGGCTGCGCCACCGACGCGCGGGGACGCTGCGACTTCGGGGATCTGAAGCTCGGCTCGTACTACGTCCGCGAGACCGTCGCCCCCGAAGGCTACCGCCTGCCGCGGAACCCGGTCTCGGGCCCGCACGCCCTGACCCGGGCCAACGCCGACCGGGGCGTCGTCGTACGGGTGACGAACGAGGCGGGACCGGTCAAGCCCAAGAAGTAGCAGCACAGGACGGACGGAGGCACGGCGGCACCCGAGTGGTTCACGGGGCTGCCGTGGCCCCGCCACGCGGCTGACGCCCCGTCGACCCGCCCGCTTCACCTCCGTATTCGCACCATCGCCGGGTGACTCAGACACGCACCAGTGGACCGGTCAACTTCCTCATGGGACAACAGCGTTCGTCATACGACACGGGCCGCCGCTCCTTCCTCACCGCGTTCGGCGCCCTCGCCACCACCACCGCCCTCGGCGTTCCCGCCCACGCCTCCGACGCGGCCCGCGACGCCGCCACCGCCGACGAGTACGTCGACCTGCAACTCCTCAACATCTGCGATCTGCACGGGTACCTGCAGGGCCCCGTCGGCAGCGACGCCGTCGTGCGGGGAAACGGCGGCAAGACGTACACCGTGGGCGGAGTGGCCGCCCTGGGGACGCACCTGGAGCGGCTGCGCGCCGGGCGGGCGAATTCGCTCTTCTTCGCGCCCGGCGACCTCTTCTCCGGCTGGGAGTTCGACGCCGCCGCCTTCTCCGACGAGCCGACGATCGAGGCCCTCAACGCCCTGGGCCTCGACTTCGCGACCGCCGGGAACCACGAGTTCGACAAGTCGCCCGCCCACCTCACGGAGCACATGCAGGACGGGCGCGCCCACCCCGTCGTCGGCCGTGACACCGGCTTCCGCGACTCCACCGGGAGACGGTTCCGCGGCGCCGACTTCCGTTACTACAGCGCCAACGTGGTGCGGACGCGCACCGGCCGGACCGTCCTGCCGCCGTATCACGTGGAGTACGTACGGGGCCCGGACGGGCGGCGCATCCCGGTCGGGTTCATCCATCTCACCGTGTTCGGCAGCGAGTCGTTCCCGAACTCCTTCCACCCGGGGCTCAGGACCCTCGACCAGGCCGCCACCGCCGACCGGTGCGCCCGGGAACTCAAGCGGCGCGGCGTGCACGCGATCGTGCTCAGCATGCACGACGGCGCGGTGGCCGGCGGCGACTTCAACAGCGGCAGCGATCCGTCCGGACCCGCCTACGAGCTGGCGCTCAGGGTCTCGCCCGACATCGACGCGATCGTCTGCGGGCACTGGCACACCCGGTTCAACATGATGCTCCCCGACCCGGCCGGGGTGCCGCGGCCCTTCGTCGAGGCCGGGTTCCACGGACAGGTCGTCAACGAGATCAACCTCCGCCTCGACCCGCGCACCGGCAGGGTCGTCCGCGAGCTCACCGTCTCCACCAGCCACCCCAACACCCGCGACGTCACCCCGCACCCCGGGCTCAAGGCCATCGCCGACTACTGGGCCGGGCAGGCCGCCACCCGTGAGCGCAGCCGCGTCGCCGTCCAGCGCGGCCCCTTCACCCGCTCCCGCAACACCGTGGGCCAGTCGACCATGGGCGACCTCGCCGCCGACTGGACGCTGTGGGCCGCGCGCAGGCCCGTACCGTCGTACGACGATTCGAACGTCCATCGTTTCGTTCCCGCGCAGCTCGCCCTGGTGCCGCTCGCGCCGACCGTCGGGCAGTCGCTCGTACGGGGCGACCTGACGCCGGGGGCCGACGGCGCGGTCGCCTTCGGGCAGGCCTGGCGGGCGGTCGGGTACGGCAGTCCCACGGTGTGCGTGCGGGTCAGCGGGCAGCAGATCCACGACGCCCTGGAGCAGCAGTGGTCCACCGGACCGGACGGGACGCTGCGCTTCGCGCCGCTGGCCGTCTCCGGGAACGTCCGGTACGCCTTCGACGCGTCCGGCGCGGTCGGCGACCGGGTCGACCCCGCCGACGTCCGCATCGACGGCGCCCCGCTGCGGGTCGACCGCGACTACCGGCTCGCCACCTCCTCGTACACCCTCCTCGGCATGGACGGCTACCCGGCGCTCACCGCCTACCGCGAGCCCTACCGGCACCAGCGGGACTTCGAGAGCTTCATCGCCTTCGTGCGCGAGCGGAGGGTGCTCACCCCGTCCCCGCTGGACCGGGTGCGGGTGAAGGACGCGGCCCTGCGCGGCCCCGGCGTCGGCGTGGTCGTCGACCCGCCCGTGCCGGTGCGCGAGGACGGCAGCCCGCTGCCGCCCTCGGTCGCCGCGATCCTCACCGCCGGCGGACCGCGCGCCCTGCGGCACGGCGGACACCGGCCACCCTGCTGACGGCCGCCGCCGAGGCGGGGGAGGAGCCGCGGCGGTTCTTCCCCCGTACGGGCGAACCCGGCGACGCCGCACGTGGACGCGCGTGGTGTCCCTCTTGCCAAGGTCCCCGGCGGGGTCCACGATTGACCCCTTCACGGCCCCGGCGGCGTGGCGCCGCCGCGGCTGAAATCGCACTGTGCGCACGGCAGTTGACCGGCCGACGCGCCGTCAGTACCTGAGCCGGGAGGTACGCCCCACATGCCGATGGACTTCGGACTCGTCCTGCAGACCGATCCCCCCGCATCCGAGGTCGTCGGCCTGATGCGCCGAGCCGAACGCAACGGCTTCACCCACGGCTGGACCTTCGACTCCGCCGTGCTGTGGCAGGAGCCGTTCGTCATCTACAGCCGGATCCTGGAGCACACCGAACGGCTGACCGTCGGCCCCATGGTCACCAACCCCTCCACCCGCACCTGGGAGGTCACCGCCTCCACCTTCGCCACCCTCAACGACATGTACGGCAACCGCACCGTCTGCGGCATCGGCCGCGGCGACTCCGCCATGCGCGTCGCCGGACGCAGACCCAACACGCTGGCCCGGCTCGGCGAGGCCATGGAGGTCATCCGCGACCTCGCCGAGGGCCGCGAGGCCGAGGTGGACGGCCAGTCGGTACGGATTCCCTGGGTGCGGGACGGGAGGCTGCCGGTGTGGATGGCCGCGTACGGGCCCAAGGCGCTCGCGCTCGCCGGGGCGAAGGCCGACGGGTTCATCCTCCAGCTCGCCGACCCGGTCCTCACCGAGTGGATGATCAGGGCCGTGCGCGACGCCGCGTCCGACGCCGGCCGCGACCCCTCGGAGGTCACGATCTGCGTCGCCGCCCCCGCCTACGTCGGCGACGACCTCGGGCACGCCCGCGACCAGTGCCGCTGGTTCGGCGGCATGGTCGGCAACCACGTCGCCGACCTGGTGGCCAAGTACGGCACGGACTCCGACCTCGTGCCGGCGGCGCTCACCGCGTACATCGAGGCCCGGCGGGGGTACGACTACGCACACCACGGGCGCGCCGGGAACCCTGACACCGACTTCGTGCCCGACGACATCGTCGACCGGTTCTGCCTGCTGGGGCCGGTCGAGGCGCACATCGAGAAGCTGCGCGTCCTGCGCGGCCTGGGCGTCGACCAGTTCGCCCTCTACGACATGCACGACGCCCGGGAGCGGACCATCGACGCGTACGGGGCGTCCGTCATCCCCGCGCTCGCCTCCTCCTGAAACCCCTCCCACCCACGTGCGGGCGGTCCGCGCGTACGACAGGCAAGGCGCCCCCGACGAAAGGCCCGGCACTCCGCACTCTCCGAAGAAGGGGTCGGCCCATGACCGCCACCGGTCCAGGAAGCCCGTCAGGAAGCCCGCCGTCCGGCGCGCCCGGCAGCCCTCCCGGCAGTCCCCCCGGCAGCCCGGTGCCCGACCCCGCGCGAGGGGGCCGCGTGGAGCTGCCCACCGGTGCGGTCCCGCCCGCATCCCGTTACGTCAACGACGACTTGCTCCCCGTGCCGGTGGACCGGCGGCGCTGGACGACGTACAACTTCGCCGCCCTCTGGGTCGGCATGGCGCACAACATCCCCTCCTGGCTGCTCGCGTCGGGGCTCGTCGCCCTCGGCATGGACTGGGTGCAGGCGGTCGTCACCATCGCGCTGGCCAATGTGATCGTGCTCGCCCCGATGCTGCTCACCGGGCACGCAGGACCCAAGTACGGCATCCCCTTCCCGGTGCTGGCGCGCTCCTCCTTCGGGCTGCGCGGGGCGAACCTGCCGGCCCTGATCCGGGCCGGGGTGGCGTGCGCCTGGTTCGGCATCCAGACCTGGATCGGCGGACAGGGCGTCTTCGTCCTGCTGGGTAAGGTCTTCGGCGGCTGGGCGGAGGCGTCGCGGATCGGCGGCCAGCCGTGGACGCTCTGGCTGTGCTTCGTGCTCTTCTGGGCGCTCGAACTCGCCATCATCCACCGGGGGATGGAGACGCTGCGCCGCTTCGAGAACTGGGCCGCGCCCTTCGTCATCGTCGGCGCGCTGGTGCTGCTGGTGTGGATCACCGTCAAGGCCGGGGGAGTGGGGCCGCTCCTGGACCAGCCCTCCACGCTGGGCTGGGGCGCCGACTTCTGGCCGGTGTTCTTCCCCGCCCTGATGGGGATGATCGCCTTCTGGTCCACGCTCAGCCTCAACATCCCCGACTTCACGCGCTTCGCCGCCGGCCAACGCGCCCAGGTATGGGGGCAGTCGCTGGGGCTGCCGACGACCATGACGCTCTTCGCGCTGCTCTCCGTCTTCGTCACCTCCGGCTCGCAGGCGGTGTACGGGGCTCCGGTCTGGGACCCGGTCGCGCTCGCCGCGAAGACCGACAACGTCTTCGGGCTGCTCTTCGCGCTGGTGACGGTGCTGGTCGCGACGGTCTCGGTCAACCTGGCGGCGAACGTCGTCTCGCCCGCGTACGACCTCGCCAACCTGGCGCCGAAGCTCATCGACTTCCGAACGGGCGCGCTCATCACGGGAGTCGTCGGCGTCCTCATCATGCCGTGGAAGCTCACGGCCACCCCCGAGCTGTACATCTTCACCTGGCTCGGCGTGGTCGGCGGACTGCTCGGCACGGTCGCGGGAATCCTGATCGCCGACTACTGGATCATCCGCAGGACCGTCCTGGAACTGGCCGACCTGTACCGGCCCGAGGGGCGCTACTGGTACACCGGCGGCTGGAACCTGCGTGCCGTGGCCGTCTTCCTGGCCGGCGGGATTCTCGCCGTCGGCGGCTCGCACTCCGCTCCCGGCAAGGGGCCCTTCCCCGAGGACGGCCTGATCCCCTTCCTGCGGCCGCTGGCCGACTACGGCTGGGCGGTCGGGTTCGCGGCGGCGCTGGTGCTGTACGTGCTGCTGATGGCTCCGGTACGGGGCGGCCGCAGCCGGTGACGGGCGCCCGCGGGCCCTCCCGTAGGGTCGGTGGATGATCGATGCACCTACGGGCCGGGGGGGGTCCGGAGCGGCGCGGCCCGGGGCGGTACCTGTGGTGGCTGGTCCTCCGCCAGCGAGGCCGGTGCGCCGCGGGAGCGGCGTGGGGCAGTGCCTGGATGGTCGGCCTGACCCTGCCGCCCTATGTGCTCTCCCGCGCGGTGGACGACGGCCTGGCCCCGGGGAACGGCCGCCAACTGGCCCTGTGGTGCGCGGTGTTGCTCGGAGTCGGGGTGCTGAACGCCTGCCTGGCCATCCTGCGGCACCGCACCATGACCCGGATCAGGATGGACGCCGTCTTCCGTACGGCGCGGATCGTGGTCGCCCACACGGTGCGGCTGGGGGCCGCGCTGCCCCGGCGGACGGGGGCCGGGGAAGTGGTCACCATCGGGTTCGGCGACGCGGCCGCGATGGCGAGCGTGCTGACCATCACCGGGCCCGGGGTCGGCGCGGCGGTCGCCTGCGTGGTGGTGGCCGGGTTCCTGTTCTCGGTCTCCTGGCAGCTCGCGGTGGTCGTGCTGGTCGGCGTGCCCCTGATCGCCCTTGCGCTCGGACCGCTGCTGGGGCGTGTGCAGCGGGCGCAGGAGCCGTACCGGGAACAACAGGGCGTTCTCGCGGCCCGGTTCGGGGACATCGTCGGGGGTCTGCGCGTGCTGGCCGGGCTCGGCGGCAAAGAGGTGTACGCCGAGCGCTACCGGCGCGACTCGCGGGTGCTCCAGGACCAGGGCTACCGGGTCGCCGCCGTCACCAGTTGGATCGGCGCCCTCGGAGCCGGCCTGCCGATGCTGTTCCTCGCCGTGGTCACCTGGCTCGCGGCCCGGATGGCGGCGGAAGGGACGCTGACGGTGGGGGAGCTGGTCGCCGTGTACGGGTACGTGGCGGTGCTGGCGATCCCGGTGTCCTTCTTCATCGAGGGCGGCTCCGACCTCAGCCGCGGGCTGGTCGCCGCACGGCGGCTGCTGCGCTTCCTGGACCTGGAGCCCGACACCGCGGACCCCTCGGCCGGCGTGGACGCACCCGTACGGCCGTCGGTGCTGCACGATCCGGCCTCGGGCGTGTCGGTGAACCCCGGTGAGCTGACCGCGCTGGTCGGTGCCAGGCTGTCGGAGACCGCCGAGGTGGTCGAACGCCTCGGCATGTTCACCGCCTCCGCGGTGACCTGGGGCGGGACCCGGCTCGACGCCATCGCCCCGGAGCAGGTCCGCGCACGCGTCCTGGTCGCCGACAACGAGGCCGACCTCTTCGCCGGGCCACTGCGCGCGGTGGTCGCCGGCCGCCGCGACCGGAGCGAGGAGGACCTCGTCCGCGCGTTCGACGCGGCCGTCGCGGACGATGTCGTGCGCGGCCTGCGCGACGGGCTCGACACACCTGTCGACGCCCAGGGCCGCAGCCTCTCCGGCGGCCAGCGGCAACGCGTCCGGCTGGTACGGGCGCTGCTCGCCGACCCCGAGGTGCTGCTGGCGGTGGAGCCGACGTCGGCACTGGACGCACACACCGAGGCGGCCGTCGCGGCCGGACTGCGGACCGCGCGCGAGGGACGCACCACCGTCGTCACCACCACGTCACCGGTCCTGCTGGACCGGGCGGACACCGTGTGCCTCCTGGTCGACGGGCGGGCCGTCGCCACCGGAAGCCACCGCGAACTCCTGCGCCGCAGCCCGGACTACCGGCGGCTGGTCGCACGGGGCGAGGCGGACACCGGAAACGGCAACCCCCGGCAGACTCAGGAGGCGGCCCGATGACCGCCCCCACCCCGGCCGCCGGGTCCCCGGACACGACGAACGGGCAACTGCCCGTCGCCGACGGCGCGCACCTGCGCCGCGCGGCACGCGAGCTGATCCGCCTCGACCGAGGCGCCTTCACCGCGCTGATCGCCCTCAACGCGCTGGCGGTCGTCGCCGGACTCGCCGGGCCCTGGCTGCTCGGCCGGATCGTCGACGCCGTCAGCGCGGGCGCCGGGGCGTCGGCCGTGGACGTGCTCGCCCTCGCCATGGCCGGATGCGCGCTCGCCCAACTGCTGCTCACGCGGTACGCCCGGCTGGCGGGCGACCGCTTCGGCGAGCGGACCTCGGCCCGGGTGCGGGAACGGTTCGTCGACCGGGTGCTCGCGCTCCCGTCCTCCGTCGTCGAGCGCGCCGGAACCGGCGACGTCACCCACCGGGGCAGCAACGACGTCGCGTCCGTCGCCGTCACCCTGCGCGACATCGGCCCCGACGTGCTGATCGCCGCCGTGCAGGCGCTCCTCGTCCTCGGCGCGGTCTTCGTCATCGACCCGCTGCTCGGCCTGTGCGCCGTCGTGGGCCTGAGCAGCATCTGCCTCCCCGTCCGCTGGTACGTGCGCCGGGCCCGCAGCGCCTACCTCGCCGAGGGCGCCGCCAACTCCGCTCTCGCCGAACTCCTCTCGGCCACCGCCTCCGCCGCGCGGACGGTCGAGGCGTACGGCCTCCAGCAGCGGCGCGTCGACGCCTGCGGGGCGGCGATCGAGGAGTGCCGCCGCACCCGCCTGCGCACCCTGTACCTGCGGATCGTGCTCCTGCCGTCCGTGGACGTCTCGTACGCCGTCCCCGTCGTCGGCGTCCTGGCCCTCGGCGGCGTACTGCTCGCGCACGACGCGGTGAGCCTGGGCGCGGTGGTCGCCTGTGCGGCGTACCTGCGCCAGCTGTCCGCCCCGCTGGACACCATCCTCCAGCGCCTCGAACAGCTCCAGAGCGCCAGTGCCTCCTTCGCCCGGGTCGAGGGCCTCGGGCAGCTTCCCGCCGCACCCGCCGGGACCACCCGCACCCCCGCCGACGACCGCATCGAGGTCACGGGCGTGCACCACGCGTACGACGGCGGGCCCGATGTGCTGCACGGCATCGACCTGAGTGTGCGCGCGGGCGAACGGCTCGCGGTCGTCGGCCCGTCCGGCGCGGGCAAGTCGACGCTGGGCAGACTCCTCGCGGGCATCGACGCGCCCCGCACCGGCGCGGTCACGGTCGGCGGCGTCCCGGTCCGCGACCTCGGGCCGGAGGTGTTGCGCCGTCAGGTGGTCCTGATCACGCAGGAGCACCACGTCTTCCTCGGCACGGTCCGCGACAACCTGCTGATCGCGGGCCGGGCCGCCACCGACACCGACCTGCGCGCCGCGCTGGCCGCCGTCGGCGCGGAGTGGGCGGACGAGCTGCCCGACGGGCTGGGCACCGTCCTGGGCGCGGGCGGCCACCGGCTCGACGGTTCACAGGCCCAGCAACTGGCGCTGGCACGCGTGGTGCTGGCGGACCCGCACACGCTGATCCTGGACGAGGCCACCGCGCTCCTGGACCCCGGCACGGCACGCCACACCGAGCGCGCGCTCGCCGCCGTGCTCACGGGACGTACGGTCATCGCCGTCGCGCACCGGCTGCACACGGCGCACGACGCCGACCGGATCGCGGTGATGGACGGCGGCCGCATCACCGAACTCGGCTCCCACGACGCCCTCGTGGCCTCCGGAGGGGCGTACGCGGCGCTGTGGAGGTCGTGGCACGGGGAGCGACGGTCGTAGGTCTGCCGTCCGGGGCCGGGCGGGTCCATGACGGCCATGGTGGGCGGGGCCGCACGGCGGGCAACCTGCCGGGCCGGGGACCAGGGGCCCGGAGCGCTCAGCCCCGGTCGACGGCCCGCAGGTGGCGCCAGACCGCCTTCGCCGCGTTGTGGCCCGACATGCCGTGCACGCCGGGGCCCGGCGGAGTCGCCGCGGAGCACAGGAAGACCGCCGGGTGCTTCGTGGCGTACGGGAAGAGGGACGGCTTCGGGCGCAGCAGCGCCTGGAGGCCCGCGAAGGCGCCGCAGGCGATGTCCCCTCCCACGTAGTTCGCGTTGTGCGCGGCAAGCTCCGGGGGACCGGCCGTGGCGCGGGCCAGGACGAGGTCGCGGAAACCGGGGGCGAAGCGTTCGAGTTGGCGTTCGATCGCGTCCGTCAGGTCGCCCTGCCAGGCGTGCGGAGCGTGTCCGTACACCCAGAACACCTGCTTGCCCTCGGGGGCGCGGGTCGGGTCGACGACGCTCGGCTGGGCCGTGATCAGGAAGGGGGTCTCGGGGGGCGTGCCGCCCGCGACCTGGCGCAGGGCCTTGCCGATCTCCCCCCGGGTGGGGCCGAGCTGCACCGTCCCGGCCCGGCGGGCCTCCTCGGCGGTCCACGGAACCGGCCCGTCCAGCGCGTAATCGATCTTGAAGACGCTCGCGCCGTACCGGTAGTTCTCGTACGCGTTGCCCAGACGGGCGATCCGGGCGAGCGCGGTCGGCGAGGTGTCGAAGACGTACGCACGGGCCGGCGGCAGGTCGTCCAGGCGCTTGACCTCGTAACCGGTGTGGACGGCCCCGCCGAGATCACGGAGGTACGCGGTCAGGGCGTCCGGGATGGCCTGGGAGCCGCCGCGCGGGACCGGCCAGCCGTTCTCGTGCGCCGCCAGCGCGAACAGGAGGCCGATCGCACTCGTCGCCAGGCCGTCGAGCGGGGCGATGACATGCGCCACGAGCCCGGCGATCAGCGCCTTGGCCTTCTCGTCGCGGAAGCGGCGCATCAGCCAGGTGGACGGCGGCAGGCCGTCGATCCCGAAGTGCGCGAGCCGGAACGGGTGCCGGGGGAGCGCGGTCAGCGGCAGCGACATGAAGTCCTGCGCGAGACCGTCCCACTTCCCGAGGTACGGAGCGACCAGACGGCGGTACGCACCGGCGTCCCGCACCCCCAGGGAGGCCGCCGTCTCCGCGACCGAGCGCGACAGCACGGCCGCCGTCCCGTCGTCCCAGGGATGCACCATGGGCAGCTCGGGGTGCAGCCACTCCAGTCCGTACCGCTCCAGCGGCAGCGCCCGGAAGGCGGGCGACCCCACACCCAGCGGATGCACGGCCGAGCACGGGTCGTGGCGGAAGCCCGGCAGTGTCAGCTCCTCGGTGCGGGCGCCGCCGCCGACGGTGTCCTTGGCCTCGAACACCTCCACCGAGAAGCCGCGGCGGGCCAGCTCCACTGCGGCGGTCAGCCCGTTGGGGCCCGCCCCCACGACGACTGCGTCAAGCATCGGCGACACCTCGGACTCCTCACGCCACTGTGCTTCAGGGCCCCAGGGTATTCCCGCGCACCGACAACTCCGGCGGGGGTAGGGTTCCGGCCCGTGAACAGGATGGACAAGATCGTCGCAGAGATGGCGGAACGGCTCGTGGGAACCCCGGGTGTCGTGGCCGTCGCGCTCGGTGGAAGCCGTGCCCGGGGGTCCCACCGCCCGGACTCCGACTGGGACTTGGGCGTGTACTACCGGGGCTCGGTGGACGTGCCCCGCCTGGCCGAACTCGCCGCTGATCACACGGGCCGGCCCGTGGAGGTGGCCGGGCCCGGCGGCTGGGGTCCGTGGGTGAACGGCGGGGCCTGGCTGGAGGCGGACGGCGTGTCCGTCGACTGGGTGCTGCGGGACCTGGACCGGGTCGAGCGGGTCTGGCAGGACTGCCGCGGGGGCCGCTACGAGGTGGGCGTGCAGGCGGGCCACCCGCTGGGCTTCTGGTCGCCGGCGTACGCGGGAGAGGTCGCGCTGTGCCGGGTGCTGGCGGACCCCTCGGGGGAGCTGGGGACGTTGCGGGCGGCGACGGCGGAGTACCCGCGGGCGCTGCGCTCGGCGCTGATCGGGGCGGCCTGGGAGGCCGACTTCTCGGTGGCGAACGCCCGGAAGTCGGCGCGGGGCGGCGACACGCTGCACGTGTCGCTGTGCCTGTCGAGGGCGTTCGGAGTGCTGGCGCAGGCGATGCTGGCACACGGGCGGGTGTGGTGCGTGAACGAGAAGGGCGCGCTGCGCACGGCGGCGCAGCTCCCCTGCGCGCCGCGGGACATGGAGACACGGGTGGCGGAGGCGCTGCGGCGGCCGGACGAGGACGGGGTACGGGACGCGGCGGAGGTGGTGCGGGAGGTGCGGGCGAAGTTGGAGGGGTGAGGGCCGGGGGCATGTGCTGGCATCGTTATGTTTCGCCGGGCCCGTTGCTCGCCCACGTGAACCCGGCCATGGCCTCATCGCAGCTCGTCCAGGCGACCTCTTTACGGCACCCGCGCCGTCCACTCCTGCGTGCCGAACTTCGACTCCGCGAGCTCCTGCGCACGCGCCATCTCCTGCGCCGACACCGCGCCCGTCTCCAGTCCGTACCGCCCCCGGAACGAGGCGATCATCCGCTCGATGACGGCCTCCCGCGCCAGCCCGGTCTGTCGCCGCAGCGGGTCCACCCGCTTCTTGGCGCTCCTGGTGCCCTTGTCGGACAGCTTCTCCTTGCCGATCCGCAGCACCTCCATCATCTTGTCCGCGTCGATGTCGTACGCCATCGTCACGTGGTGCAGCACCGCGCCCTCGTCGGCGACCATCCGCTTCTGGGCCGCGCCGGCGATCTTCCCGGCGTCCGTGGCGATGTCGTTCAGCGGCTGGTACCAGGCCTTGACGCCCATGTCGGCGAGCGCGCCGAGCACCCAGTCGTCCAGGTAGGCATAGCTGTCCGCGAAGGACAGGCCCTGGACCAGGGCGCTGGGGACGGACAGGGAGTACGTGATCGTGTTGCCCGGCTCGATGAACATCGCGCCGCCGCCGCTGATCCGGCGCACCACCTGGATGCCGTGCCGTTCGGCCCCCTCCGGGTCGACCTCGTTGCGCAGCGACTGGAAGCTGCCGATGACCACGGCGGGCGCGGCCCACTCCCAGACGCGCAGCGTCGGCGGGCGGCGGCCGGCGGCCACCTCGGCGGTGACGACCTCGTCGAGCGCCATGTGCAGGGCGGGCGACTGCGGGGCCTCGTGGATGAGCTGCCAGTCGTAGTCGGTCCAGTCCGTGGCGTGCGCGAGGGCGCGGCGCACCGCGACGGCGACGCCCTCGGAGCTGAGGCCGAACATCACCGTCCCCTCGGGCAGCGACGCCTCGATGCGGGCGGCAAGACCGGCGGCGTCCGTGTCCGCCGGCGCCCCCTCCAGCGCGCCGTTGATGGCGACGATCGCCTCGTCGGGTTCCAGGAAGAAGTCACCGGCGACCCGCACATTGCGCAGCACCTCGCCGCCGCGTCCGTCCGCCTCCGTGTCGAGGTCGACGACGACGAGCTTGCCGCCGGGGACCTTGTACTCACCGTGCACTGTCTGCCGCCTCCGCTGCTCCGCCCGGCACGCCCCTCACGGCTTCCCGGCTGTTCTTGCTGTTCTGGCTCTGGCCTGCGACAACGCTATCCCGGGTCCGGGCATTCCTCCGCTTTTGGATCAGTTGTCAGAGGGGCGTGCTTTGCTGGAGGCATGATCGATGAACAGCTTGTCGACGCAGTGGAGGCGGCCGTCCGGGAGGCGGCCGCAGCCGAGATCATGCCGCGCTTCCGGCAGCTCGCCGCGCACGAGGTGGTGGAGAAGAAGGGGCCGTACGACCTGGTCACGGTCGCGGACCGGGGGGCGGAGGAGCACCTCACGGCGGCCCTGACCCGGCTGTTGCCCGGGTCGGTGGTGGTCGGGGAGGAGGCCGTCCACGCGGACCCGGCGGTCTACGAGGCGATACGGGGCGACGCCCCGGTGTGGATCGTCGACCCGGTCGACGGCACGCGCCAGTTCGTGGCCGGGGACCCGGCCTTCTGCACGCTGGTGGCGCTGGCGAGGGGCGATGAACTCCAGGCCTCCTGGACGTTCGCCCCCGCGCTGGACGAGATGGCCGTCGCCGTACGGGGCCGGGGCGCGACCCTGAACGGGCGGCCCCTGCGCGCCGGCTCGCCGGAGGCCGGTGCTCCGGTGCGGGTCGCGATCTCGAACCCCGACTACACGACCCCGGAGGAGAAGCACGCCCTGCTGCGGCTGGCGGTGCCGGGGGTGGAGGTGCGGCCGTGCGGGTCGGCGGGGCTGGAGTATCTGGCCGTCGCCCGGGGGGAGTTGGAGGCGGTCGCCTTCTCGTGGGAGCTGGCGTGGGACCACGCGGCGGGGCTGCTGCTGGTGGAGGAGGCGGGAGGCACGGACCGGACGCGGGTGGGGGAGCGGTATCGGATCGGGGGAGGGAACGCGTTGCCGTTCGCGGTGGGAAGGGATGCGGAGGTGGTGGAGCGGGTGCGGGGGTTGTTGGCGGGGGAGTAGGAGGGCGGCGCCCGGCGCAGGGCGGATTTTCCTCCGCCCGCCCCTTCCCGTAACCCTGCGTGGACGCGCGGACGCGTTGTGGCTGGTCGTGCAGCTCCCCGTACCCCTCGCGGGTTCCGGGCGGGGAGAATGCGGGCATGACACAGCCCGTGCCCACCATCACCCTCGTCCGCGGTGACATCACCGACCAGCACGTCGACGTCATCGTCAACGCCGCCAACTCGACCCTGCTCGGCGGTGGCGGCGTGGACGGTGCCATCCACCGCCGCGGCGGGCCCGCCGTCCTCGCCGACTGCCGCAAGCTGCGCGCCTCCCACTACGGCGGTGGCCTCCCCACCGGCCGGGCGGTGGTCACCACCGCCGGGAATCTGCACGCCCAGTACGTCGTGCACACCGTCGGCCCCGTTCACCAGCCGCAGCTCACCGGCGAGGCCGACCGCGCCCAGACCGAGCTGCTCGCCTCCTGCTACCGCGAGTCCCTGCGCCTGGCGGGCGAGCTGGGCGCCCGCAGCATCGCCTTCCCTGCCATCTCCACCGGCGTCTACCGCTGGCCGCTCTCCGACGGCGCCCGAACCGCCGTGCGCACCGTCCGGGAGGCCGCGCGCGAGCCCCTGCTCGACATCAGGTTCGTACTGTTCGACGACGCCGCCCTCGGGCACTTCGAGCAGGCCCTGGCCGCGGCACCTTGATGTCGGATTTCCGCCAGCCGCCGCACCCCCGGTGCCGGATGCTGGACCCATGACACCCACCGAAGCGCCGGCCGGGACTCCGGAAGCCGGCATCCGCGCCATGCACACCGACACCGACCGCTGCGTCCGTGCCGTGCAGTCCAAGGACGCCCGCTTCGACGGCTGGGTGTTCACGGCCGTCACCACCACCCGCATCTACTGCCGCCCCAGCTGCCCCGTCGTGCCGCCCAAGCCGCAGAACATGACCTTCTACCCGAGCGCCGCCGCCTGTCAGCAGGCCGGCTTCCGGGCCTGCAAGCGGTGCCGCCCCGACACCAGCCCCGGCTCCCCGGAGTGGAACGCCCGCGCCGACGCCGTCGCCCGCGCCATGCGGCTCATCCGGGACGGCGTCGTCGACCGCGAAGGCGTGCCCGGCCTCGCCGCCCGGCTCGGGTACTCCACCCGGCAGGTCGAACGCCAGCTCCGCGCCGAGCTGGGGGCCGGGCCCCTCGCCCTGGCCCGCGCCCAGCGCGCCCAGACGGCGAGGCTCCTCATCGAGACGACCCCGCTCCCGATGGCCGACATCGCCTTCGCCGCCGGGTTCTCCTCCGTGCGGACCTTCAACGACACCGTCCGCGAGGTCTTCGGCCTCGCCCCGGGCGAACTGCGCGAACGCCGCAGAAGGAGCCAGGGCGGCCCGCAGACCCCCGGGGTGATCGCGCTGCGGCTGCCGTTCCGCGCTCCGCTCAACCCCGACAACCTCTTCGGCCACCTCGCCGCCACCGCCGTCCCCGGCGTCGAGGAGTGGCGCGACGGAGCGTACCGGCGTACCCTCCGGCTCCCGTACGGGCACGGCATCGTGGCCCTCTCCCCGGGCCCCGGCCACATCGACTGCCGGCTCTCCCTCACCGACCTGCGCGACCTCACCCACGCCATCAGCCGCTGCCGCTGGCTGCTCGACCTCGACGCCGACCCGGTCGCCGTCGACGAGCGCCTCAGCGCCGACCCGCTGCTCGCCCCGCTGGTGGCTCGCGCCCCCGGCAGGCGGGTGCCCCGTACCACCGACACCGACGAGCTCGCCGTACGGGCGGTCCTCGGCCAGCAGGTGTCGACGGCCGCCGCCCGCACCCACGCCGCCCGCCTGGTCACCGCGCACGGCACCCCGGTCCAGGACCCGGAGGGCGGCCTCACCCACCTCTTCCCGTCCGCCGCCGCCCTCGCCGGGCTCGACCCGGAAACCCTCGCCCTGCCGCGCAGCCGCCGCGTCACGCTCACCACCCTCGTCGCCGCGCTCGCCGACGGCTCGATCGGGCTGGGCGTCGACAGCGACTGGGACGCCGCCCGCGCCCAGCTCCTCGCCCTCCCCGGCTTCGGCCCCTGGACCACCGAGGTCATCGCGATGCGCGCCCTCGGCGACCCGGACGCCTTCCTCCCCTCCGACCTCGGCGTCAAGAAGGCCGCCCGGGGCCTCGGCCTGCCGCACACCCCGGCCGCCCTCACCGCGCGCGCCGCCGCCTGGCGCCCCTGGCGCGCGTACGCCGTCCAGTATCTGTGGGCGACCGACTCCCACCCCATCAACCACCTCCCGCGCGAAGCGAGTTGACCCGCCATGTCCCGCAGACAGCACACCGTCGTCGACAGCCCGTACGGCCCGCTCACTCTCGTCGCCACCGAAGGCGTCCTGTGCGGCCTCTACATGGTCGGCCAGCGCCACCGCCCCGCCGAGGAGACCTTCGGCGACCCGGACCCCGAACCGTTCCCCGAGGTCATCGAGCAGCTCGACGCCTATTTCCGGGGGGAGCTGACCGAGTTCACCGTCCCGCTGCACCTCCACGGCACCCCGTTCCAGCGGTCCGTGTGGGAACAGCTCCAGCGGATTCCGTACGGAGAGACCCGGACGTACGGCCAACTCGCCCAGCACATGGGCAACACGGGGGCCTCCCGGGCCGTCGGACTCGCCAACGGCAAGAACCCGGTCGGCATCATCGTGCCCTGCCACCGGGTCATCGGCTCCACCGGAAGCCTCACCGGATACGGCGGCGGCCTCGACCGCAAGCAGCGCCTCCTCGCCTTCGAGGGCGGCGTCCCGGCGGAAGCCGCCCTCTTCTAGCCCAGCGCGGCCAGCAGCCCGGGCAGCGCCGTCCCGATCGGCTCCCGCACCACCTCGTCGGCGAGCGGATCGTAGGGAGTCGGCTCCGCGTTCACGATGATCAGCCGCGCCCCGTGCTCCGCCGCCACCCCGGCCAGCGACGCGGCGGGCTGCACCTGGAGCGTGGAGCCGACGGCGACGAACACCTCGCACGCCTTCGCCACCGCCGTCGCGTCGCCCAGCACCCCCTGGTCCAGGGCCTGCCCGAACATCACCGTCGCCGCCTTCAGGATTCCGCCGCACGCCCGGCACGCCGGGTCCGGTTCGCCCGCGTCGATCCGCTCCAGGGCCTCGTCCATCGACGACCGCGCGCGGCACGCGGTGCACTCCACCGCCCGCGCGGTGCCGTGCAGTTCGAACACCTTGCGGTCCGGCATGCCGCCCGCCTGGTGCAGCCCGTCCACGTTCTGTGTGATCACCCGCACCGCGAACCCCTCCCGCCGGTCCAGCTCGGCCACCGCCCGGTGCGCCGCGTTGGGCGCCGCGCCCAGGGCCGCGAGCTCCCGCCGCATCAGCCACGACCTGCGGCGGATCTCCGGGTCGGCCATGTAGTGGCGGTACGTGACGAGCTTCTCGGCGTCCGGCTCGCGCCGCCACAGGCCGGCGGGGCCCCGGTAGTCGGGGATGCCGGAGTCGGTGGAGATGCCGGCCCCGCTGAAGATCGCCACGAGTGTCATGGCCGGAGGTTATGCGCGCCCGCCCGGGCGTGTCACCGGGATTGCGCCGCCGCGGCTCCCGTGCCGGCCGGGGCGCGGTCCTCCGTCGCGTCGTCCTGCTGCGAGCCGACCAGTACGTCCCCGGACTCGGTCCGGTAGTACAGCACGGACCGGCCGGCCCGGCGGCGGCGGACCAGGCGCGCGTCGAGCAGCACCTTCAGGTGGCGTCCCACCGACCCCAGCGGCAGTCCCGTCAGCGCCACCAGGTGCGTGGTGCTGCGCGGTGCGTCCAGGAGCACCAGGACACGGGCGCGGCCCCGTCCCAGCAGGGCGCCCAGCGCCTCGGGGGCGGGCGGCCGGTCCGGCTCGGCCAGCGCGCCCGCGCACGGGTACACCACCGCGTACCGGTGCCGTCCCTCCCACGACACCCAGCTCGTGTCGAAGCCGACCGGGACGAACAGCAGCCGGGCCCCGGAGGTCTCCCGCGGCGCGTGCTCGTGCGTGTTGATCTGGAGCCGGTCGCCGCCCAGCCAGCGCAGCCCCGGCCGCATGTCCTCCAGCGCCGCGGCCCAGCCGCCCCGGCTCAACTGCGCGGTCCGCGCCACGACGTCCGCCTCCAGCACCCGCCTGCGCACCGGCCACTGCGGAAGTACGGTCCGCCGCCACACCCACTCCACGAGGTCGGCGGCACGCTCCGCGAGGTCCGGGCGGCACAGCGCGGGCGGCGGCGGACCGCCGAGGGCGACGGTGAGGTCGTCCCGCACCCGCTCCGGCGGCGTCGCCCGCAGGACCGCGAGCTCCTCCTCGAAGCTCTGCCCGCCCTCGGCGGCGGGCGTCGGGGTGATGAAGTCGGCGTTCCAGTGCGGGCGGAAGGCCGCGTCGAGCAGGAGCGGGGTGAGCGGGTCGGCGCGGACGAGTTCCTGGAAGGCGGGCAGGTGCTCGGCCAGCCAGGCGCGCGCGCCCGGATGCGCGGCGGGAGCGTGCCGCTGGAGCACCTTCAGGCTCGAAATGGTCTCGCACAGCGGAGAAACGACGAACCGTCCGCGCGCGAGCGTGTCCGCGTCGACCTGCCACCAGCCCATGCCCGGCCCCTTACCTTCCTCCCGGCCCTTCGCTTCCCCGCGTTCTCCGCGTTCTCCGCGAAACGTCCCTTCGCCTGCCTGCGCGGCGTCCTTTCGCTTCCCCGCGCACCGTCCTTTCGCGTCCGTGCGAAACATTACGAGAGCCGCGACGGGCCTCTCAGACTCCTTCCATGCGCACCTACCGCGAACTCCTCCGGCAGCCGGAGTTCACTCCGCTGTTCCTGGTCGCCTCCGTGCGATCGGCGGCGCAGACCGTGTCGGGTCTGGCCCTCGGCGTCCTCGTCCACTCCGCCACGGGCTCCCCGCTGCTGACCTCCCTCGCCATGTTCGGCCCGTCCCTGGCCCAACTCGTGGGCGCCACCACGCTGTTGAGCGCCGCCGACCGGGTGCCCCCGCGGGCGGCGCTCACCGGGATCTGGCTGCTGTTCGCGGTGGCGACGGCGGTGCAGGCGATACCCGGGCTGCCGGTGGGGGCCTCCTTCGCGGTCCTGTTCACGCTGGGGATGTTCGCCTCCCTAGGCGGCGGAGTGACGTACGGGATGCTCCACGAGATCCTGCCCCGGGACGGCTTCCTGATCGGCCGCTCGGTGCTCAACATGTCCAACGGGGCCACCCAGATCCTGGGCTTCGCCACCGGCGGGCTCCTGGTGGCGCTGCTGTCGCCGCGCGTCACGCTGCTGGTGGGGGCGGGGATGTACCTCGCGGCGGCGGGCATCGCGCGCTTCGGCCTGAGCCGCAGGCCGGCCAGGGCGCGGGGGCGGGCCTCGGTCACCGCGACCTGGCGGACGAACGGCGTGCTGTGGTCGTCGAAGCCGCGCCGCCACGTGTACCTCATGCTGTGCGTGCCGAACGGGCTGATCGTGGGATGCGAGTCCCTGTACGTGCCGTACGAACCGGACCGCGCGGGACTGCTGTTCGCGAGCGCGGCGAGCGGCATGCTGGTCGGGGACACGCTGGTGGGACGGTTCGTGCCGGCGCGGTGGCGGGCGCGGGGCGGGCCGGCGCTGCGGCTGCTGCTCGCGGCGCCCTACCTGGTGTTCTTCCTGGGGCCGCCGCTGGGTGTGGCGGTGGGCGTGGTGTTCGTCGCCTCGGTCGGCTTCGCGGCGACGCTGCTGCTCCAGGAGCGGCTGCTGGCACTGACGCCGGACGAGCTGAGCGGGCATGCGCTGGGGCTGCACGGGTCGGCGATGCTGGCGATGCAGGGGGTGGGGGCGGCGCTGGCGGGGGCGGTGGCCCAGTTGGTGCCGGTGGGGGCGGCGATGGGAGTGATGGCGGGGCTGTCGGTGCTGGTGACGCTGGGGCTGGAACGAGGAGTGCGGCGGGCCCCTGCCGGGGAGGCGGGGGCTGGTGCGTCCGGTGCGTCCGGTGCGGGCGAGGTGTCGGCCTCCGGGCCGGACGCGGGCGAGGGGCCGGCTTCCGCGCCCGGCGCGGGGGAGGCGTCGGCCTCGGGGGCAGCACGTGCCGGGGAGGCGGGTCCGGGGTGAGGTGCGGCTCAGGTCTGCGGCACCCTGCGGCCGTTCTCCAGCTCCACCGCGCCCGTGCCGTCGGCCAGCGCGGCCAGAGCTGCCAGGATGCGGCCGGAGAGGTGGTTCAGGGCGTGGGCCGGGATCTCGTCGACCGGGACCAGGCGCCAGGAGATCAGCTCGGCCTCCTGGAGGCGGATCGCCGCCAACTGGGCCCCGGTCAGGACCCCGCCGTCGTACAGATAGGCCACGATCGGCGGGCGGTTCGGGGCCGACGCCCAGTCGAGGGCGAGCAGCCGCCCCGGTTCGACGTCCAGGCCGATCTCCTCCAGCGTCTCCCGCCGCGCCCCCTCCCGAGGGGTCTCGCCCGCGTCCGACTCGATCGTGCCGCCGGGCAGCGCCCATCCCTCCCGGTAGTTCGGCTCGACCATCAGCACCCGGCCCTCCTCGTCCCGGAAGAGCACCGCGGCCCCGGCGAGGACGCGGGGGAGCGAGGCAATGTACGTGGCGTAGTCCTGGATCTCCTGGGTCATCCGGCCACCCTACAAACCGCCCTCCGGCACCCGGTAGTACGTCCGCGCGGGCGGCGGCCGGGCGGAGCACCCCGCCCGTCGGACACGCGGAAGGGGCGCGGCACGCGACGCCGCGCCCCTTGTGCTCAGGTGCGCGCGCTCAGTCGTCGGTGCGGGACTTGGCCGCCCGGCGCAGCCTCGGGTGCCGCCGGTCGGGGCCCTGCTCGGTGATCGCGTCGCCGACCATCGCCCGCACCGCGTCCCGCAGGCCGTGCAGCGCGTGGTGGCGGGCCGGGCCCGCGCCCGGGTCCTCGCGCAGCTCCTTCACCAGCGCCCAGCACAGGGTGAGCATGACGACGACGAACGGCAGCGCGACCAGGATCGTCGCCGTCTGGAGGGAGTTCAGACCGCCCGCGACCAGCAGACCCGCCGCGACCGCCGCCATCAGCACGCCCCACAGCACCACCAGCCAGGTCGGCGGATGCAGCGATCCGCGGCTGGTCAGCGAGCCCATCACCAGGGACGCCGAGTCGGCGCTGGTGACGAAGTACGTCATGACCAGCAGCATCGCGATGACCGAGGTGACCGTGCCCAGCGGCAGCGCTTCCAGGAGGGCGAACAGCGAGGCCTCCGCGCCGTCCTTCACCGAGCCCGCCATGTCCGCCACGCCGGTCTGGTCGAGGCGGATGGCGGAGCCGCCCATCACGCAGAACCACACCACCGTCGCGCCGCTGGGCACCAGCAGCACGCCGATCAGGAACTCACGGATGCTGCGGCCCTTGGAGATGCGGGCGATGAAGGTGCCCACGAACGGGGCCCAGGACAGCCACCACGCCCAGTAGAAGATCGTCCAGGCGCCCAGCCAGTCGCCGTCGCCGAACGCGCCCGTACGGGTCGCCATCGGCAGCAGCTGGTCGAGGTAGCCGCCGATGGAGGCGGGGATCGCGTCCAGGATGTACACGGTCGGCCCGAGGACGAACACGAACAGCATCAGCAGGGCGGCCATCACGATGTTCGCCGTGCTCAGCCACTTCACGCCCTTGTGCAGGCCGGAGAAGGCGGACAGTACGAACGCCGCCGAGAGCGAGCCGATGATGATCAGCTCGACGGCCTTGGTGTCCTGGATGCCGGTGACGATGTTCAGCCCCTGGGCCACCTGGAGCGCGCCGAGGCCCAGGCTCGTCGCGGTGCCGAAGACGGTGGCGAACACGGCGAGCAGGTCGATGACCTTGCCCTGCCAGCCCTCGGCGCGCTTCTCGCCGAGCAGCGGCACGAAGGCCGAACTCAGCCTGTTCCCGCGCCCCTTGCGGAAGGTGGCGTACGCGAGGGCGAGGCCGGCGACGCCGTAGATCGCCCACGGGCCGAGCGTCCAGTGGAAGAAGGAGTACTCCAGGGCCGTCCGCGCGGCGTCCCCGGTGCCGGCCTCGGCGCCGCTGCCCGGCGGCGGGGTGAGGTAGTGCTGGAGGGGTTCCCCGACCCCGTAGAACATCAGCCCGATGCCCATGCCCGCGCTGAACATCATCGCGATCCAGGCCAGGTTCGTGAACTCGGGCTCGGAGTCGTCCTTGCCGAGCCGGATCCGGCCGAAGCGGCTGAACGCGATGCACAGGCACATCAGCAGGAACACGTCGGCGGCGATCACGAAGAGCCAGGCGAAGTTGTCCAGGACCCAGGAGAGGGCGGTCGACGACGCGCTCTCGAAGGAGTCCTTGCCGAAGAAGGCCCAGGCGACGACGGCGGCCACGGCGAGTACGCCGATGACGATCACTGTGTGGTCGGGCCTGCCGTCGGCGGCGGGATGGGCCGTGTCCGGCCCGGTCCCCCCGGAGGGTTCCGGGGGCGGCTGGGGTGGATCGAGGGATTCCGTACTCATGCCGCACACCCTATGGTGCGCAATGTCGTGGTATGGGGGGTTGGCGCGCCGTCAGGAGGGGTGTGGCGGGGGCGGCCTGGGGTTCCGCCGGCGGAAGCGGCCATGGGCAGGGGGTGGACAAGGCGGTTAAGGTCGGGACGGCGCGACTGCCTGTTCGAAAGCAAGGGATGCAAGGTGGCGGACGGAGCAGCAAAGAGTGCGGCGAGTGGCGGAACCGGTGCGAAGGCACGGGTGCTGATCGCCGCCGACAAGTTCAAGGGCTCACTGACGGCGGTACAGGTCGCCGAGCGGGTCACGGCCGGACTCCGCAAGGCGGTCCCCGGAATCGAGGTCGAGTCCCTGCCCGTCGCGGACGGCGGCGACGGCACGGTGGCCGCGGCGGTCGCCGCGGGCTTCGAGCGTCGTGAGGTACGGGTCACCGGCCCGCGCGGCGAGGGCCGGACGGCGGCGTACGCGTTCCGGGAGGCGGACGGCACGGCGGTGGTGGAGATGGCGGAGGCCTCGGGCCTCCAGCACCTCCCGCCCGGCGTGTTCGCCCCCCTCACCGCCACCACCTACGGCTCGGGCGAGCTGCTGCGGGCGGCGCTGGACGCGGGCGCGAAGACGATCGTGTTCGGCGTGGGCGGCAGCGCGACGACGGACGGCGGGGCCGGGATGCTGGCCGCGCTCGGCGCGCGCTTCCTGGACGCGGACGGGAATCCGGTCGCCCCGGGCGGCGGTCCGCTCGCGGACGTGGCGAGCGCGGACCTGTCCGGGCTCGACCCGCGCTTCGGCTCCGCCGGGGGCGTGGACCTGATCCTCGCGAGTGACGTGGACAATCCGCTGACCGGCCCCAAGGGGGCCCCGGCGGTCTACGGCCCGCAGAAGGGGGCCTCGCCGGAGGACGTGGCCGCGCTGGACGCGGCGCTGGCGCACTTCGCCGCCGTCCTCGGCCCGGTGGCGGGCGGCCCGGACGTGGCGGACTCGCCGGGTGCGGGGGCCGCGGGCGGCATCGGCTACGGGGCGCTGACGGCCCTCGGAGCCCGTTTCCGTCCCGGCATCGAGGTCATGCTCGACGTGCTGGGCTTCGCCCCGGCGCTGGAGCGGGCCACCCTCGTCATCACCGGGGAGGGCTCGCTCGACGAGCAGACCCTGCACGGCAAGGCCCCGGCCGGGGTGGCGGCCGCCGCCCGGGCGGCGGGCGTGGAGGTGGTGGCGGTCTGCGGCCGCCTGGCGCTGCCGGCGGAGGCGCTCGGCAGGGCGGGGATCCGGCGGGCGTACGCGCTGAGTGCGTTGGAGCCGGATCCGGCGAGGAGCATGGAGCGGGCCGGGGAGCTGCTGGAGCGGGTGGCGGAGTCCATCGCCCACGACTTCCTGACCTGACCGACCCACACCTCCCTCCCCGGCCGGGAGACGGCTCGGACCCCGCCTTCCCGCGCCGGTTGCGGTGCGCCCCTTCAGGGGCGCGGGGAACTGCGCGCCCAGCCACGACGGATCCGCACGGGAACCGTGCACTAGCCGCGCGGCGAGCGCTTTAGGGAAGGGGCGGGTCCGGGGCCTCTCTGCCTGAGCCGGGCGGGGCTGACGCGTCCGGTACGGGGCTGGGCTCTCGGCCTGAGCCGGGCCACGCGTCCGGCACAGGCGCTTGGGCGGGGGCGGCACCCGGGTGGGCCGGGAGCGGGAGGGGCCGCCCCCTTGCCCGCCCGTTCCGCCCCCTTGGGGCGGCCCCGTCGCCCAAGGGAACTCGGGGCGAAGCCCAAGGGGGCTGGGAAAGCGAGAAGGGCGGCCCCGTCGCCCAAGGGGGCTCGCGGCGAAGGGTGCGGCTGCGACGCCCAGGGGGACGGGGGCGGAAGGGGGCGTCGGGGCCGTGGAGGGGCGGTCAGTTCGGGGTGAGGCGGAAGGCGTCCAGCGCCAGCGTCATCTCCGTCAGGTCCCTCGGCCGCGACAACGACCGCGACGTCAACTGCTCCAACCGCCTCAACCGGTTGAACACCGTGTTCCGGTGGCAGTACAGCCGCGTCGCCGCCCGCCCCGCCGACCCCTCCGCCCCCAGCCACGCGTCCAGCGTCTCCAGCAGCACCGCCCGGTCGCCCGGGTCCAGCGCCAGCAGCGGCCCGAACACCTCCGCGACCAGCCGCGCCGCCAGCTCCGGCTGCCCCACCACGAGCGCGGTGGGCAGCCGCTCGTCCAGCCGTACGATTCGGGAGCCGCCCGGCGGCTCGGCCGCCCCGCAGGTGAGCATCGCCGTCTCGGCGAGCCGCCGGGCCAGCCCCAGTTCCGCGAGCCCGTCCACCACCGGGCTCAGCCCGCCGGGTCCCGCGCACCGCCGCTCCAGCTCCGCCGCCAGCTCCCCGAGCCCCGCGTCGTCCCCCAGCGCCACCACCGCGATCTCGCAGTCCGTGCGCATCCGCCAGAAGAACCGCAGCCCGGCCGCCGCCGTCACCCGGTGGAACCGCTCCCGCCGGTCCGCCCGCAGCACGGCGACCGCGTACCGGCCCTGCTCCGGCAGGTCGAGGCCCGCCGCCGCGTTCGCCACCACCGCCGGTGAGGACCGCCCCTCCAGCAGGGCGTCCAGCAGCGCCTGCACGCGCTCGTCGCTGCGCCGCCGCATGTCCTCCTCGGTGCTGCGGTAGGCGTCGGCGACGGTGGCGGCCTGCCGGTCGACGGCCGCCCACACCTGCGCCGCCGTGTGCACGAGCACCGGCAGCGCCCCGGGGTCCTTCGCCGAGACGATGTCGAGCAGCTCGTCCCACACCAGGTATCCGGCCGTGCGGTACGCGTGCAGCAGCAGGTCCAGCGGCAGGCCCTGCTCCGCCCGCCGCCGGCCGAGCTGCCGGGCGAACTCCAGGTCCCGGCGGGGCGCGGACCGGGGCGCCGTGATGGCCTCGATCCCGTACCGCAGCGCCTCGTCGATCTGCTGCCAGTGCTCGTCCGCCGGTACCGCGAGGTCGTAGTGCGGGGAGTGCGCGCGCAGTTCGCCGATCAGCAGGTCCGTGAGGTGCCCGGCGCGTTCGATCAGCACCGCGGACGCGGCTGCCAGCACCGTCCGCTCCTGGTCCGTGCGTGCTCTGCGGCCGTCCATGACCGGTGAGGATGCCACCGCTGGGGCGCGGTGGACAGACCTCCTGTGCCCGTGCACAACGTGCCGTGCCCGGTACTGGTCATCGGCAGCGATTCGGCCGTACCCGCTGGACGGTTACTCGTGCCAGGTGCTGGTGTGTGCCCCCATGGCGAACCGTCCGGAGCGAACCCGGCGGGACCCGCACCCAGCAGGACCCAGTGGAAGGAGCCGCTCCCGTGGGGTCTCCCCGTTCCTCGTCAGGTTCTCCCCCCGGCGCCCTGGAGGTGCGCGGGCTGTCCGTCGGGTACGGCCCGGTGCGCGCCCTGCGCGGGGTGGCGCTGGACGTCCCGGCCGGGTCGGTGGTCGCCGTCCTCGGCGGCAACGGCGCGGGCAAGTCGACGCTGCTGCGGGCGGTCTCCCGCACCCTGCGCCACCACGGCGGGGCCCGGACCGCGGGCTCGGTCTCGTACGACGGCCGCGATCTGCGCGGCGTGGACGCCGCCCGCGTGGTGGCGGCCGGGCTGGTCCACGTCCCGGAGGGGCGGCAGGTGTTCGCCCGGATGACGGTCGCCGACAACCTCCGCGCGGGGGCCCTCGGGGCGCGCGGCGGGCGTGCCGCCGCCCGGCGGGCGCGGGCCCGCGTCCACGAACTCTTCCCGGTCCTCGCCGACCGCGCCCACCAGCGCGCGGGGCTGCTGTCCGGCGGCGAGCAGCAGATGCTCGCCCTGGGACGGGCGTTGATGTCCGGCCCCCGGCTGCTCCTGCTGGACGAGCCGTCCCTCGGGCTGGCCCCGCTGATGGCCGACCGCATCGCAGAGACCGTCCGGCGGATCAACGCCGACGGCGCCTCGGTCCTGCTGGTCGAGCAGAACGCCGCCCTCGCGCTGCGGCTCGCCACCACCGCGTACGTCCTCGACGTCGGCGAGGTCGTCCTGCACGGCCCGGCCGCCGAGCTGGCCGCGTCCGACGAGGTCCGCCGCCGCTACCTGGGGGTGGTGGACGAGACCGCCGCCGAGGACGCGGACCGGGCCCGGGCGGCGGCGCCGACGCTGAGCAGGTGGACGGCGTGAACACGAACCGTTCCCCGTACGGTGCGGCGGCCCTGCGCGTGACGGACGTGACCGTGCGGTTCGCGGGCCTCACCGCGCTCGACTCCGTCTCCTTCACCGTCGAGCCCGGCAGCGTGCACGCCGTCATCGGCCCCAACGGGGCGGGGAAGTCGACCTGCTTCAACGTCCTGTCCGGCGTCTGTCGCGCGAACTCCGGCAGCGTCCGTCTCGGCGACACCGAACTGACCGGCCTCCCCCCGCACCGCGTCGCCGCCCTCGGGGTCGCCCGCACCTTCCAGAACCTGGCGCTGCCGCCCCGCGCCACCGTCGCCGACAGCCTCCTGCTCGGCCGCCACCGGCTCACCCGGACCGGTTTCCTCGCCGCCGGGCTGCGGCTGCCGTCGGCCGCCCGCGAGGCCCGCGCCCACCTGCGGCGCGTGCACGAGATAGCCGCGTTCGTCGGCCTGGCGGACGACCTGGAGAAACCCGCGGGAGCACTCCCGTACGGACAGCAGAAGCTCGTCGAGCTGGCCCGCGCGCTGTGCATGGAGCCCCGCGTGCTCCTCCTGGACGAACCCGTCGCGGGCATGACCGCCGACGAACGACGGGCGACGGCCGCCGTGATCGCGGGCGTCCGGGACGGCCTCGGCATCTCGATCGTCCTGGTGGAGCACGACATGGGGGTGGTGATGCGGCTCGCCGACGCCGTGACCGTACTCGACTTCGGCAGACGCATCGCGGACGGCACCCCCGCCCAGGTGCAGAACGATCCCGCCGTCGTCCGGGCCTACCTGGGGGCTCCCACACCATGACGACCTTCGTCGAACTCCTCCTCGGCGGGCTGTCGACGGGCGCCGTCTACGCGCTCATCGCCCTCGGTTTCGTCGTCATCTTCAAGGCCACCGAAGTGGTCAACTTCGCCCATGCCTCGCTCCTGCTGGCCGGCGGCTACCTCACCGCCGTCCTCCACGACGGCCTCGGCTTCTGGGCGGCGCTCGCCGTCGGCGTCGCGGGCGCGGCGGTCGTCGGCGCGGCCGTCGAGTTCCTCGTCATGCGCCGCTACCGGGGCGGCGACCACAGCGTGCTGGCCATCGTCACCATCGGCGTCGACATCCTCCTGGTCACGGAGCTCACCCGGCGCATCGGCACCCGCGTGCTCTCCCCGGGCGACCCGTGGGGGGACCAGGTCGCCACCTTCGGCCCCCTCTCCCTCGCCCACACCCGCATCGCCGCCCTGGTCGCGGCGGCGCTCCTGATCACCGCCTTCCTCCTCGCCTTCCGCTTCACCTCCTGGGGCGTGGCGATGCGCGCCGCCGCCGAGAACCCGCAGACCGCCGCCCTGATGGGGGTCCGGCTGGGCCGGGTCTCGCTGTCCGCCTGGGCGGTCGCGGGCGCGCTCGCCGCCGTCGCCGCGCTCTTCCTCACCGTCTTCCCGACCCCCGGCCTCGAACGGGCCACCTCGCTCGCCGCCATGAAGGCCTTCCCCGCCGCGATCCTCGGCGGCCTCGACTCCACGACGGGCGCGCTCGCGGGCGGTCTGATCGTCGGCGTCGTCGAATCCCTGGCCACGGGGTACCAGGGCGAGCTGTCCTTCCTCGGCCGCGGCATCGGCGACCTCGCCCCCTACCTGGTGATGGTCGCGGTCCTGCTGATCCGCCCGGCGGGCCTGTTCGGCACGAAGGAGCTCGCCCGTGTCTGACCACGACCGCCCGCCCCGCGACGCGCCCGCCCCGGCCGCAGGACCTGTCGCCCCGGACGCGGGGCCTTCCGCCCCGCCCGTTCTGGCTGCCCGCTCCGGCCGGGGGACCGGGGCGGGCCGGGCCGGGGCCGCCCTGAGCCGTCCGCGTACGTACCTCTGGACCGCACTCGGGGTGCTGCTCCTGGCCCTGCCCTTCTACCTCGACCGGTTCTGGCTCCAGGCCGGGCTCTTCGCCATGGCCGCCGCCATCGCCGCCATCGGGCTCAACCTCCTCACCGGCGCCACCGGCCAGCTCTCCATGGGGCACGCCTTCTTCCTCGCCGTCGGCGCGTACGGCTACTGCGTGTTCGCCGCCCGGCCCGGCGTCGAGAACGGGCACGGCCTCACCGGCCTCGGCCTGCCGGGCTGGCTCGCCGCCGTCCTCGCGGTGGGCGCGGCCGGGCTCGCGGGCGGGCTGTTCAGCCCCATCGCGGGACGGCTGCGCGGCGCGTACCTCGGCATCGCCACCCTCGCGCTGATCTTCATCGGGCAGCACGTCCTGTTCAACGCCCGCGACCTCACCGGCGGCTTCAACGGCCGCGCGGTGCCCGCCCTCTCCCTCTTCGGCGTCACCTTCGACGACACCCGGACCGTCGTCGCGGGCGTGCCCTTCGAGTCCGCCGAGAAGCTCTGGTACGCGGCCCTGCCCGCCCTCCTCGCGTGCGCGCTCTTCGCCCGCGGCATCCTGCGCGGCCGCCCCGGGCGGGCCATGAACGCCATCCGGGACCACCGCGTCGCGGCCGGGGTGATGGGCGTGCCGGTGGCCCGCTACCGGGCGTCGGTGTTCGTGCTGTCGTCGATGTACGCCGGTCTCGCCGGGGTGCTGCTCGCGCTCGTCTTCCAGCGGACCGTGCCCGAGTACTTCGGGATGGTCCTCTCCCTGGAGTTCCTCGCCATGATCGTCATCGGCGGGCTCGGCTCGGTGCGCGGCGCGGTGACCGGCGCCGTCTTCGTCTCGCTCCTGCCCCAGCTCCTCACCCGCTACAGCGAGGCGCTGCCCCTGGTGGCCGCCCCCGGCACCGGCGGCGGCATCGCGCCGGGGGAGGCGTCCCGCTATCTGTACGGCGCGGCGGTCGTCGTCGTGGTCCTGTTCCTGCCCGGCGGTCTCTCCCGCCTCCGTCTCCGAAGGACCCGAAGGAGAAACACATGACGGAACGAAGGTTCACCACCGCCGCGGCGGCCGCCCTCCTCGCCCTCGCCCTCGCCGCCGCCGGATGCAGCAGCAAGGCCGGCACCGGCGGCCAGGGCAAGGAGGACGCGCAGGGCGTGCGGACCGGCGACGGCATCACCGACAAGGTCATCCCGCTCGGCGTCCTCACCGACCTGACCGGCGTGTACGCCTCCCTCGGCAAGAGCCTGACCCAGGCCCAGCAACTGTGGGCCAAGGAGCTCAACGCCAAGGGCGGCATCTGCGGCCGCACCGTCGAACTCACCGTCCGCGACCACGGCTACGACCCCCAGAAGGCGGTCTCGGCCTACACCGAACTGGAGCCGAAGGTCGCCGGGTACGTCCAGTTCATCGGCTCGCCCTTCGTCGCGGCGGTCAAGCAGCGCGTCGAGACGCAGGACAAGGGGCTGATCCTCCCGCAGGCGTGGTCCGCCTCGCTGCTGGGCAGCCCGTACGTACGGGTCGTGGGGGCGACGTACGACGTCGAGACCGTCAACGCGCTGGACTTCCTGCTCACCCGCAAGAAGATCGCCAAGGGCGACAAGGTCGGCCACGTCTACTTCGAGGGCGACTACGGCGAGAACGCCCTCCAGGGTTCGCGGTACGCCGCCGAGAAGGCCGGGCTGACGATCGTCGAGCAGAAGATCAAGCCCACCGACAACGACATGACCGCCCAGGTCACCGCCCTGAAGAAGGCGGGCGTCAAGGCCGTGGTGCTCAGCGCGGGCCCGCGCCAGGCGGCCTCCCTGGTGGGCGTGGCGGCGGCCGGCCGCTTCGCCGTCCCGATCATCGGCAACAACTCGGCGTTCTCGCCGCAGCTCCTGGCGACTCCGGCGGGCCCCGCCCTCCAGAAGAACTACTGGATCGCCTCCTCGACCCTGCCCATCGGCTCCCCGGAGCCGGGCCCCGCCGCCCTGGCCAAGGCGTACCGGGCGGCGTACCCGAAGGACGCCCTGGACAACGGCGTCGCGGCGGGCTACTCGGCGGGCAAGATCTTCGAGGAGGTCCTCACCCGGGCCTGCAAGGACAAGAACCTCACCCGCGAGGGCATGGCCGAGGCCGTCCGCTCGATGAACGCCTTCGACAACGGCTTCGGCATCACCCACGACTTCACCGACCCCAAGGCCCCCTCCACCCGCCAGTCGGTCGTCATGCAGCCGGACGCGAACACGCCCGGCGGCCTGAAGGTCGTCCAGCCGGCGACGGCCTCGGAGGCGGCGGAGAGCTTCCCGTTCGGGAAGTAGCCGCCGGACGGCGCGGTACGTCGCGGAACTCCTCCGGTACGGGACCGGCCAGCCCCGTACCGGAGGAGTTCCCGGCCGCGGGGGCCGCCGGGACCCGGAGGATGCCGCCCCCCGCGGTCCCGCCGGGAGCCGGACATCGGGGGACCGCCCGTTGTCAGTGGCGGCCCGTAAGGTCGTGCCATGCCTTCGGAAAACGCCGACGCGGCGCTCTCGCAGCAGCCTTCACACCCGCCGGCCGGGCCCGGCGCCGCCGGACAGGGGCCCTCCGGCCCGCACCCGGCCGACAGCCACGGCCTCATCCAGGTCCGCGGCGCCCGTGCGAACAACCTGCGGAACGTCTCGGTGGACCTGCCCAAGCGCCGCCTCACCGTGTTCACCGGCGTCTCCGGCTCCGGCAAGTCCTCGCTGGTCTTCGGCACGGTCGCCGCCGAGTCGCAGCGGCTGATCAACGAGACGTACAGCGCCTTCCTCCAGGGCTTCATGGCGAGCCAGAGCCGCCCCGACGTCGACGCCCTGCACAACCTCAGCGCCGCGATAGTCGTCGACCAGGAGCGGATGGGCGCCAACTCCCGGTCCACGGTGGGCACCGCGACCGACGCGTACGCCATGCTGCGGATCGTCTTCAGCCGGCTCGGCACCCCGAACCTGCCGAGCGCCGGCGCGTTCAGCTTCAACGTGCCCGAGGGCATGTGCCCCGAGTGCGAGGGCATGGGCCAGGTCTCCGACATCGACGTGGACCAGCTCGTCGACCGGAAGAAGTCGCTGAACGAGGGCGCGATCATCGTGCCCGGCTCCCCGGTGGACTCCTGGCCGTGGCAGATCACGGTCAACTCCGGCTTCTTCGACCCCGACAAGAAGGTGCAGGACTACTCCGAGCAGGAGTGGGCCGACCTGCTGCACATGCCGCCCACGAAGGTGAAGGTCGGCAGGAACAACTTCACGTACGAGGGCCTGGCCGCCCGGATGCAGCGCACCGTCCTGGTCAAGGACCGCGAGTCGATGCAGGCCCACGTCCGGGCCTTCGTGGACCGTGCGGTGGTCTTCGCCGACTGCCCCGAGTGCGGCGGCAGCAGGCTGACCCGGGCCGCCCTCGCCTCGAAGGTCGACGGGGTGAACATCGCGGAGTGCTCCGCGATGCAGATCAGCGACCTGGCGAAGTTCGTCGGCGGGCTCGCCGCCCCGGAGGTCGCCCCGCTCCTGACGAACCTGCGGGAACTGCTGGACTCCCTGGTCGAGATCGGACTCGGGTACCTGAGCCTGGACCGCCCGGCCGGGACGCTGTCCGGCGGCGAGGCGCAGCGCGTCAAGATGGTCCGGCACCTCGGATCGCCGCTCACCGACGTCACGTACATCTTCGACGAACCGACGACCGGACTGCACCCGCACGACATCCGCCGCATGAACGACCTGCTGCTGCGGCTGCGCGACAAGGGCAACACGGTGCTCGTCGTCGAGCACAAGCCGGAGGTCATCCGGATCGCCGACCACGTGGTGGACCTCGGCCCGGGAGCCGGTACGGCAGGCGGCGAGCTCTGCTACAGCGGGGATGTGGCGGGCCTGGCGACGTCCGGGACGCTGACCGGCCGGCACCTCGCGCACAAGGCCGGACTGAAGGCGCGGGTGCGCAGGCCGACGGGCGTCCTGTCGATCACCGGGGCGAACCAGCACAACCTGAAGGACGTCGGCGTCGACCTGCCGACCGGGGTGCTGACCGTGGTGACCGGCGTCGCCGGGTCCGGCAAGAGCTCCCTCATCCACGGCAACCTGCCGGGCCGGGAGGGCGTCGTGGTCGCCGACCAGTCACCGATCCGCGGCTCGCGCCGCTCCAACCCGGCGACGTACACGGGCCTGCTGACTCCCATCCGGAACGCCTTCGCCAAGGCCAACGGGGTCAAGGCGGCCCTCTTCAGCGCCAACTCCGAGGGCGCCTGCGGCACGTGCGGCGGGATAGGCCTGGTCTACACGGACCTCGGGGTGATGGCCCAGGTCTCGTCGGTGTGCGAGACCTGCGGCGGCAAGCGCTTCACGGCGGAGGTGCTCGCCTACACGCTCAACGGCAGGAACATCCACGAGGTGCTGGGGATGTCGGTCGCCGAGGCCCACGACTTCTTCGCGGACGACGGCGCGGTCGGGGGCGCGGCGGGCAAGCAGGCCCGCGCCCTGCTCGGCCGCCTGGGCGACGTGGGGCTGGGCTACCTGCGGCTCGGCCAGCCCCTGAACACGCTCTCGGGCGGTGAGCGGCAGCGCCTGAAGCTGGCCATCCACATGGCGGAGAAGGCCGCCACCTACGTCCTGGACGAGCCCACGACCGGGCTCCACCTGGCGGACGTGGACCAACTGCTCGCCCTCCTCGACCGGCTGGTCGACGCCGGGAACACGGTCGTCGTGATCGAGCACCACCAGGCGGTGATGGCCCACGCGGACTGGCTCGTGGACCTCGGCCCGGGAGGCGGCCACGACGGCGGCCGCATCGTCTTCGAGGGAACCCCCAGGGAGCTGGTCGCGTCCGGCACCACCCTGACGGCCCGCCACCTGCGCGAGTACGTGGAGCGCTAGCCCCGGCCCGACCGGATCTCCCCCGGGACGGTCCGGCCTCCCTGGACCGTCCCGAAACCCCGGGCCCGCCGCGCCCCCGGCGCCACCGCCCGCCCCGGCCGGTGGATCGGCCGATGGAACGGCCCGCCATGACCTTGGGTAGGGTGCCGTTCCATGCCCGAGTCATGGGTCAATTCCGCCGAACGCATCGGCGTCGACCTCCACGTCAACCTCCCCGAGGGCAAGGGCGGACGGCAGGCCGCCCTCACCCGTGCGCTGCGCGACGCCGTCCGCGACGGCAGGCTCGCCCCCGGCACCCGCCTGCCCCCGTACCGCTCGCTCGCCGCCGACCTCGCCGTCGCCCGCAACACCGTCGCCTCCGCCTACGCCGAGCTCGTCGCCGAAGGCTGGCTCACCGCCCGGCAGGGCTCCGGAACCCGCGTCGCCGACCGTGCCGCGCCCCCGCGCCCCGTGTCCGTGCCGCAGCGGACGGCCACCCCGCCGCGCCCCGTCCACGACCTGCGCCAGGGCGTGCCCGACGCCACGTCCTTCCCCCGCACCGCCTGGCTCGCCGCCTCCCGCCGTGCCCTGACCGCCGCCCCCCACGAGGCGTTCGGCCCCGGCGACCCGCAGGGCCGCGTCGAACTGCGCCGCGCCCTCACCGAGTACCTCTCCCGCGCCCGGGGCGTGCGCACCACCCCCGACCGCATCGTCATCTGCTCCGGCTTCGCCCACGGGCTGAGGCTGTTGTACGGGGGCGTGGGCGGCCCCTCGCGCGGGGTCCTGCGCGGCCCGCTGGCGGTCGAGGCGTACGGCCTGCCCTTCCACCGGGACCTGCTGCACGAGGCGGGAGTGCGCACCGTGCCGCTGGAGATCGACGAAGCCGGGGCGGACGTGGGGGCGCTGGGCGCGGTGCGCGGGCTTCGGGGCGTGCTGCTCACCCCGGCGCACCAGTTCCCCACCGGAGGGCCGCTGCACCCGGAGCGGCGCACCCAGGCGGTGGACTGGGCGCGGGCCCACGACGGCCTCGTCCTGGAGGACGACTACGACGGGGAGTTCCGCTACGACCGGGAGCCGGTGGGGGCGGTGCAGGGTCTGGACCCCGAACGGGTCGTGTACCTGGGCTCGCTCAGCAAGAGCCTCTCCCCGGCGCTCCGGCTGGGCTGGATGGTCCTGCCCGCCCACCTGGTCGGGCCGGTGCTGGCGGTGAAGGGGGAGCGGGAGGCGTGGGCGAGCGCCCCGGACCAGTTGACGCTCGCCGACTTCCTGGAGTCGGGCCACTACGACCGGCACGTCCGCCGCACCCGTCAGCGCTACCGTTCCCGCCGCGACCAGCTCCTGTCGGTCCTGGCCGCGCACGCGCCGCACATCCGCGCGACCGGCATCGCGGCGGGACTGCACGCCGTCCTGCGCCTGCCGCCGGGCACCGAGCCGGACGCCCTGCGGGCCGCCGCCCACCAGGGGCTGGCCCTGGACGGCCTCGCCCGCTTCCGTCACCCCGGGGCCGCCGGACCCGCCCCCGACGGTCTGGTCGTCGGTTACGCGACCCCCGCCGACCACGCGTACGGCTCCGCCCTGGCGGCCCTGTGCAGGGCGCTGCCTCCTCCTCGCTAGCGGGCACCGCCTCCCCCCGAGGGGCCCCGTTCACCCCCGCAGGCGCTCAGACGTCCACCTGAGGCCCCTGAGGGCCACACGAAAGAGGACCCCCGCACCGGTTCGCACCGGGCGGGGGCCCTCTGACGTGAAAAAAGACGGGACTACGGGAGCTGCGCCGCCCGCGCCTCGCGGCGGTTGCCGCGGAAGGTGTTCACCCGGCGCGCCGTGGCGAACAGCGGGATCACGGCGCCCAGGACCACCTGGAGCACGCAGCCGGTCTGGAGCAGCAGCTCACCGCCGGGGGCGTTGAACGCCCAGGCGACCAGCATGCCCATCGCCCCGACGATCCAGCTGAGCATCGCGACCGCGAGGATGCCCCGCGGCTTGGGGTACTCGACCCGGCTCACCATCAGCCACGCCACGCCGATCACGGCGAGGAGGGTGGCGACGAAGGGAAGCTCGAGGAGCACGATCGAGACGACCGTGAGCGCTCCGAAGGGGCTCGGCATGCCCTGGAACATGCCGTCCTTCATGGTCACGCAACTGAACCGCGCAAGCCTCAGCACCACCGCCAGCAGCACCACGATCGCGGCCAGCGCCGCCACCTTCTGCTGGGCGTCGTCCGCCACCATTCCGTACACGAGGACGAAATAGGCGGGGGCGAGCCCGAAGCTGATCAGGTCGGAGAGGTTGTCCAGCTCCGCGCCCATCGGCGAGCTGCGCAGCTTGCGGGCCACCAGCCCGTCGCACAGGTCGAAGATCGCGGCGAGCAGCATCAGGATCACGGCGGTGGCGGCGCTGTTGCGCGCCATGCCGGTCTCGGCACTGCCCTGGAGGTGCGGGATGAGGATTCCGGTGGTGGTGAAGTACACCGCCATGAAGCCGCACGTGGCGTTGCCGAGCGTGAGGGTGTCCGCTATCGACAGTCTCAGACTGAGCGGCATGTCCTCCGTGTCGCCGTCGGCCTCGGCCTCAGGAACCCAGCCGGCCTGCGTCTCTGGATCAGTCACGGTCAATTCGAGTCACCCCCGCGGTAGTGGTCTGTCCCACCTCGACCGCTACTTCGACACCTTCCGGAAGGTAGATGTCCACGCGCGATCCAAAGCGGATCAGGCCGATCCGCTCGCCCTGCTCCACCTTGGTGCCCTGCGGAAGGTAGGGAACGATGCGGCGGGCCACAGCGCCCGCGATCTGCACCATCTCGATGTCGCCGAGCTCCGTGTCGAAGTGCCAGACGACGCGCTCGTTGTTCTCGCTCTCCTTGTTGAACGCGGGAACGAAACCGCCGGGCACGTGCTCGACGGACGTCACCGTGCCCGCCAGGGGCGCGCGGTTGACGTGGACGTTCAGCGGGCTCATGAAGATCGCGACGCGTGTACGTCCGTCTTTCCAGGGCATGATGCTCTGCACCACACCGTCGGCCGGCGAGATCACCCGGCCCTGGGCGATCTCGCGCTCGGGGTCGCGGAAGAACCACAGCATCCCCGCCGCGAGCGCGGTGGTGGGAACGGCTGCGGCGGCCCAGCGACCCGACTTCCGCGACTTGGCCAGCGTGAGGGCGGCGGTCGCGACGGTCGGCAGGAGCCACGGCGATGCTCCGCGAGCAAGGCGGCCCTTGGGGATGAGACCCGAAGGGACGCCGTCGCGTGGTGCAGAGGTTTGGCTGTGGGGCATGGAAGACCTTCGTAGCGGATGATGCCGCGCGGAGACGGGGGACGGCGGCTTTCCGGCGATGCTATCGGTTGCGGGCCGCAACTGGGCAAGCCGGAAAGCGAGTCAGCGGCCGGAAGCTGATGACAGGGTGTGATCTTCTTCGCGTCCAAATCTACGCAAAGGTGACAATCAGCCCTGCAACCGGTACTCCTCCAGCAGACGCCGCCCAATGATCATTTTCTGGATCTCGGCGGTACCTTCACCGATCAACAGCATGGGTGCCTCGCGGTAGAGGCGCTCGATTTCGTACTCCTTCGAGAACCCGTAACCGCCGTGAATGCGGAAGGCGTCCTCGACGACTTCCTTGCAGTATTCGGAGGCCAGGTACTTGGCCATCCCTGCTTCGAGGTCGTTTCGTTCCCCGCTGTCCTTTTTGCGTGCTGCATTGACCATCATCGCATGGGCGGCCTCCACCTTGGTGGCCATCTCGGCCAGCTTGAACTGGATCGCCTGGTGCTGGGCGATCGGTTTGCCGAAGGTGTGGCGCTGCTGGGCGTACGAGACGCCCAACTCGAAGGCACGCTGGGCGACGCCGCAGCCACGGGCGGCGACGTTGACGCGGCCGACCTCGACACCGTCCATCATTTGGTAAAACCCTCGGCCGGTGGTCCCGCCGAGCACACGATTGGCCGGAATGCGCAGTCCGTCCATGATCAATTCGGTGGTGTCGACGCCCTTGTACCCCATTTTGTCGATCTTGCCGGGAATGGTGAGGCCTGGGCGGACCTCACCGAATCCGGGCTCCTTCTCGACCAGGAAGGTGGTCATCGACCTGTGCGGGGCCGTGCCCTCCGGGTGACCCTCGTCACTGCGGCACAGGACGGCCACCAGCGAGGAGGTGCCGCCGTTCGTCAGCCACATCTTCTGGCCGTTGAGCACGTACTCCTCGCCGTCGCGCACCCCCTTGGAGGTGATCGCCGACACGTCCGAGCCGAGCGCCGGCTCCGACATCGAGAAGGCTCCGCGCACCTCGCCGAGCGCCATCCGGGGCAGGAAGGCGTCCTTCTGCTCCTGGGTCCCGTGCTGCTTGAGCATGTACGCCACGATGAAGTGCGTGTTGATGATTCCGGACACACTCATCCAACCGCGGGCGATCTCTTCCACACAGAGCGCGTATGTGAGAAGGGACTCACCCAGACCGCCGTACTCCTCGGGGATCATCAGGCCGAAGAGACCGAGCTCCTTGAGGCCCTCGACGATCTGCGTGGGGTACTCGTCGCGGTGCTCCAGCTCGGTCGCGACCGGGATGATCTCCTTGTCGACGAAGCTGCGGACGGTGGAGAGGATTTCCTGCTGGACGTCGGTCAGTCCGGCGGTCTGGGCGAGACGGGCCATGGTCACTTCTCCTGCGTCTTCGGCTCCGGGCGGCCCGGCTGCTCGCCGCCGCGCTCCTTGATGTACGTCTCGGTCGGGACCATCACCTTGCGGCGGAAGACGCAGACGACCGTGCCGTCCTGCTTGTAGCCCCTGGTCTCGACGTGGACGATCCCGCGGTCGTTCTTCGACCTCGACGGCGTCTTGCCGAGCACGACGGTCTCGCCGTAGATCGTGTCGCCGTGGAAGGTCGGCGCGACGTGCTTGAGCGACTCGACCTCCAGGTTGGCGATCGCCTTGCCCGACACGTCCGGCACCGACATGCCGAGCAGCAGGGAGTAGACGTAGTTGCCGACGACGACGTTCTTGCCGAAGTCGGTCGTCTTCTCCGCGTAGTTGCCGTCCAGGTGGAGCGGGTGGTGGTTCATGGTGAGGAGGCAGAAGAGGTGGTCGTCGTACTCGGTGACCGTCTTGCCGGGCCAGTGCTTGTAGACCGCGCCGACCTCGAACTCCTCGAAGGTGCGTCCGAACTGCATGGTGATCAGGCCTCCGGGGCTTCGAACTTCGAGGTGCGCTTCATGCCGGCTGCCCGGCCCTTGCCCGAGACCACCAGCGCCATCTTGCGGCTGGCCTCGTCGATCATCTCGTCGCCGAGCATCGCGGAGCCCTTCTTGCCGCCCGCCTCGGACGTGTAGTACTCGTACGCGTCGAGGATCAGCTCGGCGTGGTCGAAGTCCTCCTGGGACGGCGAGAAGATCTCGTTCGACGCCTCGACCTGGCCCGGGTGCAGCACCCACTTGCCGTCGAAGCCGAGCGCCGCGGCACGCCGGGCGACCTCGCGGTAGCCGTCGACGTTGCGGATCTGGAGGTAGGGGCCGTCGATCGCCTGGAGGTCGTTGGCGCGGGCCGCCATCAGGATCTTCATCAGGATGTAGTGGTACGCGTCGGCGCCGTAGCCCGGCGGCTGCTCGCCCACCACCAGCGTCTTCATGTTGATCGACGCCATGAAGTCGGCCGGGCCGAAGATGATCGTCTCGGTGCGCGGGGAGGCCTCGGCGATCGCGTTGACGTTGTTGAGACCGCGCGCGTTCTCGATCTGCGCCTCGATGCCGATCCTGCCGACCTCGAAGCCCATCGTCTTCTCGATCTGGGTCAGGAGCAGGTCGAGCGCGACGACCTGCTGGGCGTCCTGGACCTTCGGCAGCATGATGCAGTCGAGGTTCTGGCCGGCGCCCTCGACGACCGTGACCACGTCGCGGTACGTCCACTCGGTCGTCCAGTCGTTGACGCGCACGACACGGGTCTTGCCGGTCCAGTCGCCCTCGTTGAGGAACTTCACGATGGTGTGCCGCGCCTCGGGCTTGGCGAGCGGCGCGCAGGCGTCCTCCAGGTCCAGGAAGACCTGGTCGGCGGGCAGCCCCTGGGCCTTCTCCAGGAAGCGGGGGTTCGAGCCCGGCACCGCGAGACACGAACGGCGGGGACGAAGACGATTCACGGTCATGCGGGGACCTCCGAGATGTCCAGGGGGCGGAGCTTGTTCGCTGTGCGGATCTCGTCGACGATACGGCCGATGATCTCCGTGATGCCGAAGTCCTTCGGGGTGAAGACGGCGGCGACGCCCGCCCTCTTCAATGCCTCTCCGTCGGCGCCCGGGATGATCCCGCCGACGATCACCGGGAGCTCGGGGGCGCCCGCCTCCCGCAGCCTCTCCAGTACGTCCGGCACCAGCTCGGCGTGCGAGCCGGACAGGATGGACAGGCCCACGCAGTGCACGTCCTCGGCGAGGGCGGCGCCGACGATCTGCTCGGGGGTCAGCCTGATCCCCTGGTAGACCACCTCGAAGCCGGCGTCACGGGCCCGGACAGCGATCTGCTCGGCCCCGTTGGAATGCCCGTCCAGACCGGGCTTGCCGACCAGCAGCCGCAGCCGCCCGGCCCCGAGCTCGTCGGCCGTCCGCCGCACCTTCTCGCGTACGAGGGCCAACGGCGTCCCGGGCTCCGCGGTGACCGCCACCGGGGCGGAGGACACGCCGGTCGGGGCGCGGAACTCGCCGAACACCTCGCGCAGCGCCCCCGCCCACTCGCCGGTGGTGACACCGGCGCGCACGCACTCCAGGGTGGCTTCCATCAGGTTCTCGTCGGAGGCGGCGGCCTCCTTGAGGCGCTCGACGGCCTGCGCGGTGGAGGGGAAGACCAGCGGGTCGCCCATACCTTGGCGGTCGTTGGCCTCGTCCCGGGTGGTGCGCCACTCCCCGAGGGCGGCCACCACGCGGGCCTCGACGGCCGGGTCGACGGTCATGATCGCGGTGTCGAGGTCCGAGGTGAGGGGGCTCGGTTCGGTCGCCTCGTACGAGTTGACGCCGACGATCTTCTCCTCGCCGGACTCGATGCGGGCTCGGCGCAGCGCGTGCGAGGCGACCAGCTCGGACTTGAGGTAGCCGGACTCGACGGCGGCCAGCGCGCCGCCCATGTCCTGGATGCGGTCGATCTCGGCGAGGCACTCGTCGACCAGCGAGGACACCTTGGCCTCGATGACGTGCGAGCCCTCGAAGATGTCGTCGTATTCGAGGAGGTCGGACTCGTGCGCCAGGACCTGCTGGATGCGCAGGGACCACTGCTGGTCCCACGGGCGGGGCAGGCCCAGGGCCTCGTTCCAGGCGGGGAGCTGGACGGCGCGGGCGCGCGCGTCCTTGGAGAGGGTCACCCCGAGCATCTCCAGCACGATGCGCTGGACGTTGTTCTCCGGCTGGGCCTCGGTCAGGCCGAGCGAGTTGACCTGGACGCCGTACCGGAAGCGGCGCTGCTTCGGGTCCTCGATCCCGTACCGCTCCCGCGTGATCTTGTCCCAGATGCGGCCGAAGGCGCGCATCTTGCACATCTCCTCGATGAACCGGACGCCCGCGTTCACGAAGAACGAGATGCGGGCGACGACGTCGCCGCGCCGCTCGTCCGGGATCTGCCCGGAGGCGAAGACCGAGTCCAGCACGGCGATGGCCGTCGACATCGCGTACGCGATCTCCTGGACGGGGGTGGCTCCCGCCTCCTGGAGGTGGTACGAGCAGATGTTGATGGGGTTCCACTTGGGGATGTTGTTGACCGTGTAGCAGATCATGTCGGTGGTCAGCCGCAGGGAGGGCCCGGGCGGGAAGACGTGCGTCCCGCGCGAGAGGTACTCCTTGACGATGTCGTTCTGGGTGGTGCCCTGGAGCTGGGAGACGTCCGCGCCCTGCTCCTCGGCGACCACCTGGTAGAGGGCCAGCAGCCACATCGCGGTGGCGTTGATGGTCATCGAGGTGTTCATCTGCTCCAGCGGGATGTCCTGGAACAGGCGGCGCATGTCGCCGAGGTGGGAGACGGGGACCCCGACCCGGCCGACCTCGCCGCGGGCGAGGATGTGGTCGGGGTCGTAACCGGTCTGCGTGGGCAGGTCGAACGCGACCGACAGCCCGGTCTGGCCCTTGGAGAGGTTGTTGCGGTAGAGCGCGTTGGACGCCTCGGCGGTCGAGTGACCGGCGTACGTCCGCATGAGCCAGGGCCGGTCCTTCCGGCGCTCGTTACCGGGCTGGCGGTCGGTGGCCATCAGACGTTCCGGAAGCGGTTGATGGCGTCGATGTGCTGCGCGCGCTTCTCGTGGTCGCGGACGCCGAGCCCCTCGCGCGGGGCCAGCGCGAGGACGCCGACCTTGCCCTGGTGCAGGTTGCGGTGGACGTCGTAGGCGGCCTGCCCGGTGTCTTCGAGGGAGTACACCTTCGAGAGCGTCGGGTGGATCTTGCCCTTGGCGATCAGGCGGTTGGCCTCCCACGCCTCGCGGTAGTTGGCGAAGTGCGAGCCGATGATGCGCTTCAGGGACATCCACAGGTAGCGGTTGTCGTACTCGTGCATGTACCCGGAGGTGGAGGCGCAGGTGGTGATCGTGCCGCCCTTGCGGGTGACGTACACGCTCGCGCCGAAGGTCTCGCGGCCCGGGTGCTCGAAGACGATGTCGATGTCCTCGCCGCCGGTGAACTCGCGGATGCGCTTGCCGAAGCGCTTCCACTCCTTCGGGTCCTGGGTGCGCTCGTCCTTCCAGAACTTGTAGCCCTCGGCGCTGCGGTCGATGATCGCCTCCGCGCCCATGGACCGGCAGATCTCCGCCTTCTGCTCGCTGGAGACGACGCAGATCGGGTTCGCGCCGCCCGCGAGGGCGAACTGGGTGGCGTACGAACCGAGCCCGCCGCTCGCGCCCCAGATCAGGACGTTGTCGCCCTGCTTCATGCCGGCCCCGTTGCGGGAGACCAGCTGGCGGTACGCGGTGGAGTTGACCAGTCCGGGAGCGGCGGCCTCCTCCCAGCTCAGGTGGTCCGGCTTCGGCATGAGCTGGTTGGACTTGACGAGTGCGATCTCCGCCAGACCGCCGAAGTTGGTCTCGAAGCCCCAGATGCGCTGCTCGGGGTCGAGCATCGTGTCGTTGTGGCCGTCGGAGGACTCCAGCTCGACGGACAGGCAGTGCGCGACGACCTCGTCACCCGGGTTCCAGGCGTTCACGCCGGGGCCGGTGCGCAGCACGACGCCCGCCAGGTCGGAGCCGATGATGTGGTACGGCAGGTCGTGACGCTTCGTCAACTCGCTGAGGCGGCCGTAGCGTTCGAGGAAGCTGAAGGTCGAGACCGGCTCGAAGATCGAGGTCCAGACGGAGTTGTAGTTCACCGAACTGGCCATCACCGCCACCAGGGCCTCGCCCGGGCCGAGTTCGGGGACCGGCACGTCGTCCAGGTGGATCGACTTGCGGGGGTCCTTCTCGCGGGTGGTGAGACCCGAGAACATCTCGGTCTCGTCCTTGTGCACGGTGATCGCGCGGTACGACTCGGGGAGCGAGAGGGCGGCGTAGTCCGCGGCCGTCGCTTCCTGCGACTGGATCGCGTCCAGGATTTCCTTCACGGTGTGCCTCCGGCGGAGCGGCTCTTGAGGGAGGAGCGCTTTGAGGGGTCGTCGGGGTGCTGAGGGTGGTGTGAGGGGGTGGTGGGGTGGAGGTGTGCCGTCGGTCCGGCGGTGCTGCGGTGTTCTCGGCGGCGCGGGGGTGTGCGCGGGAGGTGCCTGTGACGCAGGCGTCCGGGTGCGCCCACCGGGGGGCGGGCGGGGACAGCCGGGGTGCGCGTTCGCCGCGTCCCGGCCACCCGGACAACATCAACGTATGGCACCCCGTGACAGGCCGCAAGGCACTGAGTGCCAACAAATTCGCTCACTTGGTCACTGGCCTGCGCATCTGCGCGATGATCGATCGAGAGCGGGCCGCCGGATGTCCGGTTCGGCCGCGTTGGGGCATGAAAAAAGCCGCTCCCACCAGGGGAAACGGCTTCTTTCGTGGTGTGCGTCTCAGTAGCCCGGCCCGGGACCCGGCGCGCTCTCTCCGTGCTGTTTCAGCGCTGCTTCAACGCTGTTTCAGCGCCTCCTCGATGGTCCGCATGACCTCGTCCAGCGGCGCGTCCGTGCGCGCCACCGCCACCAGCACCTCGCCGTCCCGGCGGACGGCCGCCGGAGCGGACTCGGCCGGAGCGGACTCACCGCGGGCGGTGCGCCCGGCCCCGATCCCGGTGCCGAAGGTGTCCCGGACGATCGCGAAGGCGTGGTCGAGCTGCGTCTCCACGTCGCCCTGGCCGCCCGCCCGCAGCCAGCGGCGCAGGACGTGGTTGTGCGCGGTGACCACTGCGGAGGCGGCGACCTCCGCGAGCAGCGGGTCGTCGTTGCCGGGCTGGTGGTCGTGCTCGTCGAAGTGACCCAGCAGATAGCGCGTGAACAGGCGCTCGTAACGGGCCACCGAGGCGATCTCCGCCTCCCGCAGGGTCGGCACCTCGCGGGTCAGCTTGTAGCGGGCCACGGACACGGCGGGAGCCGCCGCGTACATCCGCATGACCTCCTTGATGCCCCGGCACACCGTGTCGAGCGGGTGCTCGTGCGCGGGCGCCGCGTGGAGCACCGCCTCGGCCCGCACCAGCGTGTCGTCGTGGTCGGGGAAGATCGCCTCTTCCTTGGAGCGGAAGTGGCGGAAGAAGGTGCGCCGGGCGACGCCGCCCGCCGCGGCGATCTCGTCGACGGTGGTCGCCTCGTACCCCTTCGTCGCGAAGAGCTCCATCGCGGCGGCGGACAGCTCGCGGCGCATCTTGAGGCGCTGAGCGGCCGCGCGCGAACCCGCCGCGCTCTCGGGCACGTCGGGTGCGGAGTTCGTTCGGGAAGTCCTGGGGGCCTGGGGCATGCCCTGAACGTAACCCATCCGCGCAGGAGAGCGCGCCTGAGGGGGCGGGCCGCCGCCGTCTTCCAGCAGCCCGCCCCACCCGGACGAACCCGCCTGCCTACCTGCGCGCATACTCCCGGAAGCCCCGGCCGGTCTTGCGGCCCAGGCAGCCCGCCGCCACCAGGTGTTCGAGCAGCGGCGCGGGGGCCAGGCCCGGGTCGCGGAACTCGCGGTGCAGGACCTGCTCGATGGCGAGCGAGACGTCCAGGCCGACCACGTCCAGGAGCTCGAAGGGGCCCATCGGGTAGCCGCCGCCCAGCTTCATCGCGGCGTCGATGTCGTCCAGCGACGCGTAGTGCTCCTGCACCATCTTGATCGCGTTGTTCAGGTACGGGAAGAGGAGCGCGTTGACGATGAAGCCGGCCCGGTCGCCGCAGTCCACCGGATGCTTGCGGATCCTGACGGTGAGGTCGCGGACGGCGGCGTGCACGTCGTCGGCGGTCAGCACCGTACGGACGATCTCGACCAGCTTCATCGCCGGGGCCGGGTTGAAGAAGTGCATCCCGATCACGTCCTGGGGCCGCGAGGTGGCGCGGGCGCAGGCGACGACGGGCAGCGAGGAGGTGGTGGTGGCCAGGATCGCGCCCGGCTTGCAGACCTTGTCGAACGCCGCGAAGAGCTGCTGCTTGACCTCCAGGTCCTCGGCGACCGCCTCCAGCGCCAGGTCCACGTCGGCGAAGGCGTCCAGGGAGCCCGCCGCGGCGATCCGGCCGAGGGTGTCCTCCCGGGCCTCGGCCGTCATCCGGCCCTTGGCGACCGAGCGGGCCAGGGAGGTGCCGATGCGGGCCTTGGCCGCCTCCGCCTTCTCGCCGCTGCGGGCCGCCAGGACGACCTGGTACCCGGCCTTGGCGAAGACCTCCGCGATGCCCGAGGCCATCGTCCCGGAACCCGCGACGCCCACCGAGCGGATCTCCCGGCCGTCGGCGGGCGGGGCGGCGGCAGGAGGGGTCAGGGCGTCCTCGACCACGGTCGCGCTGCCCGGAGCCTCGTACGTGTAGAACCCGCGGCCCGCCTTGCGGCCGGTCAGCCCGGCCGCGCCGAGCTGCTTGAGGACGGGGGCCGGGGCGTGCAGCCGGTCGTGCGACTCCGCGTACATGGCCTCCAGGACGGTGCGCGCGGTGTCGATGCCGATCAGGTCGAGCAGGGCGAGCGGGCCCATCGGCAGGCCGCAGCCCAGCCTCATCGCCGCGTCGATGTCCTCGCGGGAGGCGTACTTGGCCTCGTACATCGCGGCCGCCTGGTTCAGGTAGCCGAACAGCAGCCCGTCCGCCACGAAGCCGGGGCGGTCGCCGACCGCCACCGGCTCCTTGCCCAGGTCGTGCGCGAGGTCGGTGACGGCGGCGACGGCGGTCGGCGCGGTGAGCACCGAGGAGACCACCTCGACCAGCTTCATCGCCGGGGCCGGGTTGAAGAAGTGCATCCCGAGCACGCGCTCGGGGCGCGCGGAGTCCGCGGCGAGCCGGGTCACGGAGAGCGCGTTGGTGCCGGTGGCGAGGATGGTGTCCGGGCGGACGATGCCGTCCAGGGCGCGGAAGACCTGGTGCTTGACCTCGTACGACTCGGGCACGACCTCGATCACGAGGTCCGCGTCGGCGGCCGCGGACAGGTCGACAGCGGTACGGAACCGGGCCAGCGCCTGCGCCCGGTCGATCTCGCTCAGCCGCTCCTTGCGGACGGCGCGGGCGGTGGACGCCTCGACGGCGGCGACGGCCCGGTGCACGGCGTCGGCGTGGAGGTCGATGCCGATCACGGTCCGTCCGGCACGCAGCAGGACCTCGGCGATTCCGGTGCCCATGGTGCCGAGGCCGACGACGGCGACGGTGGCGAGGGGAGAAAGAGGGGTGGTGGAGACAGGGGTGTCCATCACGGGACTCCAGGGATGAGTGACGACTGGGACGAGGGGCGTCTGCGCGAAGGGCGGCCGACGGACCGTCGGCGCGCGCGACAGGAGGGCGCGGGCGGACGGCAGGCGTCGTGAGAGGGGGTGCTGCAAGCGGCGGGGCCCTGTCCCGGGGCCGGTGCCGTACGCGTGGAGCGAGAACGCCGAACCGACTGGCTCTCCGAGCGGCTGCGTCACCAGGCCGCCAAGAGTCGATCTGTCAGCGGGTGTTGGGCCCCGTGGTGGGGGCGGCCCGCTCACTTGAGGCTAACCGCCGAGTAACGAGCGCGCCAGCCCCCGGCGGGGGTGGCCGGATGTGATCTGCGCCGCCCGCCGTCCCCCCGCGCTGGCTACGCTGGCCGCATGGACGAGGAACTGCGGTCCCTGATCGACCGGCTGGGCGAAGAGGCCGGGGAGTCCGCCGCCTACGAGACACTCATCGGCACCGACGACCACGCGATACTCGCCCGCGTCCTGACCGCACCGGAGCAGCCGCTCTGGGCACGGGAGCTGGCCGCCTTCCGGCTCGGCTGCGCGGGCGACCGGCGCGCCTTCGAGTCCCTCGTCCTCCTGCTCAACCACCGCGACCCCGAACGCTGTGTCTCCGCCGCGTACGCGCTGGCCAGGCTCGGCGACCCGCGGACGGCGAAGGCCGCGGCCGCGCTCGCCACCAACCCCCTGCGCACCGCCTACGCGATGCAGCCCGTGCGCCTGCTGACCGAGCTCCGCGCCCCCGAGTCCGTGCCCGCGCTGATCACCACCCTGCGCGGTCTGCTCGCCCCGAACGACCCGCACTGGCGGGTGGCGCTGGCCTGCGTGGAGGGCCTCGGGCGGCTCCGCGACGTACGGGCGACGCAGGTGCTGGACGCGGCGCTCGATCACCCCCGGCTGGGGGCGGCGGCAGCGGCGGCGCTCAGCAGGCTGACGTAACGCACCTCCCGGAGGGCGACGCCGTCGAGCTCGTGGGACTCCTCGGCGCCGTCCCGGACGCATCCGGCCTTCTCGTAGAAGCGGCGGGCCACCGCGTTCTCCTTGAGCACCCACAGGCTCAGCGCGGCGAATCCGGCGGCGCGCGCCCGCTCCCGGCACGCGGCCATCAGCGCCCGGCCCGCGCCCGTCGCGTGGTGCTCGGGGAGCGCGTAGAGGGTGTACAGCTCGGCGGCCGGCCGCTCGGCGGTGCTGTGCGGGGGCGTGCCGTCCGTTTCCCGGTACGGCCCGAAGCAGGCCCAGGCGACGACCTGCCCGCCGCGCTCCGCGACGAGGTTCACCACCCGGGGGCCCGCCTGCGTGAAGTGGGTGCGGCGCAAGGCGGCCTCTTCGGCGAGGTCCAGGCGGTCGAGGGAGGACCGCGGCACGATCCCCGCGTAGGCGTGCCGCCATCCGCGCACCCGGCAGGCGGCCACGGCGGGAACGTCGTCGAGAGTCATGGGGCGTACGCGGACGGGGGTGTTCGGCGGGGCGGGCGGCGCTGCGGTGTCCATGGCGGAACGCTAGCCCCCTACCGACGGGGCGTCGCCCCGATTTTGGCCCCCGCCCCCGAGGTGGTTGGGTGAGCGCACCCACTGAGAGGGGCCCGCCGCCCCGGCGGGCGCCCCCGCGAGGATTTCAAGTGCTGGAGGAAGAGGCATGGCGCAGGTAGAGGCCACGACGGAGCGCATCATCGCGGCGGATGCGGAGACGGTGTTCGACACGCTGGCCGACTACAGCGGCACGCGCGGCAAGATCCTCCCCGAGCACTTCAGCGAGTACGAGGTGCGCGAGGGCGGCGACGGCGAGGGCACCCTCGTGCACTGGAAGCTCCAGGCCACCAGCAAGCGGGTCCGCGACTGCCTGCTGGAGGTCACCGAGCCGACCGACGGCCAACTCGTGGAGAAGGACCGCAACTCCTCCATGGTGACCACCTGGACCGTCACCCCCGCCGGCGAGGGTTCCGCCAAGGCCGTCGTCACGTCCGTGTGGAACGGCGCGACCGGCATCGGCGGCTTCTTCGAGCGCACCTTCGCGCCCAAGGGCCTCGCCCGCATCCACGACGCGGTGCTCGCCAACCTCGCCGCCGAGGTCGAGAAGAAGTAACTCCCCGCACCGCCAAGGCCGTTACGGGCAGCAGGCCGACTCACCGGTTCGAGTGGTCTTCCGTGCCGGTCCGTTGTACGCCGTAGGGGCTCCCACCGGCCCGAATTCACCCCGCGTACCCCCTGCGCGTCAATCGTCGCGCTTGCTCCGCCTTGTCGCCCGATGCGACAAATGGGCGGCGCAGGCGTGACGAGAGGCGCGACGAGGGGAGCAGTGACGTGGGCGGCAGCACTCTGGTGGAGGACGACCGGGACGCACGGGCGTCCGGTCATGTCCCCGCCGGGCAGGACGTGTTCGACATCGAGCAGGCGGTACGGCCGGACCGGTCGGGCACGGCCTCCGACGGAAGTCCGCCCGGCCCCGGACAGGGCGCCCCCGCCGGTGAGTTCAGCCCCCGCCGGATCCGGCTCGTCTTCTTCGGGCTGATGCTCGCGCTGCTCCTCGCGGCCCTGGAGCAGATGATCGTCGCCACCGCCCTGCCGAAGATCGTCGGCGATCTCCAGGGCCTGGACCGGATGTCCTGGGCGATCACCGCCTACCTCCTGACCTCGACCATCGGCCTGCCGATCTACGGAAAGCTCGGCGACCTCTTCGGCCGCAAGGGCGTCTTCCTCTTCGCGATCGTCGTCTTCGTCGTCGGCTCGGGGCTGGCCGGCTGGTCGCGGACCATGGACGAGCTGATCGCCTTCCGCGCGCTCCAGGGCGCGGGCGCGGGCGGGCTCATGATCGGCGTGCAGGCGATCATCGCGGACATCGTGCCGCCGCGCAGGCGCGGCCGGTTCATGGGCCTGATCGGCGCGGCCTTCGGGCTCGCCTCCGTCGCGGGACCGCTGCTCGGCGGGTTCTTCACCGACCACGCCTCCTGGCGCTGGTGCTTCTACATCAACGTGCCGTTCGGCCTCGTCACCCTGGCCGTCGTCGCCGTGGTGCTGAAGTTGCCCAAGCCGACCATCCGGCCCCGGCTCGACATCATGGGCGCGGTCCTGCTCGCCGCCGCGTCCACCTGCCTGGTCCTCATCACGAGCTGGGGCGGCACGGAGTACGACTGGGACTCGCGCGTCATCCTCGGGCTCGCCGCCGGAGCCGCCGGAACGTCCCTGCTGTTCCTCGTCGTCGAGCACTACGCACCCGAACCGATCATTCCGCTGCGGCTGTTCCGCGACTCCGTCTTCAACATCACCGGGCTCGTCGGCGCCGTCGTCGGCATCGCCCTCTTCGGCGCGGCCAGCTACCTGCCGACCTTCCTCCAGATGGTCGACGGGGCCAGTGCCACCGAGTCCGGGCTGCTGATGCTGCCGATGATGGGCGGCGTCGTCATCGCCTCCATCGTCTCGGGACAGTTGATCAGCAAGACCGGGCACTACCGGGTCTACCCGATCGCCGGCAGCGCGCTGGCCGCCCTCGGCATGTGGCTGCTGTCCCGCCTGGAGATCGGCACCTCGCAACTGGAGTACAGCCTGTGGATGGCCGTGCTCGGCGTCGGCATCGGGCTGATCATGCCGGTGCTCGTCCTGGCCGTGCAGAACTCCGTCGGACCCGGCGACCTCGGCACCGCCACCAGCGCCAACAACTACTTCCGGCAGATGGGCGGCAGCATCGGCGCCGCCGTCTTCGGCACCCTCTTCGCCGGACGGCTCGTGGACGCGCTCGCCGGCTCGCTGCCGTCGGGCGTCGTCCTGCCGGACCCGGCGTCCATCACCCCGCAACTGGTGCACGCCATGCCGCCGCCGCTGCGCGACGCCTACATCGAGGCGTACGCCGTGGCGATGCCGCGCATCTTCCTCTACCTCGTGCCGGTGCTCGTGCTCGGCCTGCTCATCGCCTGCTTCCTCAAGGAGAAACCACTGGTGTCCGCGCACAACGCCCCCGCCGAAGCACCCGAGGCCCCCGAGACCCTGGTGGCGCCGCCGCTTCCCACGCCCCAACTCCCGCTTCCGGTGCAGCAGTCGGGAGGGGTGCCGGTCTGCGGCACCGTCCAGCACCACGACGGCTCCGTCGTGCCGAGCGCCGCGCTCACCCTCATCGACGTCGGCGGACGGCAGGTCGGGCGCGGCGCCAGCGGCGGTGACGGGCGGTACGCGCTGAGCGTGCGCGGACCCGGTTCGTACGTCCTGATCGCCGCGGCCCAGGGCCACCAGCCGCAGGCCGTCACGGTCACCGTGGGGGAGCGGCCGGTGGAACTGGACGTCGTCCTCGGCGGCGCCGGCCGCCTCGCCGGATCGGTGCTCACCGCCGACGGGAACCCGGTGCGGGACGCCGCCGTGACGCTCACGGACGTACGGGGCGAGGTGGTCGCCTCCACCCGCAGCGGCCGTGACGGGGCCTACGTCATCTCGGAGCTGGTGGCGGGGGAGTACACCCTGGCGGCCAGTGCCCCCGCCTACCGGCCCGCCGCGCTGCCGGTGAGCGTGCAGGCCTCCCGCGAGACCCGGCAGGACGTCGAGCTGGCCGGCGGCGCGGTGCTGCGCGGCACCGTGCGGGCGGGCGGCGGGCGGGCGGTCGAGGACGCCCGGGTCACCCTGCTGGACGCGGCGGGCAACGTGGTGGACACGCTCACCACCGGCTCCGACGGCACCTTCCGCTTCGTGGACCTGTCGTCCGGCGAGTACACGGTGATCGCGGCGGGCTATCCGCCGGTGGCCACCGTCCTGCAGGTCGCGGGCGGCGGGCGCACCGAGCGCGACCTGCAGCTCGGCCACGAGGACTGACGTCGGCGACGCACCTCCGCGCCACCCCGGGGCCACCCCGCGCCACCCCCGTGGCGCCGCGTCCCGCACCGGGCGGACGGAAGTGGACGGACACCCTCCGGGGACCGTCCGCTTCCGTTCTGTCAACCCCAGCGCGCACGGCGCGTGCGCGGCGTGCACGGCCGTCGGCGCAGCTCGAACGGCCGACAAAGGTGTATGTCGACACCTTGTCGTGCGCCTCAGTGCGGGGGACGGTGGAAGCGATCTTCACACCTGGCCCATCGCACCCCCGGGAGCTGAGCATGAGCGTGACGAGCCGCTACAAGGACGCCTGGGAAGGCTTCTGGCAGGACGTTCCGGACCGGGCCGGGGCCGTCCTGTGGGACGCCGAGCCCGCCCTCACCGCCGGCATCCACCTCGCCCTGTTCGAGCCGCACATGACCGACCCGGCCCTGCCCGTCGTCGACCTCGGCTGCGGCAACGGGACCCAGACCCTCTATCTCGCCGACCGCTTCGAGCACGTCGCGGGAGTGGACCTCGCCCCGGCCGCCGTCGCCCGTGCCCGCCGCGGCGACCCCGACGGCCAGGTGGCGTTCAGCGTCGCCGACGCCACCGAGCCCGCCGCCGTCCAGCGGCTGCACGGCGAACTCGGCGACGCCCAGGTGTACCTGCGCTGCGTCCTGCACCAGTGCGAACCCCTGGACCGGGCGCCGCTCGCCGCGGCGGTGGCCGTCCTGCTCGGCGAGCGCGGCCGGGCCTTCGTGGTCGAGCCCGACGAGAGCGCCGGGCGCATCCTGCGCGAGCTGGCCCTCGGCCCCGACGGCCCGCCGCCCAAGCTCCGGCCCGTCCTCGCGCACGGCATCGCCCCCGGCGTGATGCCGGACGGCCAGGTGCCGGACCTCTTCCGGGCGGCCGGACTCGACGTACTGGCCGGCGGGGAACTGCCGCTGACGACCACCGAATACCGCCCCGACGGCACCCGCATCGAACTGCCCTCGCAGTGGCTCGTGGTCGGGCGGCCGGACGGGTGAACCGCCCGTGACATCGTTGCCGCGGGCGCGGCGCAAGCGGCCCGGCGGGCCCGCGGCGGCCGCCGGGCCGCCCCGTTGAGTACGGTGAATCCGCTGTGCCGAAGTGACCTCGGCGGCGGGAGGACCGGCCCGCGCCGCGCGACGAAGGGCGGGACCGGAAGTGAAGATCCTCATCAGCGCCGACATGGAGGGCGCCACCGGCGTCACCTGGCCCGCCGACGTGCTGCCGGGCACCCCGCAGTGGGAGCGCTGCCGGGCGATGTTCACCTCCGACGTGAACGCGGCCGTGCTCGGCTTCCACGACGGCGGCGCGGACGAGGTCCTCGTCAACGAGGCCCACTGGACCATGCGCAACCTGCTGCTCGAACGGCTCGACGAACGCGCCCGGATGCTCACCGGCCGCCACAAGTCGCTCAGCATGGTCGAGGGCGTCCAGCACGACGACGTCGACGGCATCGCCTTCGTCGGCTACCACACGGGCGCGGGCGACGACGGCGTCCTCGCCCACACCTACCTCGCCAACTCCATCACGGGCGTCTGGCTCAACGGCAGGCGCGCCAGCGAGGGCCTGCTGAACGCGCACGTCGTCGCGGAGTACGGAGTCCCGGTCGTCCTGGTCACCGGCGACGACCTGACCTGCCGGGACGCCGACGGGTACGCGCCGGGCGCGCGCAAGGTCGCCGTCAAGGAGCACGTCTCGCGGTACGCGGCGGTCTGCCGCCCGCCCGCCCGCACGGCCGCCGACATCCGGGCCGCGGCCAAGGAGGCGGCCGCGCTGGCCGTACGCCACGAGCCCGTCCGCGGCGGCCCGTTCACCGTGGAGCTGGAGTTCGACGCCGCCCACCTGTCGGACGCCGCGACCGTCGTCCCCGGAGTGGCCCGATCCGGTGAACGGCGTGTCGCCTACACCAGCCCCACGATGTATGAGGGCATTCGTACCTTCAAGGCGGTCACGACGATCGTCTCGGCCGCCGTGGAGGAGCAGTATGGATGATCACGTCGTGGTGGATCAGACGGCACTGGACGAGGTGGTGTCCTTCACCTCCGACCTCATCCGCATCGACACCAGCAACCGCGGCGGCGGCGACTGCCGCGAGCGCCCCGCCGCCGAGTACGCGGCCGAGCGCCTCGCCGCCGCCGGCCTGGACGTGCGGCTCCTGGAACGCACCGAGGGCCGTACCAACGTCGTCGCCCGCATCCCCGGCACCGACCCGTCCGCCGACGCCCTGCTGGTCCACGGCCACCTGGACGTCGTGCCCGCCGAGCCCGCCGACTGGTCGGTGCACCCGTTCTCCGGCGAGGTGCGGGACGGGGTGGTGTGGGGGCGCGGCGCGGTCGACATGAAGAACATGGACGCGATGGTGCTGTCCGTCGTACGGGCCTGGGCGCGCGCCGGGGTGCGCCCGCGCCGGGACATCGTCCTCGCGTACACCGCCGACGAGGAGGCCAGCGCGGTCGACGGCGCGGACTTCCTGGTGGAGGAGCACGCGGACCTCTTCGACGGCTGCACCGAGGGCATCGGCGAGTCCGGCGCGTACACCTTCCACGCCGGCCCCGGCCGCCGGATCTACCCCATCGCCGCGGGGGAGCGGGGCACGGCCTGGCTCAAGCTGACGGGGTACGGCACGGCGGGCCACGGCTCCAAGGTCAACGGGCAGAACGCGGTCAGCCGCGTCGCCGCCGCCGTCGCCCGGATCGGCGAGCACGACTGGCCGGTCCGCCTCACCCCGACCGTACGGGCCTGTCTGCGCGAACTGGCCGTCCTGCACGACCTGGACGTGCCCGACCCGGGCGACCCCGGCTACGACGTCGACGCCGTCCTGAACAAGCTGGGCCCGGCCGCGGCCCTCGTGGAAGCAACCGTGCGCAACAGTACGAATCCGACCATGCTGGACGCCGGGTACAAGGTCAACGTCATTCCCGGCAGCGCGACCGCGTACATCGACGGAAGGTTTCTGCCCGGCGGCGAGGACGAGTTCCGGGCCACCCTGGACGCCCTCACCGGGGAGCACGTCGACTGGGAGTTCCACCACCGCTCGCCCGCCGTCGAAGCGCCGGCCGACTCCGCGACGTACCGCCAACTGGCGGCTGCCGTGCGGAAGTTCGCACCCGAAGGGCATGTGGTGCCGTTCTGCATGTCGGGGGGCACGGACGCCAAGCAGTTCTCCCGGCTCGGCATCACCGGCTACGGCTTCTCGCCGCTGCGGCTTCCCGAGGGCTTCGACTACGGTGCACTCTTCCACGGGGTCGACGAACGCGTCCCGGTCGAAGCACTGCACTTCGGGGTGCGCGTCCTGGACCATTACCTACGGCACGCGTGAACCGCTCGTGCCGTGGATCCGTACGGATCCGTACCGAAGCACAGACCGCAGCAGGGGGAGTTGGCAGCATGGTGCCCACCGGGGCTTACGGAAGCTGGCCGTCGCCGATCGACGCCGCGCTCGCGGCGTCGCACGGCGGGGCCCCGCAGTTCGCCGGCTTCGTCGGCGACGAGGTGTGGTGGACCGCGCCCCGCCCCGAGGAGAACGGCAGGCAGGCCCTGGTGCGGCTGCGCGCGGGCGGCGCCGAGGACGTCGTGCTGCCCGCGCCGTGGGACGTGCGCAGCCGGGTCGTCGAGTACGGCGGCCTGCCCTGGACCGGCGCCGTCCGCCCGGCCGGCGGGCCGCTCGTCGTCTTCGTGAACTTCTCCGACCAGCGCCTCTACGCCTACGAACCGGACGCCCCCGGCGCCCCCGGGCCGCGCCCGCTGACCCCCGTCTCCGCCGTCGGCGGCGGACTGCGCTGGGCGGACCCGGTGCTGCGCGGCGACGAGGTGTGGTGCGTCCTGGAGGAGTTCACCGGCGAGGCCCCCACCGACGTGCGCCGGGTGATCGCCGCCGTGCCGCTGGACGGAACCGCCGCCGCGGACCGCGGCGCGGTACGGGAGCTGAGCGACGGACGGCACCGCTTCGTCACCGGCCCCCGGATCTCGCCCGACGGCGCCCAGGTCGCCTACATCGGCTGGGACCACCCCCGGATGTCGTGGGACGGCACCGAAGCGCTGGTCGCGGAAGTCTCCGACGGGGGGTTCGTCGGGACCCGATGTCTGGCGGGCGGCCCCGAGGAGTCCGTCTGCCAGGTGGAGTGGGACCGGGACGGGACGCTGCTGTTCTCCTCCGACCGGGGCGGCTGGTGGGAGCTGTACCGGCTGCGCAGGGACGGCGGGCGCGTCAGCGGGGCGCTGTGCATGGGCCGCGAGGAGGAGTTCGGCGGGCCGCTCTGGCAGATCGGGCAGCGCTGGTTCCACCCCCTGGACACCGGGCTGATCGCCGTCGTGCACGGCCGGGGCGCCACCGCGCTGGGCATACTCGATCCCGAGACCGGCGAACTCGTGGACGCGGCCGGGCCCTGGACCGCGTGGGCCGCGACCCTCGCCGTGCAGGGCGACCGGATCGTCGGCGTCGCCGCCAGCCCGCGCACCGGTCACGAGGTCGTGGAACTGTGCACCGCCACCGGCCGGGCCCGCGTCATCGGCTCCCCGCACGACGACCCGGTCGACCCCGCCTACTACCCCGAACCCCTGATCCGCACCTTCACCGGCCCCGAGGGCCGCGACATCCACGCGCACCTCTACCCGCCGCACCACCCCGGCCGCATCGCCCCCGCCGACGAGCTGCCGCCGTACGTGGTGTGGGCGCACGGCGGGCCCACCGGACACGCGCCGCTCGTGCTCGACCTGGAGATCGCCTACTTCACTTCGCGCGGCATCGGCGTCGCCCAGGTCAACTACGGCGGCTCCACCGGCTACGGACGCGAGTACCGGGAGCGGCTGCGCGGCCAGTGGGGCGTCGTCGACGTCGAGGACTGCGCGGCCGTCGCCCTGGCGCTCGCCGAGGAGGGCACCGCCGACCGGGACCGGCTCGCCATCAGGGGCGGCAGCGCGGGCGGCTTCACCACCGCCGTCTCGCTCGCCGACACCGACGTCTACGCCTGCGGCACCATCATCTACCCCGTCCTGGACCTGGTCTCCTGGGCCGACGACGAGACCCACGACCTGGAGTCCCAGTACCTGGAGTCCCTGGTCGGGCCGCTCGCCACCTGCCCCGAGGTCTACGCGGAACGCTCCCCGAGCCCCGAGCGGATCACCGCCCCCTTCCTGCTGCTCCAGGGCCTGGACGACCCGGTCTGCCCGCCCGTGCAGGCGGAGCGCTTCGTCGGGCGGATGGCGGGCCGCGGCATCCCGCACGCCTACCTCGCCTTCGCGGGGGAGGGGCACGGCTTCCGCAGGGCGGAGACCCTGCGGCGGGCGCTTGAGGCGGAACTCGGCCTGTACGTCCAGGTGTTCGGCGTCGAGCGGGACGATGTGCCGCCCCTGGAGTTCCGGAAGTGACCCGCGGGCTTCCCGGCCTCGGCGAACTGTCCCGCCCCGCCCGGCTGCGCCCGGGCGCGCGCGTCGCGATCGTCTCCCCGAGCGGCCCGGTGCCCGCCGAACGGCTGGACGCGGGGCTCGACGTCCTGCGCGGCTGGGGCCTGGACCCGGTGGTGCTGCCGCACGTCCTCGACCGGCACCCGGAGTTCGGCCACCTCGCGGGCGACGACGCCGACCGGGCCCGCGACCTCACCGAGGCCTGGTGCGACCCCGCCGTCGCCGCCGTGATGTGCGCCCGCGGCGGATACGGGGCCCAGCGCATGGTCGACCTGGTCGACTGGGCGGCGATGCGGGAGGCCACCGCCGCGTACGGGCGGCCCAAACCGTTCATCGGGTACAGCGACATCACCGCGCTGCACGAGGCGTTCGCCACCCGCATGGGCGTCGCCACCCTGCACGGGCCGATGACCGCCACCGTCGCCTTCGTCAAGGACGGGCCCACCCAGGACAGCCTGCGCGCCACCCTCTTCGAGCCCGAGTCCGTGCGCGTCCTCGGCCTGCCCACCGCCCGCACCCTGGTGCCGGGCCGGGCGGCGGGTGTCACCCTCGGCGGCTGCGTCTCGCTGCTCGCCGCCGAGCTCGGCACCCCGCACGCCAGGCCCTCGGCGCGCGGCGGCCTGCTGGCCGTCGAGGACACCGGTGAGGAGGCCTACCGGCTGGACCGCCTCCTCACCCAACTCCTGCGCTCCGGCTGGCTGGACGGGATCGCCGGGATCGCCCTCGGGTCGTGGGCCGGCTGCGGGCCGTACGAGAGCGAGATCCGCCCGGTGCTCCTCGACCGGCTCGGCGCGCTCGGGGTGCCGGTCGTCGAGGAGCTGGGCTTCGGCCACGCGGCGACGGCGCTCACCGTGCCGCTGGGCGTGCCCGCGGTGCTGGACGCCGACGCGGGGACGCTCACGCTGGACGCCCCCGCGCTGGTGTGACCCGCCGTCACGAGGCGGCGCCGGTCTCCCAGGTGTCGCGGTAGTCGCCGGTCGCGCCGTCGACGAGTTCGCGGAGGATGTCCAGGTGGCCGGTGTGCCGGACGGTGTCCTCCAGCATGTGCACCAGCACCCAGCGCAGCGACACCCTCGTGCCGTCCCAGGACGTGCCCAGGTGGTCCAGGTCCAGGTCGTGGATCACCCGGTCGGCGGCCGCCCTGGCCCGGCCGTACAGTGCGACGATCCGCGCCGCCGTCTCGTCGGGGCCGACGGTCAGGTCGTCCTCGGGAGCGAACCACAGCTCCTCGGCCGGGTAGCCGAACGTCTCGCAGAACCAGCCGTACTCGATCGCCGCCAGGTGCTTCACCAGCCCCAGCAGACTCGTGCCGGTCGGAGTCATCGGGCGGCGCAACCGCTCGTCGTCCAGGCCCTCCAGCTTCCACAGGGCGATGTCGCGGTGCTGGTCCAGCGAGGCGAGCAGGGTCGCCTTCTCGTCGCCGGCGAACGGGACGCGTTCGATGCGCTTCGGGGTGTCGGTCATGCCGGGACCGTAACAGCGCGCATCACCCGTACGGCTGCCTCGACTGCCCGTCAGCACGCCGTGTCTGCCCATGCTGGGGGGCGAGAGGGGAGGACGTCTGCCTTCCCCCAGTGACGCAGGAGGCACAAGTGGTACGCAAGCGTGCGGCGATGGCGGCGGCCGGTGCGGTACTGACCCTGACGGCGGTCACGACGGGAGCGGCGACGGCCGCCCCGGCGGTCCCGGCGGCCCCCGCGCCGGTCGCGGCGGTCGCGGCCGAGGAGCCGCAGCCGCTGCCGAACTTCGTCGGCCGGAACCTGTTCCGCGTCTACAGCACGGTCAGCGCGGAGACCGCCCTGAAGATCCACGACCTCAGCGGCGAGCACCGCAAGGTGCTGTGGCCGCCGAACTGGAAGGTGTGCACCCAGTCGCCCAAGGCCGGCACCAAGCTGCGCGGCGGCACGCTGGAGCTGGGTGTGGTCAAGACCAACGAGAAGTGCCCCGCCCGGCAGTCGTAGCCTGGCCGGATGTCCGAACCACGCACCAGCCCCGCCCCCTACCTCGCCGAAGGCCCCCGGGTGGGCATCCGGCCGTTCCGCCGCGAGGACGCCGCGGAGTTCACCGCACGGGCCCGCGAGAGCCGCGCACTGCACGGGCGGTGGCTGACCGCACCGGAGACCGTCGAGGCGTTCCACGGGTACGCGGGCGCCCTTGTCGGAAGCCCCTCCCGGGTCGGCTTCCTCGTCTGCACCCGGGACGACGGCGGGATCGCCGGATTCGTCAACATCAACAACATCGTCGAGGGCGCCTTCCAGAGCGGCGCCCTCGGCTACGGCGCGTTCGCCCACGCCGCCGGGCGCGGCCTGCTGTCCGAGGGCCTGGACCTGGTGATCCGGCACGCCTTCGGCCGCCTCGGACTGCACCGGCTGGAGGCCAACATCCAGCCCGGCAACGAGGCGTCGCTGGCGCTGGTGCGCCGGGCCGGATTCCGTTACGAGGGCTACTCGCCGGACTTCCTCTTCCTCGCCGGCGCCTGGCGCGACCACGAACGCTGGGCGGTCACCGCCCCCGAGTACCGGCCCCGAAACCCTTTGCGGACAGGGGAGTCGGCCCCGCAGCATGACCCCCATGAGTGATCACATCACCCGGCTCAACCCCGGCACCCTGCACCGCACCCCCGGCTACCACCACGTCACCGTGGTCGAGGCGGGCCGCACCGCGCACCTCGCCGGGCAGTGCCCGCTCGACACGGCGGGCGACCTGGTCGGCCCCGGCGACGTGCTCGCCCAGACCGACCAGGTGGTGGCCAACGCGCTGGCCGCGCTCGCCGCCGTGGACGCCGGGCCCGAACAGGTCGTCCGCAGCGTCGTCTACGTCGTCACGGACGACCGGGCGGCACTCGGGGCGGTGTGGGCACGGCTGCTCGCCTCCCCGCTCGCCCCCGCCCTCACCGGCGCCAGCACCCTGCTGGGCGTGGCACAGCTCGGATTCGCCGGCCAGCTCGTCGAGGTCGACCTCACCGCCGCGCTTTCCGGTTGATCTTCATGGTGTCCATGTCGGTCACGGTGGAGCGCAGTTCGGTGTGCGCGTGGCCCAGGGACCTCAGGTGCGTCTCGGCGCGGTCCTCGGCGATCGCGCCCGCCATCTCCGGGCCGTCCGCCGCGTCCGACTCCACGACGTACCGCATCGAGAAGTGCTTCAGCGGCACGTCGTAGGTGAGCGAACCCTCGGCCGAGAACTGCATCGAGGCCAGTCCGTGCGCGTCCTTCCCGGCGAGCAGCCGGGTCCGGCTCTCCTCGGTCAGCCCGTCCCAGGCGCCCCGCACGATGACCCGGTACGTGTGCTGCGTGCCCATGCGGCGTCAGCCCCTCCGCTGTGTCCGTCCGCCCCGGTGGCGGACCCCGGCAAGCAGGCTACGGGGAGCGCCCACTTTCCGCCTTCGCTTAATCCGGCTCGCCGGAACCCCTGGTCAGGCCGGTACCCAGCGTGTTCGGATGGTCGCGGAAGAGGGGTGCGCGGACCCGTGCGCCCGAGCGTGCCGGTGATCGAGTGAGGTTCCTGTGGCCACGAGCGTGCGACGCGACCGACTGACCCTGCCCGCGGCCCCGTTGGGCCCGGAGAACCCGCTGCCGGGACTGTGCGCCCCCGGCGGGGTGCACGAGCTGGACGAGCGGACCAAGGAGGGGCTGCCGCGCGACATGAAGCGGCAGATCGGCAACGCGCCGCTGCGCACCACGCTTCCCGTGCGCACCCGCGACGGATACGGGCGCGAGCGCGCCGACACCGGGTTCGACGCGATAGTCATCGAGAACGACCGTCTGCGGGCGACCGTCCTCCCCGGCCTCGGCGGCCGGATCCACTCCCTGCACCACAAGTCCACCGGCCGCGAGCTGGTGTACCGCAACCCCGTCCTGCAACCGGCCGGCTTCGCCCTCAACGGCGCCTGGTTCTCCGGCGGCATCGAGTGGAACATCGGCGCCACCGGCCACACCGCCCTCACCTGCGCCCCGCTGCACGCGGCAGTCGTGCCCGCCCCCGACGGCGGCGAGATGGTCCGCCTCTGGGAGTGGGAGCGGCTGCGCGACCTGCCCTTCCAGATCGACCTGTGGCTGCCGGCCGACTCCGACTTCCTGTACGCGGGCGTGCGCGTCCGCAATCCGCACGAGCGCCCCGCGCCCGTCTACTGGTGGTCCAACACCGCCGTCCCCGAGGACGAGCACACCCGCGTCCTGGCCCCCGCCGACGAGGCCTGGCGCTTCGGGTACGAGCACACCCTCGCCCGCGTCCCGGTCCCGCGCTCCGACGGCGCGGACCGCACCTATCCCACCCGCAGCGCCGACCCCGCCGACTACTTCTACGAGATCCCCGGGGAGGCCCGGAAGTGGATCGTCTCCCTCGACGCCTCCGGCACCGGGCTCGTCCAGACCTCCACCGACCGGCTGCGCGGCCGCAAGCTGTTCGTCTGGGGCACGGGCGCGGACGGCCGCCGGTGGCAGGAGTGGCTCACCGAGCCCGGCACCGGCGGCTACGCCGAGATCCAGGCCGGCCTTGCCCGTACCCAACTGGAGCACGTGCCCCTGGAGCCCGGCGCCGACGTCAGCTGGCTGGAGGCGTACGGGCCCCTGTCCGCCGACCCGGCCCCGGTGCACGGCGACGACTGGGCCGCCGCCCGCGCCGAGGCCGAGCGCGCCCTCGGCGAAGCCCTGCCCCGCGCCGCCGTGGAGGCCGCGTACACCGCCTGGCTCGCCCACGCCGACCAGGAACCCGGGGAGATCCTGCACACCGGTTCCGGCTGGGGCGCCCTGGAGGTGCTGCGCGGCGGACACGAGCTGCCCGGCACGCCCTTCCCCGAGTCGACCGTCGGCGAACAGCAGCGGCCCTGGCTGGAGCTGCTGCGCTCCGGGGTCTTCCCGGCCCCGCGCGAGGCGGCCCCGCCCGGCCCGTCGCTGGTCGCCCCGCACTGGCGCGACATGCTGGAGACCGCCCCCGCCGAACCCCTCACCGAGTACCACCTCGGGGTCGCCCAGTGGCACGCCGGGGACCTCGCGCAGGCGGTACGGAGCTGGGAGCGCGGCCTGCGACGGGCCGCCTCCCGCTGGCCCCTGCTGCGCAACCTCGCCCTCGCCGACTGCGAGGCGGAGCACTGCGAGCGGGCCGCCGACCTGTACGCCGAGGCCTTCGCCGACCTCCGCGGGGAGCGCCGCGACGGCGAGCAGTGGACGGCGGCCACCGCCGCCCTGGGCCGGGAGGCGATCGACGCCCTGCTCGCGGTGGGACGCACCGCCGAGGCACGGACGGTGTGGGAGGGCCTGGACGCCGGGACCCGGGCGACCGGACGCTTCCGCCTGATCGAGGCCCGGCTGCTGGTCGCGGAGGGCGACCGGCAGGCGGCCCGGGCGGTGTTCGAGGCGGGCTTCGAGGTCGCCGACCTGCGGGAGGGGTCGGCCGAGGTGAGGGAGGTGTGGGCGACGGTCACCGACGGGCCGCTGCCCGGGGCGTCCGGCGCCCGGCAGCCGTCCTGAGCGGCCGTCCGGCCTTTTCCGCAGGTCAGCGGGCCGGGTTGCGGTCCACGTACTCGAAGACCGAGCCGTCCGGGTGCAGGGCGATCAGGCTGCGGCCCGCCGGGGTCGGCACCGGGCCCGCGATGATCTGCGCGCCGGCGGCGGTCAGCGTGACATGGGCCCGGGTGACGTCGTCCACCGCGACCGTCGCCGTCAGTTTGCGGAGCAGGTCGATCTCCTCGGGCGGGCCGCTCATCACGAGGAAGCAGCCCACCGCGGCGACGGACACCCCGCCGCGGTTGAAGCGCTGCGCCGTGACGCCGGTGATGCGCTCGTAGAAGGCGGCCGTGGTGGCCAGGGCGTCGGCGCCGTCCACGTAGATGCGCAGTGTGGTTCCCCGGATCTCCATGCCGGAGAGGGTAGTTGGGGCGGCCGGCGCACGTGATCCGTTCCGGTCAGGCGCGGCAGAGGATCTCGCCGTGCGGGACCATGAACCAGGCGTCCTCCTGGGCGCCCCAGGCGCGCCAGGCCCGCGCGATCTCCTGGAGCTGCGCCTCGGTGGCGTGGCCGTCCCCGGTCGCGCGGGCCGCGTAGGAGGAGGCGACGGTGCGGTCGGCCCACAGACCGGTCCACCAGCTCAGCTCCTCGGGGGTCGCGTAGCACCAGGTGGCGGCGGAGGACGTCACGTCGGTGAAGCCCGCGCGCAGGGCCCAGGAGCGCAGGCGGCGGCCGGCGTCGGGCTCGCCGCCGTTGGCGCGCGCCACGCGGCGGTAGAGGGCCGACCAGGCGTCCAGGACGGGGTGTTCGGGATACCAGGTCATCGCCCGGTAGTCGCTGTCGCGGGCCGCGACGATGCCGCCGGGCCGGCAGACGCGGCGCATCTCGCGCAGGGCGGTGACCGGATCGCCGACGTGCTGGAGCACCTGGTGGGTGTGGACCACGTCGAAGGCGCCGTCCGGGAAGTCGAGGGCGTGCACGTCGGCGGCGGCGAAGTCGGCGTTCGTCAGGCCGCGTTCGGCGGCGGTGGCGCGGGCCCGGTAGAGGATCGCGGGGGCGGAGTCGACGCCGGTGACGTGTCCTGCGGGCCCGACCAGGGCGGCCAGGTCGGCGGTGATCGTGCCGGGGCCGCAGCCCACGTCCAGGACGCGCAGGCCGGGGCGCAGGTGGGGGAGGAGGTAGGCGGCGGAGTTGGCGGCCGTGCGCCACGTGTGGGAGCGCAGCACGGACTCGTGGTGGCCGTGGGTGTAGGTGGCGGTCTCTTCCGGCATGGCGGGGCCCTTCGTCCGGGGGTCCGGGTGTGGTGGGGACACCGTATGCCGGGGTGTTGGCATGTGAGACGGGAGTCTTGTCATGTGGACGGCGTGAACGGCGTGGGCGGCGTGACGTCGTGGGCGGTCCGGGCGGCCGGTCCCGCCCCTTCGCCGCCGCTCGCGGGCTCCGCACGGTCGCCGCGCGGGTGCGTCGTGGCCGGTCGCCCCGCGCGGGCGTGTCCTTCGGCCGCTGCCCCGTCCGGTCAGGCGGCCCGGTAGGCCTCCGCGTCCTCGTGGCGGAGGGACACGCCGTGACCCGGGGAGGCGTGCGGCCGGAGTGAGCCGCCCGTCGGGTCCAGGGCGCCGGAGAAGAGGAGGGACTCCACCCGCACGTGGTCGTGGAACCACTCCACGTGGCGCAGGTTCGGGACGGACGCCGCCGCGTGCGCGTGGGCGTGCGGCGCGCCCCGGGTCGAGACCTCCAGGCCGTGGGCCTGGGCGAGCGCGGCCGCGCGCAGGAACACCGTCAGGCCGCCGCAGCGCGTCGCGTCCAGGACCAGGCAGTCCACCGCCTGGTCCGCCGCCGCGCGGGCGAAGTACGCGAGGTCGCCCGCCGCGCCCGCCGTCACGTCGCAGACGACCGCGTCGCGGACCAGGCGCAGCCCGGCCAGGTCGTCCGCCGGGACCGGCTCCTCGAACCAGCCCACGCCGTGCTCGGCGAGCGGGCCCCCGATCCGTACCGCCTGCTTGCGGGTGTAGGCCCCGCCGGCGTCCACGTACAGCTCCGCCCGGGAGCCGATCACCTCACGGGCCAGCCGGACCCGGTCCAGGTCGCGGACCGCCGCCCGGCCCCACGCCTCGCCGATCCGGATCTTGACCCGGTCGATGCCCTGGCCGTGCACCCAGCCGCCGAGCTGCGACGCCAGGTGCGTGTCGTGGTACGTGGTGAAGCCGCCGCTGCCGTAGACGGGGACGGTGCGCCGGGCCGCGCCCAGCAGACGGGCCAGCGGGAGGTCCAGCAGACGGGACTTGAGGTCCCAGAGGGCGATGTCGACGGCGGAGACCGCGGCCGCCACCAGACCGGGGCGGCCGTGGTCGCGGGCCGCGGCGCACATCGCCGCGTGCGCCGCCGGGATGTCCAGCACGTCCAGGCCCAGCAGGAGCGGGGAGAGCTCCTGGGCGATGTACGCGCCCACCGCCCGGGGCGCGTACGTCCAGCCCGTGCCGTACGCCGTCCCGTCGGCCCGCGCCTCGACCACCACCACCGGCGTACGGTCCCAGCTCAGCGTGCCGTCCGCCTCCGGGGCGTCGGTGGGGACGAGGTAGCAGGCCACGTCGAGACGTTCCAGGGGGAGCAGGGGGCTCATCGGGTCGCACCGCCCGTCAGGCGTCGCGGCGGCGCAGGGCGAGTGATTTGATCCGGGCCGGGAGGTGGGCGAGCCGGGCGCGCAGTGCCGCGCGCCAGGCGGGGGACGGCTGGTGGGCGGCCTGGGTCAGTCTCATCTCAGGGCTCCTGGACCTGGGGGAGGACCTTCGTGCGGTAGAAGTCGAAGAAGCCCCGCTGGTCGGGGCCGATCTGGTTGACGTAGACCCGGTCGAAGCCGGCCCCGGTGTAGGCGCGCAGCCGGCCGACGTGGGCGTCCACGTCGTCGCCGCAGACGACGTTCGCGGCGACCATGTCCGGGGTGACGAGCGTGGAGATCTGCTCGAAGTGCCGGGGCGTGGGCAGGATCTGGCCCATTTCGCCCGGGAGCTGCTCCGGGGCCCAGAGCCGGTGGGCGGTGCGGACGGCCGCCTCGCGGTCCTGTCCGTAACAGACCTTGAAGCCCCCGCTCACCGGCTTCGCGCCGCCGCCGCCCTTGCGGAAACGCGTCACCGCGCCTTCGTCGGGCTTCATGGTGATCAGGCCGTCGCCGACGCGGGAGGCGAGCGACATCGCCTTCGGGCCGAAGGCGGAGACGTCGATCGGCACGGGCTCGTCGGGGACCGTGTAGAGGCGGGCGTTCTCCAGGCGGTAGTGCTTGCCCTCGTGGCTGACCTCGTTGCCGTCGAAGAGGTTGCGCATCAGCAGGATCGCCTCTTCGAGCATCTCCAGGCGGACGCGGGCGCTCGGCCACGGGCCGCCCAGGATGTGCTCGTTGAGCGCCTCGCCCGACCCCACCCCGAGCCGGAAGCGGCCGCCCAACTGCACCGACGCCGTCGCCGCCGCGTGGGCCACCACCGCCGGGTGCATCCGTACCGTCGGACAGGTCACGGCCGTCTCCACCGGCAGCGACACCGCCTGCGACAGCGCGCCGATCACCGACCAGACGAACGGGCTCTGGCCCTGCTCGCTGTTCCACGGGTGGAAGTGGTCGGAGATCCAGAGGGCCTCGAAGCCGGCCTGCTCGGCCATCCGGGCCTGTTCCACCAGCTCGGCCGGGCCGAACTCCTCGCAGCTGAGGAAGTAGCCGAATGCGGTCATGGGGATGTGCCTCCCGACGGTGGGGCGAGCTGCCCGGACGCGGACCGTCCGAACGTGATCCATGGATGCCGTACGCGCGTGCGGTCTGTACGGTCCGTGCGCCCGCCGGCGGCGTCAGTCTGCCGAGTATCCCGGCAGGACGCCCGGAAACACACCGATCACGGAGTTTGGGTACGTCGCCCGCGGGCACGCGGGACGGGTCCCGGGACCACGGCCCCTCCGCACCCGCGCGCCCCGCACCTCAGGCGGAGCGGCGGGCCAGACCCGTACGAGGAGAAACATGCCCACCGAAGGAACCTCAGGTCTCTCCGTCGCCGAACTCACCGAGCTCGGACAGCAGTTGCGGGTCGACTCCGTGCGCGCCACGGACGCCGCCGGATCGGGGCACGCGACCTCGTCGATGTCCGCCGCGGACCTGGCCGCCGTACTCCTCGCGCACCACCTGCGCTACGACTTCGACCGCCCCGACCACCCCGGCAACGACCACCTGATCCTCTCCAAGGGCCACGCCTCGCCCCTCCTCTACGCCCTCTACCGGGCGGCCGGCGCCATCACCGACGAGGAACTCCTCACCTTCCGCAGCCGGGGCAGCCGGCTCGAAGGCCACCCCACGCCCCGGCTGCCCTGGGTGGACGTGGCGACCGGCTCGCTCGGGCAGGGGCTGCCGGTCGGCGTCGGCATGGCGCTCGCCGGCCGGCGGCTGGACCGGATTCCCTACCGGGTGTGGGTGATCAGCGGCGACAGCGAGATGGCCGAGGGCTCCGTGTGGGAGGCCGTGGAGCACGCCGGGGCGGAGGGGCTCGACAACCTCACCCTGATCGTCGACGTCAACCGGCTCGGCCAGCGCGGCCCCACCCGCCACGGCCGCGACCTGGACGCGTACGCCCGACGGCTGAAGGCCTTCGGCTGGCACACCGTCGAGGTCGACGGACACGACCCGGCGGCCGTCGACCGCGCCTACGCCGAGGCCCGCTCGACCACCGGCCGGCCGACGGCGATCCTGGCGAGCACCGTCAAGGGCAAGGGCGTCGAGGCCGTCGCCGACCAGGAGGGCAAGCACGGCAAGCCGCTCCCGGACGCGACCGCGGCGATCGCCGAACTCGGCGGCGTACGCGCCCGGCACGTGGACATGCACCGGCCGGCCGAGGACCGCGCCCCGCACGCCGCGGCGGGCGGCGAACTCGACCTGCCGGCCTTCGAGAAGGGCGGCGAGAAGGTCGCCACCCGGGACGCCTACGGCCGGGCGCTCGCCGCGCTCGGCGCGGCGCGCGGCGACGTCGTCGCCCTGGACGGCGAGGTCGGCGACTCGACCCGCACCGAGTACTTCGCGAAGGACCACGCCGACCGCTACTTCGAGTGCTACATCGCCGAACAGCTCCTCGTCGCGACGGGCGTCGGCATGCAGGCACGCGGGCACGTCCCGTACGTCTCGACCTTCGCGGCCTTCCTCACCCGCGCCCATGACTTCCTGCGCATGGCCGCGGTCAGCCGCGCCAACCTGAACGTCGTCGGCTCCCACGCGGGCGTCGCCATCGGCGAGGACGGCCCCTCCCAGATGGGCCTGGAAGACCTGGCGATGATGCGCGCCATCCACGGCAGCACCGTCCTGTACCCCAGTGACGCCAACCAGACCGCCAAGCTCGTCGCCGCGATGGCCGACCTCGACGGCATCAGCTACCTGCGCACCGGGCGCGGCGAGGACGCCGTCCTCTACGGGCCCGACGAGGAGTTCCCGGTCGGCGGCAGCAAGGTGCTGCGCCGCACGGACGACGACCGGCTGACCCTGGTCGCGGCGGGCACCACGCTGCACGAGTCGCTGGCCGCCGCCGACCTGCTCGCCGCCGAGGGCATCGCGGTCCGCGTCATCGACCTGTACTCCGTCAAGCCGGTGGACGCGCCCACGCTGTGGACGGCCGGCGAGGAGACCGGCTGTCTGGTCACCGTCGAGGACCACCGCCCCGAGGGCGGCCTCGGCGACGCGGTCGCGGAGGCGTACGCGGACGGCCGCCCGGTGCCGCGCCTGGTGCGGCTCGCGGTGTCGAGCATGCCCGGCTCGGCGACGCCGGACGAGCAGTTGTACGGGGCCGGGATCGACGCCGAGTCGATCGCGGCGGCGGTCCGGCTGATGGTGGAGAAGACCGTGGTGCGCTAGCGGAAGGCGGGACGGAGCCGGGGGACGGCGGCCCGAAGGGCATGCCGCCAGGGGCGCGGGGAACCGCGCGGGCGACCACGACGCGCCCGCGCGGAACCACGAGCCCCCCGGCCCCCCCGCCGCCCCGCGCCCGAGCGGCCCACAACCCCGCCGCCTAGCGGACCGCGCTCAACGGCTCCGCGATCGACTCCAGCGACTTGCGCTCCGACTTCACGCCCAGGAAGGCCTCCACCACCCCCGCCCCCACCATCAGCGCCGCCCCGATGCAGAACGCCAGCGTCGTGTCCGCCGGCTTCCCGCTGCTGACCAGCCCGTTGAAGAGGATCGGCCCGGTGATGCCGCCCAGCGCCGTGCCCACCGCGTAGAAGAACGAGATGCACATCGCCCGGGTCTCCAGCGGAAAGACCTCACTGACCGTCAGGTACGCCGAACTCGCCCCCGCCGACGCGAAGAAGAGCACCACGCACCAGCACGCCGTCATCGTCGTCGCGGTCAGCGCCCCGTTCTGGAAGAGCATCGCCGTGCCGAAGAGCAGCACCCCGGACAGGATGTACGTGCCCGCGATCATCGGCACCCGCCCCACCGAGTCGAAGAAGTGCCCCAGGAGCAGCGGCCCCAGCAGGTTCCCCACGCAGATCACCGCGAAGTAGTACGCGGCGGACCCGGTCCCCACCCCGAAGAACTTCTCCAGGATGACCGCGTACCCGAAGGTGATCGAGTTGTAGAGGAACGCCTGCCCGACGAAGAGCGACAGGCCCAGGACCGCCCGCTTGCGGTACTGCGAGAACACCGTCCGGATGATCTCCAGGAAGCCGATCGACCCGCGCTGGCGGACGGTGATCTCCTCCTCCGGCTCCGGCAGCGGCGACCCCGTCTCGTCGTGGACCTTCTGCTCGACCTCCTTGACGATCCGGTCGGCCTCCTCCTCCCGCCCGTGCACCATCAGCCACCGCGGGCTCTCCGGCACGTGCCGTCGTACGAGCAGGATCGCCACGCCGAGCACCACGCCGAGGCCGAAGGCCAGCCGCCACCCCACGTCCTTGGGGAAGACGTCGGTGTTCAGCAGCACCACCGACGCCAGCGCGCCCAGCGCCGCGCCCGCCCAGAACGTGCCGTTGATGATCAGGTCGATGCGGCCGCGCAGCCGGCTCGGGATGAGTTCGTCGATCGCCGAATTGATCGCCGCGTACTCACCGCCGATGCCGAGCCCGGTGACGAAACGGCACAGGAAGAAGAACCACGCCGACTCCGAGAAGGCCGTCGCCGCCGTCGCGACGAGATACACCGCCAGCGTGATGAGGAACAGCTTCTTGCGGCCGAAGAGATCGGTGAGCCGGCCGAAGACCAGCGCGCCCACACAGGCGCCCGCCACGTAGAGAGCGGCCGCGGTGGTGGTGACCTGCGCGGTGGTGATCGCGATGCCGCTGCCCTCTTCGGCCAGCCGCACGACGATGTTGCCGACGATGGTCACTTCCAGGCCATCGAGGATCCACACCGTGCCGAGGCCGATGATGATCCTCCAGTGCCAGGGGGACCACGGGAGCCGGTCCAGCCGCGCCGGAATGCGCGTGCGGACCTCCGGGAACTCTCTGCTGTCTGTGGTTGTCATGGCGCGACGGTTACCCCGGCGTGATTCGAACAACTCTCTCCTCGGGAGGGTTTGCGCCAGACGTGTGCGGTTACCCGCTCCTCCGAGGCAGACATGGCAAACACATCTGAGAACACCACGAAGAAGACCCCGTCCAAGGCCGACGACGAACAGCGCGAAGAGCAGAGCGGAGAGCAGGCCGCGAAGGACGAGAAGCCTGCCGCGCAGCCGCCGAAGAAGCCGGGACCCATGCAGGTCCTGCGCGCGGCGCGCGAGCAGATTTCCGAACTCACCGGCATGCCCGCCGAATCCGTGTCCTCGTTCGAGCAGATCGAGGGTGGCTGGGTGTTGCGCGTGGAGGTGCTCGAACTGGAGCGCGTCCCCGACACCATGAGCCTGCTCGCTTCGTACGAGGTCCAGCTGGACCCCGACGGCGAGCTCACCGGATATCGCCGCGTCGGCCGCTATGCGCGTGGACAGGCCGACAAGAAGTAGCACCGGCCCCCGCGCACCCAACAGAGAAGGAGACTCGGGCGACATGTCCGTTGTTCCGGCACAGCAAGGTGGAGGCGGCGGCGGTACCAGCGGCCTCTACGACGTCCTGGAGCTCGTCCTCGACCGGGGGCTCGTCATCGACGCGTTCATCCGTGTGTCCCTGGTCGGCATCGAGATCCTGAAGATCGACATCCGTGTCGTGGTCGCCAGCGTGGACACCTATCTGCGCTTCGCCGAGGCCTGCAACCGCCTCGACCTGGAGACCGGCGCGAAGAAGCCCTCGGGGCTGACCGACATCACCGGCGACATGATGGAGAAGGGCGCGTCCGGCAAGACCAAGGGCGCCCTGTCCGGTGCCGCCGAGACCATCTCCGGCGCGTTCCAGGAAGCCCGTGAGGGCAGCACCCAGTCCAAGCCGCGGGCCCGGCGCACCACGACGCGCCGTAAGGAGGAGCAGGAATGAGCACGTACGTCTACGGCATCACCCGGGCGTCGCATCCCGCGCTCCCCGAGGAGATGGGCGGCGTCGGCGATCCGCCGCAGCCGGTCTACGCCATCAAGACCGGTGAACTGACCGCCCTGGTCAGCGAGGCGCCGGAGAACCTGCGCCCCAAGCGCCGGGACCTGCTCGCCCACCAGAGCGTGCTGTCCGAGGCCGGCGCACAGGGCGCGGTCCTGCCGATGCGCTTCGGCAGCGTCTCGGCGGACGACGAGACGGTCAAGAACGTCCTCGGCGAGCGCGAGAAGCACTACCTGGAGCGGCTCGACGCCCTGGAGGGCAAGGTCGAGTACAACGTGAAGGCCACGCACGACGAGGAGGCCGTGCTCCACCAGGTGCTGGCCTCCGACGCCGAGCTGCGCACCCTCAACGAGGCCAACAGGGCCGCGGGGGGCGGCACGTACGAGCAGAAGCTCGCCCTGGGCGAACGGGTCGTGGCCGCGGTGCAGCAGCGCGAGAAGTCCGACGGGAAGCTGGTCCACCAGTCCCTCGAAGGCGCCGCCGTCGACACGAACCCGGGTCCGGAGTCCACCGGCTGGCTCGCCAACGTGTCCTTCCTCGTCGAGCGCGAGAAGTCGGCCGACTTCGTCGAGGCCGTCGACGCCCTCCAGCGGGAGGCCCCGCACCTGGTGCTCCAGGTCAACGGCCCGCTGCCCCCGTACAGCTTCGTGGAGTAGCCCCGTGGGGCTCCTGGGAGAGCTGCTTCTGCTGCCGTTCGCCCCCGTCCGCGGCACCGGCTGGGTGCTGCGGAAGGTGGTGGACGAGGCGGAGAAGCAGTACTACGACCCGGCGGCCATCCAGGCCGAACTCCGCGCCCTCGAGGAGCGCCTCGAGGCCGGGGAGATCGACGAGGCCGAATTCGACCGGCTGGAGGACTCGCTCCTCGACAGGCTGGAGCAGAAGCAGAAGGGGATGCAAGGACAATGAACAACAGGCTCGGACTGGGGCTCGCCGTGGGCGCGGGCTATCTGCTGGGGCGGACGAAGAAGCTGAAGTTCGCCTTCGCCGTCGGCACGTTCGTCGCCGGCAAGAAGCTGCAGCTGAGTCCGAAGGCGCTGATGGACTTCGCCTCTTCGCAGTTGCAGAACAACCCGCAGTTCAAGGAGATGGGCGACCAGCTCCGCGAGGACATGCGCGGCGTCGGCAAGGCCGCCACCGGCGCGATCATCAACCGCCAGCTCAGCGGGCTCGCGGACAAGCTGCACGACCGCACCCTGAACGTCCAGGACAAGGCCGCCGGGGTCGTCCCCGACATCAGCAGCCTGAAGGGCGACAAGGGCGGCAAGGGCCAGGACGAAGACGAAGAGGAGTACGACGAGGAGCCGGAGGCCGAGGAGGAGCGCGACGAACCGCGCCGCCAGTCCCGCCCCCGCAAGCAGGCCTCCTCGGGCACGGCCAAGAAGGCCACCGGCGGCACCCGTTCCGCCGGGCAGCAGGGCACGGCCCGGAAGACCGCCTCGTCCACCGCGAAGAAGACCGGTGGCGGCACGGCGAAGAAGGCGGCCGGCGGCGCCCGCAAGACCGCCTCCGGCGCGAGCGGCACCGCGAAGAAGACCGCGGCCCGCAGGACGGGTACCGCGAAGGGGGGCCAGAACCGTGGCTGACCTCAAGGGCGCGGCGAGCTCGCTGAAGCCGGATCCCGACATCACCGACCGCCTCAAGCAGGAGGCGCAGGCCTACATGGCCGCCCAGGTCACCCGCATCCTGACCGGCGCGGGCCGCAAGCTGGGCGAGTCCACGAACAAGCTGAACGACATAGCCGAGGGCAACAGCCCCGGTTTCGCCAAGCTCGCCCTGGACGGCGGCCGGAAGATCGCGGAGGGCAAGGGCCCGATGCGTACCGCGGTGGAACTCGGCGCCGGTCATGTGAAGGACAAGGCGAAGGACGCGTTCTCCGGCCTGTTCGGCGGCAAGGGCAAGCGCAAGAAGGGCGGCGGTGGCGGCAAGCCCACCGTCATCCTGGAGACCATCGACGTCGGCGTGCCGGTCCGGGTGGCCTACGACCAGTGGACCCGCTACGAGGACTTCTCCTCCTTCGCCAAGGGCGTCAAGAGCGCGACCACCGCCGACGACACCACGTCGGACTGGAAGCTCAAGGTCTTCTGGTCCAACCGGAGCTGGAAGGCGCACACCACCCAGCAGTTGCCGGACCACCGGCTCTCCTGGACCTCCGAGGGCGCCAAGGGCACCACGAAGGGCGTCGTCACCTTCCATCCGCTGGGCGACAACCTCACCCGGGTGTGCCTGGTCATCGAGTACTACCCCAAGGGGCTGTTCGAGAAGACCGGCAACATCTGGCGCGCCCAGGGCCGCCGGGCCCGGCTCGACCTCAAGAACTACGCGCGGCACATCTCGATGAAGGGCGACATCGACGACGGATGGCGCGGCACCATCGAGGACGGCGAGGTCGTCAAGACCCACGAGGACGCCATCGCCGAGGAGGAGGAGGCCCGCGCCGAGGAGGAGGGCCACGAGGGCGAGGAGGGCCACGACGCCCCCGAGGACTCCGACGACGACCGGCCCGAGGCCGAGCACGACGAGGAGGCCGAGGAGGAGGGGGACGAGGACCACGACCCCGAGGCCGAGTACGAGGACGAGGACGAGGAACTCGACGAGGACGCCGAGGAAGAGGACCCGGAGGCCGAGTACGACGAGGAGGGCGCCGAGGAGGAGGGCGAGCCCGAGGCGGAGTACGAGGAGGACGCCGAGCCCGAGGCCGAGGCCGAATACGCCGACGAGGACGAGGACGCCGAGGACGACGCCGAGGAGGAGGACCCGGAGGCCGAGTACGAGGACGCCGAACTGGTCGAGGACGAGGCTGACGACGCGGACGACGCGGACGACGAAGACGACGCGGACGCGCGCAAGCAGCGTGAGTACGCCGACTCCGCAGACAAGGACAACCGATGAGCACTGCCGCCAGAATGCCGGACCCGTACGGGTCGGGCGGCGGGGCGAACCTCGCCGACATCCTGGAGCGGGTCCTGGACAAGGGCGTCGTCATCGCGGGAGACATCAAGATCAATCTCCTGGACATCGAGCTCCTGACGATCAAGCTCCGGCTGATCGTCGCCTCGGTCGACAAGGCCAAGGAGATGGGCATCGACTGGTGGGAGGACGACCCCTCGCTCTCCTCCGGGGCCAGGCGCCGGGAGATCGCCGAGGAGAACGAACGGCTGAAGCGTCGCATCGCCGACCTGGAAGCCGCCGCTCCCGAGCTTGAAAAGGCGAAGGACGGGCAAGCAGAACAGGCATGACAGACATGACAGGCAACACGAGCGGCACCGGATCCAGCGAACGCGCCGGATCCGCCGGCCGGGCCGGTTCCCCCACCGGCCCGGCCGGCCCCCTGGGGCCCGACGAGACCTTCCAGGACCCCTCGGGACCCGCCGAACTCCGCTATGTCTACGCCGTGACCCGCCCCTTCGAGGGAGTTCTCCCCGAAGAGGGCGGGCGCGGTCTGGACGGCGAACCGCCCCGGCTGCTGCACCACGACGGCCTGGTCGCCGTGGTCAGCCCGGTGCCCGCGGCCGACTTCGACGAGGTGCCCCTGAAGGCCCACCTCGAAGACCTCGACTGGCTCGCCGCCACCGCCCGCACCCATCAGGCCGTCGTCACGGCGCTGACCGCCGTCACGACGCCGCTGCCGCTGCGCCTGGCGACGCTGTGCCGCGACGACGACGGGGTGCGCCGCCTGCTGGAGGACGGCCGGGCCCGGTTCGTACGGGCGCTGGAGCGCCTGGACGGGCGGGTCGAGTGGGGAGTGAAGGTGTACGCCAACGCCGCCCGCAAGGCCCCCGAGGAGGCCGCGCCGAAGGCCCCGCCGTCCCCGGACGAGCCGGGCGCGGGCCGCAGCTACCTCCAGCAGCGGCTCGCCCAGAAGCGCAGCCGCGAGAGGGAGTCCCGCAACGCCGACGCGCTCTGCCGCAAGCTCCACGCGGAGCTCTCCGAGACCGCCGAGGCCGCCCTGCTGCACCGCCTCCAGGACGGTCGCATCTCCGGCCGCACCGGGCAGAACGTGCTCAACGCCGCCTACCTGGTGCCCCGCGCCGACAGCGAGGCCTTCGTGGAGCAGGTGCAGGCGCTCTCCCCGCCGGACGGCGGCAGCGTCACCGTGGAACTCACCGGCCCCTGGGCCCCCTACTCCTTCGCCGGGATCGGCGACGAGGAGAGCGCCGACGACCCGGGCGGCGACGCTCCCGGCACCGGCGCACCCGAGGGCGGCACGGCATGACGCACTACACCGACGACCACGACATCGACGCCCTCGCGCAGCGCGAGATCGCCCTGGTCGACCTGCTCGACCGGCTGCTGGGCGGGGGAGTGGTGCTCTCCGGCGACCTGACCCTGCGGATCGCGGACGTCGATCTCGTGCGCATCGACCTCAACGCCCTCATCAGCTCGGTCAGCGAGAACGTCCCGTCGCCCTTCGAGGACATGAACTGACATGAAGAGCAAGGAAGCTGGCGTGAACGACGACCGCCTCGACCGCATCGCCGACACGATCGACCAGATCACCGGCGCGTCCCAGATGCCCGGCACCACCACCAGCGCCGAGTTCGCCACCGCCGATCTGGACGAGGCGGTGGCCACCGGCAGGGCCGGCAACATCAGCCTCGGCTCCACCGGCGCGGCCCCCGCGACCACCGGCGGCGAGGCCCGCCGCAAGCAGGTCGAGCTGGACGCCGACACCGTGGAGCGCGACCTCGCCAAGCTCGTCCTGACCGTGGTCGAGCTGCTTCGCCAGCTCATGGAGCGCCAGGCGCTGCGCCGCGTGGACACCGGCGAGCTCACCGAGGACCAGGAGGAGCGGATCGGCATGACGCTGATGCTGCTGGAGGACCGCATGGACATCCTCCGCGACAAGTTCGGCCTCAGGCCCGAGGACCTCAACATCGACCTGGGGCCGCTGGGGCCCCTGCTCCCCCGGGACTGACCCCGGTGAGCGACAGCGGAAAGGACCACCGCGACCCGGGCGGTGCGGGCCCCGCCGAGAGCAGCCCCGACAAGAGCGCCGCCGACCGCAAGACGCGCGTCACGATCCTGGTGGCCCTCGCCGCCAATCTGCTCATCGCCGTCGCCAAGGCCGTCGGCGGGCTCCTCGCGTCCTCGCCCGCCCTGCTCTCCGAGGCAGCGCACTCGGTCGCCGACAGCATAAACGAGGTCTTCCTGCTGGCCGCGCTGCGCCGCAGCCGTCGCCCCGCCGACCGCCAGCACCCCTTCGGCTACGGCAAGGAACGCTACTTCTGGTCGCTGCTCGCCGCCGTCGGCATCTTCGTGCTCGGCGCGGGCTTCTCCTTCTTCCAGGGGGTCGGCGCCCTGACCGAGCCGGGCGGCGGCGAGTCGGGGGAGTCCACCAGCGGTTACGTCGCCGGGCTGGTCGTCCTGTTCGTGGCGCTGGTCGCCGAGGGCTCCTCCCTGGTGCGCGCCCTGTGGCAGGTCCGCAAGCAGCCGGGCAAGGGCCTCGGCAAGGACCCGGCCCTGCGCACGGTCGTCGCCGAGGACTCCACCGCCGTGGTCGGCGTCCTGGTCGCCATGGCCGGAATGATCGCCCACATGGCCACCGGCGAGGTCGCCTACGAGGCCGCCGCCTCGCTGACCATCGGCCTGCTCCTGGTGTACGTGGCCTACCGGCTCGGCTCCGAGGCCCGCGCCCAGCTCATCGGCGAGGCCGTCGACCCGGAGCTGCGCGAAGGCATCCACGGCCTGCTGGACGAGCAGCCGGAGATCGACCGGGTCGCCGCCCTGCTCACCATGCGCCTGGGCCTGGAGTCCACCCTGGTCGCCGCCCGCATCGACCTGATGCCCGGCCTGGACAGCGAGCGCGTCGAGCTGGTCTCCGAGCGCATCAAGTCGCACATACGGAAGACCTGGCCGGAAGCCGACCAGGTCTTCCTCGACGTCACCGAGGCCCCCACGGACGAGGACGCCGACGGCGAACTCCTCCCCGGGCAACGGTCCGGCACCACCGAGCCGTCCGCCCGGTAGGCAGCGGCACCACGGAGCCGTCCGCGCGGTGGGCAGTGGGCGCTACAGAGCCGTCTGCACGGTGGGCAGCGGCCGGTACACCGTCAGCGCCTCGTCCGCCTTGTCGATCGTGAAGGCGGGCGGGGCCTCGACCACCTCGCCGTCGAACGCCAGCGGCGTTCCCGGCTCCAGCCCGGCGACCCGCACCCGCCGCATCCGGCCCGCCGCGTGGAAGGGGGAGCGGCTCAGCGGCCCGGACAGCGCGGCCAGTATCAACCGCAGCCCCGGCAGCCGTCCGCCGTGCACCACGCGTACGTCGAGCAGTCCGTCGGCGAGGTCGAAGCGCCGGCCCGGGGTGGGGCCCATCCGCTGGTACAGGCCGTTGCCGGCGAACAGCATCCACATCCCGCGCTTCTTGCCGCGCACCTCCGCCTTCAGCGGCCGCTCCCTGCGCAGCACCTCGTAGGCGGCGAGCACACCGGCCGGCCAGCCGCCGATGCGCGGCGACCAGTGCTCGCGGATGCGGACCATCTCCGGGTAGACGCCCAGGCTGAAGGTGTTGAGGAAGTATCCGGGGGCGCCGTCGGGGTTCGGGCCCGGGGTGAAACGCCCCAGGTCCACCTTGACCGCGTCGCCCGCCTCCACCGCCCGGCAGGTGTCCTGCACGGTCTCGATGTTCAGGTCGTACGCGAAGTGGTTGAGGGTGCCGCCGGGGAAGACGGCCAGCGGCACCCCGGCCCGGGCGGCGGCCACCGCAGCCCGGTTCACCGTGCCGTCGCCGCCGCACACGCCCAGCGCCCGGCCCTGCTCGACGGCCTTGTCCAGCTCGGCGCACAGGTCGGCGGGGTCCACCTCGCGGACCTCCGCCTCGGGCAGGGCGTCCCGTACGAGCGCGGCCTTGGCGGCGGCGCTGCCGGACGCCTTGTTGACGACGACCACCAGGTCCCTGCCCGCGGGCAGCCGGGGCGCGTCGGTGTGCGGGCGGCCGGGGGAGGGGAGCTGGTCACGGGTCGGCACCAGGCCCCGTACGGCGAACGCCGCACCGACCCCGACGGCCGCCCCCACCAGGACGTCACTGGGAAAGTGCACCCCCGTGTACACCCGGGACAGCGCGACGGCCGCCGCGACGGGCGCCACGGCGGCCCCCCAGCCCTTCGACTCCAGCATCACCCCGGCGGCGAACGCGGCCGCCGACGCGGAGTGCCCGGAGGGGAACGAGGTGGTGATCGGCTGCCGCTTCAACTGACGTATCACCGGTACGGAGTCCAGCACCGGCCGGACCCGCCGCACGGAGCGCTTGCCCACCGTGTTGACGGTCGCGGAGGCCACCGCCAGGGACGCCACCCCGCGCACGGCGGCCCGCCGCGCCCGGGTGCTGCGGCCGAACGCGGCGATGCCCGCCGCCGCGCCGAACCACAGCAGCCCGTGGTTGGCGCTGCGGCTCAGCCGGGGCAGCACATGGTCGGCGCCGGGCCAGTGCCGGCTGGCGACGGCACGGAAGACGGCATGGTCGCGGGCCGTGAGCCAGTCGGTGACACGGCCGCCGGGCGCGCGGGACGGAAGGGGCACATTCGCCAGGGAATCGGACATGGCACCCGGTTACCCTGATCGGCCCGCCCGAACCGACGGCGCCCGGCCCGCAGCGAGGTGCGGGCCGGGCGCGGGGCGTCGTACGGCGCGGGCGGCGGTTCTCCGCGGGGCCCGGTACGACGCCGTGCACGGCTACTGCGGGGCGGACACCGGGGCGGCCGCCCCGCAGAACGCCTTGAGGTCACCGCGGTCGCGGCCGGTGACCAGGGCGTCGGGGCCGTCCGAGCAGACCCCGGCCTGCTCGTCCACCCGGGCGCCGCCCGTGTCGACGGTCCTGCCGACCGGGAAGGCGTCTTCCTTGCCGAGGTGGTGGGCCGCCTGCGTTCGGTTCCGTCCTCCCGGTCTTCTCCTTCGGCCCTGCCGCCTCTCCGGCCGGGGTGCGAGGCCGACGGGCGCCGGACGTGCGGCGGGTGCCGGACGGGCCCGGCCCGCGGTCAGTGCGCGCCCCCGGGCACCGCCGCCACGGCCACTTCCTGGATGTTGGCGAACACCGAGTCCTCCGCCAGCGCGGAGATCCGCTCGCACAGCGGCTCGGGCGCGTTGTCGTGGCGCAGCATGGACACCACGGCGTCCCGGTCCGCCGGGAAGCGGGTACGGCCCAGGTGCCGCGCCAGGTCGAAGCGGACCTTCTCGAACTCGCCCGTGAGTCCCGGCCGGGGGGTCATGTCCGACGCCAGTTCCGGGTCGTCGTCCGCGACCGGCTCGGGGTCGTGCCACTCCTCGGTCCTGGTCGGGTGTCCGGACCGCAGCAGTCCTTGCAGCTCGTGCTTCATCTCGTCGTCCTGCCTACGGCTGACGCGGTCGCTGCCTCGCTGCATGAATGCATCACTCCAAGCTCATTCGGGGGTTGTGGGCTGGTACCCGACACACGGTCCCCAAACATCCCGCCCGCCCCGGATCCCCGTACCCCGCCGACTGTCCGGGAGGGACGCCGGGTTTGGGATCCGCGCCCCGGGGGACCCGAACGTCGGCCGCGAGGCCGCCTTGGGATAGGGATGGGCTCCGGGCGCGGATTCCGCAACCGTCAGGGACGGCGTGTGCGGGGGCCGCGCCCGGAGTGGGCTTCCCCTCCCTCCCGGGGCGCCGGGCACCCCCTGGCGGTGCTGCCGCCCGTACGCGTGCCCGGAGCGGTACTCGCGCTCGGGGCCTGCGAAGACGTACTGCTCCCCCCGCCCGCGGCGGGTCCGGAGCGCGAACCGACACCCCTGGACGTGATGCGGGGGAGGAAGGCCTGACATGGGCAAAGTGCTGTACAAGCCACTGGGACTGATCTTCGGCATGGCGGGCGGCATGCTCGCCGGACTCGCCTTCCGCAAGACCTGGAAGATGGTCACCGGCGAGGACGACGCCCCCGACGGCCTGGACCGGGACCGCCCGTGGCGCGAGATCCTGCCCGCCGTCGCCCTCGAAGGGGCGATCTTCGCCGTCGTCCGCACCTCGGTGGAGCGCGGCGGCGCCGTCGCCGTCCGCAAGATCACCGGCTACTGGCCGGACTGACACCCCGACAGCGACGGCCGTACGGCCGTGGCCTCCCCGGCGACCACGGGGCGGCCACCGCCGTCGTCGTGGCCGCCCGCACCCGGATGTGCCCCGCGTCACAGATCCCGCCGCGCCCCGTTTGCCGCGGACGGGCCAGGGCAGGCGAACCCCGTGCTTCGGACCGGAGGCACGTCCGTGGGAGCGGTGGACAGTGCTCCGGGCGTGTTCCGAGTGAATTCGGCGCGGAGCCCGGGCCCGGCTCCCCTCCTCCCCACGGTGACACCCATCCGTCTGCACCGTGACAGAGGTTCCAGGGAGCCATCCGATGCGCACTCAGACCCCGCGCACCCGCCCGCACCGGCATCCGCACGACGACGCACCCGACACCACGGAGGCCTTCCGGCGGCTCGCCGGCCTGCCGGAGGGCCGTGAGCGCGAGGTGATCCGGCAGGAGATCGTCAACGCCTGGCTGCCGATGGCCGAGCGGCTGGCCGGGCGGTTCCGCAACCGCGGGGAGTCGCTGGAGGACCTGTGTCAGGTGGCCGCCCTGGGGCTGGTCAAGGCCGTCGACCGGTACGACCCGCAGCACGGGGCGGTGTTCGAGTCCTTCGCCGTGCCGACCATCACCGGTGAGATCAAGCGCCACTTCCGCGACCACATGTGGACCCTGCACGTCCCGCGCCGCGTCCAGGACCTGCGCAACCGGGTCCGCACCGCGCACCAGGAACTGGCCCAGACGATGGCCGGCCGCTCCCCGACGGTCGCCGAGATCGCCGCGCAGGCCAGGATGACCGAGGAGGAGGCGCTCGCCGGACTGGAAGCGCTGGACTCCTTCAGCGCGCTGTCCCTGGACGCCGAACTCCCCGGCAGCGGCGACGGCTACTCGCTGGCCGACGCCATCGGGGGCGTCGACCCCGCGCTGGACGTGATCGTCGACCGCGAGGCCATCAAGCCCGGCCTGCGCAAGCTCCCCGAGCGCGAGAAGAAGATCCTGTACATGCGCTTCTTCCGGGACATGACGCAGAGCAGCATCGCCGAGGACCTCGGCCTCTCCCAGATGCACGTCTCCCGGCTGATCACCCGGTGCTGCACCCAGCTGCGGGCGCAGGCGCTGAAGGAAGCCGCCTGAGACCCGCCCCCGCACGCGGTGGGTGCGTGCGGCCCGTGCCGCGCGCACCCACCGCTCCATGTCTGCCGCCGTGCCGTCGGGGGGGGGCCCCCCCCCCGGGGGGGGGGGGGCCCCCGCGCGCGGGGGAAATGGGGGCGGGGGGGGGGGGGGGGGGCGGGGGGCGGGGGGCCCGCGCCCCCC